>CAYUJE010000231.1:0-4843 GCA_964444865.1 uncultured Pirellulaceae bacterium | reverse complement strand
AAGGAAGGCGATAAAAAGGAAGGGGACCGGAAAGAAGACAAGAAACCAGAGGATAAATAATCTGGAGCACTTTCGGTGACGTCCTGGAATTCACAAATATCGCGGCTCGGCCAGAATTTGGCCGGGCCGTTTGCTTGCGCCGGAGAGCCTTGTACCACAAGCTCCCTCCCCTCACGAACAATCATTTTCGAAATTCTTGTACGAAATTCCGCACGGTTCCCCACTATTCAAGATGACGGCAAAGTTTCGCGCCGTCAGAAACGACCTGAGTGGAGAATCTGTCATGCGTCTTACCCTCCGTGCCTTGCTCGCCTATTTGTACAACGTGCTGGAACCGGCAGAGGCGGAAGAGTTTGCCGGCAAAGTGCAGGAAAGCCCAGTCGCCTCTGGTCTGGTGCAGCGGATTCGCGTGATCACGCACAAACTGCGGATGAACGCCCCGAAGATTGATGCCAAGGGACTGACCGACGACGCCAATAATGTGGCCGAGTATCTGGATAACAATCTGGCCGACGACCGGGTCGGCGATTTCGAGCGGACCTGCCTGGAATCGGACATGCATCTGGCCGAAGTTGCCGGCAGCTATCAGATTCTCACGATGGTTCTCGGCAAGCCGGCGGAAGTGCCGCAGAAGTTGCGGGAACGGATCTATGGCCTTCCCGCGGAAGAAGCCGATGTGCATGCCCCCGCCCGCGAGGGGGAATCTGCCGAGAAATCCCGCATTCATAGCCGCATTGCCAAAGCGGCTGTGGCGGCATCGCATGCGGCCCGTCCCAAGGCCGAGGTGCAAACGTCATCCACCCATCCAGTGCCGGAAGTTCCCGAGTATTTGCGGGAAGGTTCGCGGTACGGTGTGCTGCCGCTCATTGCCGCTTCCCTGCTCGCCTTCCTGGTAGTAGCCGCGGGAATTCGGATGCTTGGTCCTTATGACCGAACGAATCCGGCTCTCGCCTGGATGTATTCCAGCCAGCCCATCGCCGACGCCGACAACGGCCAGAATGGCGAGCCCGCCGAGCCGGAGAAACAGCCGGAGTCCGCACCTGTGGACGAAGCGGCGAAGGCCAAGGGGAATGCGGAAGAACCACCAGAGGCGATTGCCCCCGACATTTCGGAAGAAAAGGGAACCAAAGGCACGCCCGCCGTCGCGCCCGAAAAGAAAGAGTCACCTGCCACCGAGACGCCGCCAGGCGAAGTGCCGGTTGAGCCAATTCCCATGCCGGAAAAGACGGCTCCCGAACCGGCGAAGACCGTTCCCGAACCCGCTAAGGGGCCAAAAATTCCCGTGAAGACGGCTCCCCCTGTGGTGGTGAAAAAGGAGGGACCGGAATTGGGGCGGTACACTTCGGACGAGCAAGTGCTGGCCCGATACGATGCAAAAGAGGCGATCTGGAAAATGGTCCCTCCCAGGGAATTGATTTTTGCCGGCGAACGGCTGCAGGTGCTGCCGACGTATCGCCCGCAGATTGCCCTTTCGTCCGGTGCACAAATTACGTTTACGGGGGAATCGCAGGTCCAACTCGAAGCGGCTAAGAAGGTGGGGGCTTCTCGAATGACGGTGCACTATGGCCGCATGGTTGTGGTGACCGTGGGGATGGCTGGCGTGCCGCTGGAATTGGAGTTATCCGGCCTCAAGGGGACGTTGATTCTCAGCGATGCGGATGCGGGCGTGGCGATTGACTCCCGCCGCTATCTGCCGCCGGGTTCGGACCCCGAAAAGGATCCTTCCTTCGGCATCGTGGAAATTTTCACCACCAGCGGCCGAGCCACCTGGCAGGCGGAAGGTGCGGAGGTCATTGAAATTCCCACCGGCCACTTGCTGACGTACGTGCTTGGCACGGAAGAGGTGGAGCCTGATCTGGCCGGTCCTTTCCGGTCGCCCGTTTGGATTGACGCTGTCGTTGGAATTGATCGGACAACTTCGCTGAAAATGCTGGAAATGCTCGATTCGCAAAAGCCGCTGGGGGTTCGCTTGCAAGAGCTCCTTTCCGATCAAGCCGTGGATGTGCGTGCTCTGGCCGCTCGCTGCCTCGGCTACCTCGACCAGTTCGAGCCGCTCCTCAAAGATCTGAGCAATCCCCAGCAGAAGTCATTTTGGGAAAAGGAAATCGACGCCCTGCAGCGCTCTCTCAGTCGTGGGCCCGAGACCGCCGCCCGCCTGCGCGAAACGGCAGAAGGCCTGCGCGTGCGGCAAGGAAAGGACGTCTATCGCCTGCTGTGGGGCTACAGCCCGGAGCAACTCGCCGAATATGGTAGTGCGGAGCTTGTGAACTACTTGGAAAGCCCAGAAATGGATATCCGAGTCATTGCCAACGACAACCTGCGGCGGATCACGGGAGCAACGCTGAGCTACAATCCCGCCAAGCGCCCCGACGAAAACAAACTTCCCATCCTCAAATGGAAGGATCGGGCGAAAGAAACAACCATCGTCTACAAAACCCCTCCCTCTCCCTTTATGGAACGGGTGCCGCAGGCGGTGGAAAGGCCCTCGCCGGCAGCGGGGAAGGGGAAATAGACGCGATGTCGTCACGGGCGGAAGACCCACACCCCAGCCCTCGACCGGAGGGAAGGGAGGATCAACGCGGGGTCACCGAAATCCAATATTCCATGACCGATTCTTCTCCTTCGCAGTTAAATCGCTCATCGTAGACTTCCACGTCCGCGATGCCGGAATGTTGCCAGGCCGATTGCGGCAGCCAGACGCGGTAGATTTCGTAACAGGTCTCGCCGATTTTTTCGATGGGACCCCGATGCTGAAACACGGCAAAGGTTCCGGCTGGAACCGTGCGCGCCACCATCCCCTTCGGCGCTGCCGACTGCGAGGCCGCCTGCACAGCCGCGATGTATTGCAGTTCGTGCGGGTGGGAACGCTCCGCCTCCGGCCGGCTATAGATGATGCCGAACATGGTCTTGCCGATGCGGCCCGTCACTTCGCAGGCCCGCTTATCGAGCTGTTCCCACAGGGGAGGAATGACTTTGAAGTTGTTGGTTTCCGGAGACAGCGCATGGAGAAACGATGCCTCCACGCCGACGAACGTGATGTCCGGCTTCTCCAGGATTTGCGGCTGCTGCATGGCGTTTCCTAATCACCTCGATTCGAGACTTGGGTCCAAAAGGGATGCTGCCGGTCGCCGCGAGTTCGCACGTCCTCCAGTAAATGAACGACGTTCGGGGCAATGGTACCTGGCACCTTTTTTCCGTTGATGTAGACCGTGGTCTTTTTCGAAAAATCGACCATCTCCGGAGCGAGAAAGACTGTCACCTTCGAAGCCCCGCAACTAATGCGGACGATGCTGTTGCCGTCGCTGTCGTTGTTATACGATCCCCGCGTCAGCAGCACGCTGCCCCCCGGAGATTTCTCGCCGGTCCACTCCACCGGATGCACAATCGACTTGACCGGCATGCCGCTGAACTCGACATAGAAAAAGAAATTGTCCCAGGTCCGCAAGGACTGATAACTCTTGAACCCATCCAGGGCCTCGCCGCCAAATTCCTTGGGAAAGAAGTCGCGACGGTGCGACGGAAGCTCCATCCATTCGAACAAGTTCTGGATTTCGTCGTGATAACTTTCGTGCCCGCGCCCCTGATACTGCACGATCATCACGTCCCACTTCGCGGCATCGGCATGCTTCAAATAGCGGTCCCACTCCACGGCGTTGGGGGCCCATTTGTTGCCGTCCCGCTCGCCGCAAATGAAATACAGCGGCAGTTGGGCCCCGTTGTTGGGATAGCGAATGATGAACTTGCCAGCCTCGGCCACAATCGGCACCACGCCGGCCCACAGATCCGGATGCGCCAGCCCGATGTCCCAGGCGGCATCTCCCCCCATCGAATGGCCGCTCAAAAAGATCCGGTCGGTATCCACGGCAAAACGCTTGAAGACATCGCGGAGCGGATTGAGTACGGCGGCATGTTCCCCCGCGGAGAATTCGTATTTCCGCTGGAACTCCTTCTGCCACAGAGGGGCAACCACGATATAGCCATAGCGCGACCCCTGGCCATAACGGGTGTTCGCTTGCTGGTCGTAAGAGCCCGCCCACCAGTCAATCTGCTGCGATGGCGATGTGCCGGCACCGTTGAGCGTGACGACCACCGGATAGCGGCGATACGGGTTGTACTCCGGCGGCAGTTGCACCAGATATTTGATATTGGGATGCTCGGAAGGCCCCTTGGCCTCAAGTTGAAACAGCCCGGGAACGCCCGTGTTGCCAAGCATGGGAATAGCCTCTTCTTCCGCCGGCTGGTCGGGGGCTGGTTCCTTGGCCGGCACTTTAAGCGGCTCTTTTGCCGCAGGTTTCTCTTCCTTGAGAGCCCCTTTATCGTCCTTCTTCTCCGCCACGCCCGGCAGCGGAAGTTTGCCGCCGAATTTGGCCGCGCCGGGAATGTCCTGCTTGGCCTTCTTGTCATCCTTCTTATCATCCTTCTTGCCGAGCACCAGATCCTCGTCCTGGGCTGGCTGTTGGGGATCGCATTTCGCTTCCTTCGCATCCGCTTCCTTCGGATCCACGGGCTGCGCGGCCGGCTCCTTCGGCTCGCGGCCGGGAATCACCGGGGGTTTTGGCTTGGGGACTTCCTTCGGTTCCAGCTTGGGATCGGCCCCGTTGAGCGGGTCCTTTCCTTTCAGTCCCAAAACTTCCTTGGGGTCCCCCAGCACCGCGACGGCTGCCGGGTCGGCCTTGCCGGTGGGGTCAAGCGGCGGCTTCATGTGAGCAATCAGCTTGGCGATGTATTGCGGCGTGCCACCTTCCTGTCCCTTCAGCTTTTCCAGCACGGCATCACGCTCGGCAGGCAGGCGGGAAGCCAGATAGACCCGCAGCAGGTTGCGGACCTGGTACAGCGACCGCGT
>CAYUJE010000230.1:0-10690 GCA_964444865.1 uncultured Pirellulaceae bacterium | reverse complement strand
CTTGCCTCCTGCGCCAATATCGGTTCCACGAGCGTCTCAATCTCCCGCTGTTCATTCGCCGTGATTGGCCGCTGCGGCAGGCGGGCGGGGCCGAAGTCGCGGCCGGTGGCTTTCATGGCGGCTTTGAGCATGCTGATGTTGTAGGAGTCGCCGGCGCGGGCCCGATAATCTTCGATGGGACGCAGGATATTGAGTAGGCGAGTTGCTTCGGTGTAGTCGCCTCGAATGAGGGCGGCATGCATGGCCAGCGTGATCCGGGGACAGAGATTGCCGGCTCCCGAGGTGTAGCCGATCGCTCCCGCGAGATGAAAATAGGCCGCGTAACGTTCCGCGATGCCGCAGGAAACCACTGCGGAGTCACCGACCGACTTAATCAGCTTCGCGGCTGCGTCCAGATTGTTCTCACCATACTTCACACCGGCTAATTTGCCGGATTTGCAAAGCTCAAGCAGCAAAGCATCGCTCGGTGCAGGCCCTTTCTTGTAGGCCAACAGCGGCAGCGGCAGTTCCTTGGCGAGAGTTGTCAGGTAATCGCGAATTCCTTCATCGCACAAATAGGGATGGACCGGCGGCATCACCAGCAGAGCATCCGCTTCGTTATCGATGGCTCCGCGGCCAATTTCCAAGGCGTGAGCCAGGCCAAATCCGACTGGGGCAACGACCAGTGCATCGGGACCCACGCCGGCTTTCGTCGCCTCCACGCACTGGATCACTTCCTTGGTGGAAAGCGAGTGAAATTCACCGGTTCCCGCGGCTGGCAGAAAGACTCGAATGCCCGCGTCGTACAAGTCCCGCGAGAACATCGTCAGCCGCTCGTATTCGACCCGCTTGCCGTCCGGAGACATCGGCGTGAGAGGGACGAGTTGGACGGTGGACATGGATGCTGAGTTTATTTTTGACGACATGGATTTCACCTCAAAGGCTGTCCGCAGATTTCGCAGAGGGACGCAGATTTTGGAAAATCATGATTGTGAATTCCATCTGCGTCAATCCGCGTAATCTGCGGATAAATTCTATTGCGGTTACACGCGATACTTCCTGAGTTGCTCTTCATCCAGTTCCACACCCAGCCCCGGCCCATCCGGCACTTTCGCCACAGCGGGACCGAGCGACAGCGGCTCAGTAATCAGGTCGGCTTCATGGTACAGCGGACCAATCAGATCCGCAGGGCAGAGCTCGCTATCGACTTCCGGCAGGGCGGCGGCGACGTGCAACATGGCGGCTGTGCCGATGCCGAGTTCCAGGTTGCTGCCGATGGCGCATTTCAGGCCGGCGGCCCGGGCGACGTGGGCGATTTCCACGGTCCCCGCAATGCCGCCATGCTTGCCGGGATAGATGCTGAGAATGTCGCAGGCCCGGGCGTTGGTGAGTTGCCAGGCGTCGTTCAGCGTGAAGACGCTTTCATCCGCCATGATCGGGATCGTGGTGTCGCGGCGAACCTCCGCCATCGCGGAAGGATCATCCGGTGGAATGGGCTGCTCGGCAACCGTGACGCCCAGGTCGGCCAGCTTGCGCAGCGTCTGCTTCGCCGTGGTCACCGTCCAGCCGCAGTTGGAATCGATCGTGATAGGAAGATTCGGTCCCGCCAGTTCGCGTACGGCACGCACCCGGGCGATGTCTTCTTCCGGGACAAGTCCCGTTTTCACTTTGATGCAAGTCACCCCCCATTCCAAAAACTGCTGGGCCAGGCTGCGGACGCGAGGAATGTCAAAAGCCCCGACGACCATTTTGATGCGGGCCGAATCCCGCACCTTGCCGCCAAGGAGTTGATAAACGGGCATTCCCGCTGCTTTGCCGGCGATGTCCCACAGGGCCATTTCCACGCCGGATTTGGTGAAGGGGTTGAGTTTGATCGCCACGTCCATCGTCTGGCGGGCCAATGTGATGGCGAGTGGATTGGTGCCAACGAGAGCCGGCGCGATAATCGCCTCAATCAGACTGACGCAGCTTTGGCTGGTCTCGCCGGTCCAGCGGACGGCAACCGTTGCTTCCCCGAGGCCGACCAGCCCCTCATCGGTATGCACTTTGATGATCACAATCTCCGTCACAACATGCTCCCCATGAGCCGTCTTAGTGCTCATTCCCTTCTTGAGTGGAACACGGACGGGAATGGCCTCGATGCGAGTGATCTTCATGGGTCTATGGAAAAGGGGAGCGTCTGGAGTAAATCGAAAAGCACGGGCAGATCATTCAAGCAGCCGCGTGTCTCCGCATTGTAATGGATGCCATTCCTCGTGTTCCCAGGGTCCCCTAGAAACGCACCTCTCCGAAGCTCCGCCCTGCCGAGTGGCGAGTGCCCCTCCCTCGCCACTCGGTTGGCCCGTCCGGACCTGAGTGATGGGGCAGGAAGCCGCCTTCGATCACGCTCGCGGAGGCTCCTGGGCAACGGGAATAGGACTCCGGTAAAAATCGCCGCGAAGAACGACGAAGAAATCAAGGTAAAGTTCTGGCCACGCGGAAACCTTGGCTTCTGACATTGTTCAGCGCCGACGGCGGACAGAGGACACGAAATGCGGAACGGAGGTAAGCGGAATTATCAAGGATCGCACCTCCACGCAGGGCTCCCGATCTTTTCTCGTCGATGGTCAAAGGATTCTTGCCGTCATCAGTTACTGCTGCTTTCACCGACATATACGGGAAGGTAAACCAGTCCTCCTGCGTCCATTCCCACATGTGGCCGTGCATGTCCCAAAGTCCCAGGTCGTTTGGTTTGAGCATTCCTACCGGATGAAACGTTTCCGACCCATTGGCGGCAAACCAACCATATTTCTCCAACAGTTCCTTTCCCTCGCCAAACGAATAGGCCGTCTCCGCGCCCGCCCGACACGCATACTCCCACTCCGCCTCGGTGGGCAAGCGATAACCGGTTCGCTGTAAGGCATTGGGGCGCACCTTCATCCCCGCTGCGAATTCTCCTTTTTCATTTAGTTCGTAGCACCATTGATCCCGCGCGATGCCCTCCTTTTCGCTCAGCCAGTTGCAATAGGCTGCCGCGGCGTACCAGGTTACTTCACCCACTGGACAGTCCACCGTGGGTGTTGAGTGCTTGACATAGGAATGCTCCTTGCGAAATCGGCGGAACTGATCGACGGTCACTTCTTTCGAGGCGATGGCAAAGCTGCGATCAATCCGCATCTTCCAGGGCTGCCAGATTTCCCCCACCACGAATTCCCCAGGTGGCGGAAGGACGGTCAGTGTCTGACCCTGCCGATTGACATACCATTGTCGTTTCCCATCCACCTTCCCTGTCGCCAAGACGTTGCTGAGGGACTGGAGTTCTTCGGTCGCATCCCACTTGCGGAGCAGCCATTCGGCGTCTCCGTGAACCCCTGGATCGTCATCCTCTTGAAAAAGTTTTCGCATGCGAGGCAACAGAAGGGACCGCTGGTCCTGCGACAGGCGATCGAGGCCAAACTCACCGAGACTTAGGAGGATTGCTCGCCTGGTAGAGACCTCCTGCTCTCGGTCTAGACGGGCAATCAAAACTTTGTAATCCACACCCATCGGCCCCAACCACTCGACCAGATAACTTCTCAGGGTTGGATTGGGCTGTTTCTTGAGCAAAGGCCAAACCTTCTCGGCTCGCCCCATGACCATCAAGGCGGCCCCAATACTGGCTTGCCTCTTTGCCAGCGAGAATTTGGCTTCCGGTTTTGCATTCGGCTCGCTTTGCTCCTCGAGCTGCTTCTCCAGCCGGGAATAGGCATCCGGCACATCCGCCGCGTAGGTGTTGTAGATAGTCGCGATTAAGCCTTTTTCCGACAGGCCCCGTTTCTCATCGACAAGGAAGTCGGCCAACGGTGGGATTAACCATTTCGCCGCACCCTGCAAGGCATTTGTCCATTCCGCCACCGCAAACGGTTTTTGGATAACCAGCGCTGCCGCCACATCCGGACTGGATTTTTTCCAGCGAGGATCATCGGGAGCAAACGCGGCCAAGGCACCAGCCGCCCGAAAGCGTTCGTCCGGATCGTGCTTCGGTGTTTCCAGTACTTTCCATAGTCGCTCGGATAGTTGTTGTTTGTGGCTCAACAGGGACATTCGTATCACCTGGAATTCCGCCGGCTCGGACTTGAGCAAGCGGCCATAGAGATACTCCACCTGTTCGGCGTCCGTTGGTAATAAGGCAAGGCTGGAATGCAACTGCTGAGCAGAGTCCTTGGCGGATTGTTCACGTTCTTTCCGCAACATTGGATTGGCGCGTTGCCGATAGGGAGCCAGATCGCGAACCAGAGCCGGCACTTGAGCCGTTTCTGCCTTCATCAGGGCATCGACCAACCCATTCGCCCGAATTGCACTCTGGCGTTCGATGGCAACGAATGTCCCCGCCACCGACAGCACAAGAAACACGAGTGACAGCCCGACCAGCGCGGGCCGCCGTTTGCACCAGAGCCAGGTTCGTTCGATCCGCCCCACCGGCCGGGCGGTGATTGGCTTATTGTCCAGCCAGCATCCCAAGTCTTCCGCCAGGTCGCGGGCACTGGCATAGCGTTTTTCCGGTTCCTTCCGCAAGCATTTGAGACAGATCGTCTCCAAGTCCCTAGGAATTTCCGGATTGAGCCGACGCAGCGGGACGGGCTGAATATCAAGGACTTGCCGGATCGTTTCGGCCAGCGAAGAGGCTTGAAACGGCGGATGGCCGGTGAGCAGGCAATACAGCGTGGCCCCCAGAGAGTACACATCCGCGGCCCGGCCGACTTCATCCGTCTTGCCGGCTGCCTGCTCGGGGGGCATATAGCTGGGAGTCCCCAGGATTTGCCCCGTGGTAGTCATTTCGCTGGCACCCTGCACGTGCTTGGCCAGGCCAAAGTCGGCGACGCGGGGCTCTCCCTTTTCGTCCAGCAGAATGTTGTGGGGCTTGATGTCCCTGTGAACGATTCCCTTGTCGTGGGCAAACTGAACCGCATGGGCCACGCTCTTCAGCATCCGGGCCGCCGCTTGGGGTGCCAGCGGCCCCTCTGCCTTGACTCGGTCATTCAGGCTTTGTCCCTGGATGAATGCCATGGAGAAGTAGTGCTGGCCGCCGATCTCGCCGACTTCATACACTGGCACGATGCCCGGGTGGTCGAGCTTAGCCGCAGCCTCGGCTTCGACATAGAACCGCCTGACCTGCTCTTGATCGGCCAGTTCCCCAGAACGAATCATTTTCAGGGCGACGAGCCGGTTCAGTTTCGTTTGCCGCGCTTTGTAGACAACGCCCATGCCGCCACGGGCGATTTCACTGAGCAGTTCATAGTGGCCGAAGAGCTTTTGCGGACGCTGCGAGTCGCGAGCAGTCGGTGCAAGCGGAACCGTATCCGCCAACGCCAAGGGGGCGGGGGCGTTGATCGGACTTGGCAGGGTACCGAGCCAAGCAGTGCCGGCTTGTGGATCATCCTGAGCCCGATCCAATTGTCGCTTCAGAACAACTTCGATTGCTTGTACCTCGGCGGCGGCAATTGCTCCTGTCTCCACGAGAATTTCCGCGAGAGACTTCGCTGGGTAAGTCGATTGCTCAGCCCAGGCTTTGTCCAAGGTGTCTTGGTTGACGATCCCCGCGAGCAGGGCGATGCGCCCAAAGAGCGTATCGCGAACAGCCGTCGGTGCAGCCGCCGAAGGGGAACTCTTGGTGGCTTCCAGGGCGGGAAGTGGCCGGGGAATGGTATCGTAACGATTCGAAGCGGATCGATCGGAAGCAGCGGATTCCTTCATGACCATTAATTTTGGGGTAGAGCAAGGCGGCAACAATCTGCGCTGCAAAGTACCAGCCAACGGCAGAACCTGCCAGCAGTAATGTCACGATGGCGTTTATTCCACCGCTGAGGGCAAGAGGTGCAGTGGGTGGGGAACGGCTGACTGCTGGTAGTGAAACGCCGTTTCCGGCAATTCCTTTTCGGCTGGCAAATCCGGCATCAATTCCCGCTGGATATACTTCTTCGCCTTCAGCACCTCCGCATGCAGCTCCGGGAACGGCGGAATTTTGGCGTCCCATTCCAGCAGCGTGCTGGTGCCCCCGGTAAGCTCGTGGGCCAGGCGGTAGAGTTGCCAGACGGCTTCCACCACGCGGCCGTCGTGGGTGTCGATGCAGTGGGTGCCCAGGTGGGTGTGGCCGGCGAGGTGGAATTGCACTACCCGCTCGTGCGGCAGATTGCGGAGGTACTCGGCGGGGTCGAATTCGTGGTTCACGCTGGAGACATAGACGTTGTTCACGTCCAGCAGCAGTCCACAATCGGCATCCGCGGCCAGGCGGCTGAGGAATTCCCACTCGCTCAGCGTGGAGGCGGCGAAGGTGATGTAGGAACTGGGATTCTCCAGCACCAGCGGCCGCTCCAGATAGTCCTGCACAATGCGGACCCGCTCCGTCACATGCCGCAAAGACTCCTCATTGAGCGGCAGCGGCAGCAGATCGTGCGTGTTCTTCCCAGCCACCCCCGTCCAGCAGAGATGATCCGAAACCCACGCCGGCTGACATTCGGCAGCCAGCGCCTTGAGCTTGGCCAGATATTCAAAATCGAGCGGGTCGGTCGAGCCAATCGAAAGCGACACGCCATGCATCACCACCGGGTAACGCTCCGCCACCTGCCTGAGCACCTGCCTCGGCCGCCCGCGAGAATCCATAAAATTCTCGGAGATAATCTCAAACCAATCCACCGCCGGCTGCTGCTGGAGGATGTGCGCGAAGTGAACACTCCGCAGGCCAACACCGAGACCTAAATGAGGGAGATTAAAACGGGGCGAGTGTGACATGCTCCGATTCTACAGCGTTTCTCCTGCGGCGGCGCGAACGGGGTCGGGAGGGGTTTTCGCCGCGAAAACTCCTCCCGACCCCTTACGTCGCCGCTTCATGCATGATCGGCTCGACTTCCAAAATCGAGCCCCGCACTGCCACGATGCGGACCTTGGTGCCGGTGGCCAGTTCTTCGTTACCATTGGTGATGGCTTCGTATTCCACCACCCGGTTTTGCAGGTTGAGTTGAACCTTCCCGGAATTTGATTTCTGAGCCGGGACTGGAATATAAACGGTGCCGATGTGGCCAATGGCCCGCTGCACCTTCAGCGTTTGATCCTGGGACAATTTCCCCATTTGCTTGACGAGCGCGTGCACGGCAAACATGGCAGACAAACCACTGGCGACGGCGATGAGAATCTGCATGGCGGGAGCGAGTCCGGCGGAGTCCGACGCCAGTCCCGCCAGGCCGAAGAACGCGCTGGCGGCAACGAGCGTGCGAAACGAAATGACGCCAAACAGCCACGACGAGCCGTGATGGCCGGCTTCAGTGTGAGCATCCGCTCCGTCATGGGCATCGGCGGAAACGTCGGTATTCACATCGCCGGAAATATCGTGGGACATATCCCCCACATCATGCCCAAAGCCCACGAGCGTGAGAACGAACTGGCAAACCAAAATGGTTCCGCCGATCACCGCACACAAAACAAACAGGCTGGTCATGGTCATGCTCCTCGAAGGAGAAAGTAGTCTCTTTGGCAGTAATTCGCTCTGCCTCCTTGATTCTTGCCCGCAAACGGGACGTGTCAACGCGTTTTGCAGGGCAAGTTACGAGTTTCAGCCGGACCGGAGTGGATTTTTGGCAAGATTTGTGGCAAGTGGGCGAATAAGGGGAGCGTTCTTGAGATCCGTCGCCGATCGACTTGCGAGCAAATCAACTTTGCCCATGGCCTTCAATCATAACTGGCATGTCATGCAATGACGGCCTGCGCTTTTCGTGCTATCGTGCACGCATGTCCTCTGTTTCCGAGATTATCGGGCCCGGCGGCCGCATTGCGGCTCGGATGCCGAACTATGAGCACCGCCAGGAGCAACTGGCGATGGCTGAGGCGGTGGAGCGCGCCCTGCGCGAGAAGCACCACCTGATTGCCGAAGCCGGGACGGGGGTGGGGAAGAGCTTCGCGTATCTCGTCCCGGCGATCTTGGCCGTCACAAGCTTAGCCCCCGCGCCCACGCGGGGAGAGCGACGCAGTGACGAGAGTGACCCTCGCCTCCCGGAGGAGCCGGCTAAGCAGGACGAGACCGCTCCGAAAAAGCGGATCATCATCTCCACTCACACCATCAGTTTGCAGGAGCAGCTCCTGAACAAGGATATTCCGCTGCTGCGGTCCGTGATGCCGCAGGAATTCACGGCGGTGCTGGTGAAGGGGCGGGGGAATTACCTGAGCCTCCGGCGGATGAACACCGCGCTGGAGAAATCGCGGAGTCTGTTTACGACGCAGGAGGAAGTCGACGACCTGCGGGAGATTCAGAAATGGTCCAAAACCACCGGCGACGGCAGCCGCAGCGACTTGGGTTTTCAGCCCAGTTCGGTGGTCTGGGACGAAGTCGCCAGCGACAGCGGCAACTGCCTGGGGCGGAACTGCCCGACCTACAAGCAGTGCTTCTATTACCAGGCTCGCCGCCGCGTTTACAACGCGCAAATACTCGTCGTTAACCACGCCCTGTTTTTCAGCGACCTCGCCCTGCGGCAGTCGGGGGCCCAAATCTTACCCGATTATGACGCGGTTATCTTCGACGAGGCCCACACGCTGGAAGCAGTCGCCGGTGACCACCTCGGCCTCTCCGTCACCAGTGGCCAGGTTCACTACATCCTCAGCCGGCTGTACAACGATCGGACCAACAAAGGGCTGCTCGTCAGCGAGCAGGGAGTGAAAGGCCGTTTTGCCAAGGCTCAAAAGCTGGTCATCGATTGCTACACGCTGGCGGATGAGTTTTTTGCGGACGTGATGGTCGCCATGCAAAAAACCGGCAACAAGAACGGCCGCTTCCGAGCGCCAGTGCCGATGGCCAATGAAATCAGCCCCGCTCTGACGGCACTGGCCCAGGAAATCCACGCCCGCACCGAGGAGATCAAGGACGAGTCGCAAAAGCTCAACTTTGTCTCCGCCTTCAATCGGCTCATGGCGCTCGCGGGGGAAATCGCCCATTGGCTGGAGCAGCAGAGCCAGGGAAGCGTCTACTGGCACGAGACTTCCGTCTCCCGCAACGGCCGGCCGCGGCAGACGCTCTCCGCCGCCCCGATAGATACCGGCCCCGTCCTCCGCGAGCAGCTTTTTTCCGTCGCCAAGACCGTCATCATGACGAGCGCCACGCTTTCCACCGGCAAGAAGCCGAGCTTCGAATTCTTTAAGTCTCGCATCGGCCTGACGCAGTCGGCTTCGCTCCGCGTCGGCAGCCCGTTCGATTATCGCCGGCAAGTGAAGCTGATTCTCGTCGGCGATATGCCCGACCCCTCGGCGGACAAAGCGAATTTCGACAGCCGGGCGAGCGAGATGATCAAGCGGTACGTGGAGCGAACCGACGGCCGGGCGTTCGTTCTCTTCACCAGTTACGAATCCCTGAAACGGGCCGCTGCCGACCTGACGCCGTGGCTGGCAAAGCGGAACATGGCCCTCTACAGCCAGGCGGACGGGGTGCCGCGGACGAAGATGGTGGAGATGTTCAAGGAAAACCCTCGCGGCGTGCTGCTGGGGACCGACAGTTTCTGGCAGGGGGTCGACGTGCCGGGGGATGCCCTGCAAAACGTCATCATCACCAAGCTCCCCTTCAGCGTCCCCGACGCCCCGCTCCTCGAAGCCCGCCTGGAAGACATCAAGGCCCGCGGCGGCAACCCCTTCCGCGACTATCAGCTTCCCGAAGCGGTCATCAAGCTCCGCCAAGGCTTCGGCCGCCTCATCCGCACCGCCACCGACACCGGCATCGTCGTCATCCTCGACCCCCGGATGAAAACCAAGCAATACGGCCGCACGTTCTTGGAATCGCTGCCGGATTGCCAGGTGGTGGAGGAATCGGCGCTCCAAAATGAAGTAAATCAGACGCGGTCGCAACCGAACGCAACTGAATAATCCCTCCGCCATCATTCCTCTTCATTTTTCTGTCTTCCATTTTTCTGTCCACTTCCGTCGAAGAGCGAGACAGAAAAATGAGAGACAGAAAAATAAAGAAAGCCAGGCTGCAACCGTTGGCGTGCTACGATGAACACAGATCTGGAACCGCAGTCAAAGAACATTGAGCCAGCCCAGCGGCCCTGGCAGTTCTCCCTATTGCACCTGTTCGGCCTGACAACGGTGGTGGCTTTCTGTGCGGCGGCGTTTTCGTGGGGGACAGGGATTGGGATTCTGACCGTGGCTCTGGTACCGCCGCTGATCACCACGTTCTACAGGACGCGGGCAGTGATCAAAACGGCGGCTCCCACGTTGCGAACCCGTTCGTTCGGTACGCTGCTCGCATTTGCAATCGTCACGTCCTTTGTCACCAGTCTGGCGGCTCTGGTCGCTTTCACGGTAACTTGCAGTTCAGTCGGCGTTCTGGCGATGGGGCAACAGACTCCATTGACGTCGGTGCCCATCCTTGCCGCAGCCTTCTTGCTTGGGGGTGTGGCTGCTTTCGCCGTCCTTTATCGGAGTTGGCCGAGCCAGCTCCCACCGAAATAAGGCCGTTGGAGTCCCGCCTTTAGGCGGTCTTTTGGACCGGGCAGCCGCCTGAAGGCGGGACTCCAGCGCTCCCCCTCGCTTGTGCGCCGGGCTAATTCTAAAATCGGCAGTTCGCATTGTTTTTGGGGGACTCTAGAAAGGCGGCTGAGATGAGCGGGCAAATTGATACGGTGATGCACGAGGATCGGCTCTTTCCGCCGAGCGAGGAGTTCTGCGCCAAGGCCCTGATACCATCGAAAGCGGCCTACGAGAAACTCTATGAAGAGGC
>CAYUJE010000229.1:4859-10823 GCA_964444865.1 uncultured Pirellulaceae bacterium | reverse complement strand
CGTGAACGGGGTCGGGAAAGGTTTCGCGTCCCGCTGGCTCGTGTCGATCCATGATGGAGCCGCGCGAAACCCTTCCCGACCCCGGTTTTTCCGGAACACCAAAATTTTTGGCGCCCCCTTGGCTTTCGGCCCTTTATAGTGTACAATAGAACAAAAATCTGGCCGGCGAGAAACCGGTGAGTTCTTTGACAAGTTGATAGCAAAGGTGTGTAGATGGCGCGGGGAAGGTGCGCGCGGAGGGAGGCGATTTGAAATCTAAGATTTGAGACGAAGCGGAGAACCAGGACTTACGTCGAGACGATTTGACGTAAGTCTCCGCCGGGGCCGCAGGAATTTGACGGCTCTAAATCTGAGGTGCCAGAGGGACCGCATGGGAAGGCCGTCCTACGAGGGATTGACGGAAAGTCGATCCTGCGCGGGAGGGTGGTGGATTATCCCGGCGGCGGCGAAGGGGGTGGCCCAAATGGGGACTGGCCGGGAGTTTGGGGCTGGCCAAAGTTCGGCGGTTGGCCGAAACTTTGCGGCGGATAAGGAAGGAACGAGTTGAGAATCGCGTCGCTCGGCGTTCCTTGCTCTCCCAGCACAAACGCCGCCTGCACGGCCGGGTTGAGAAACACGATCAGCCCATAGATGAGCATCGCGATGCTGGTCGGGGCGCAGTAACAGCCGAACATGGAGACCAGCCCGCAAACAAGCGAGACTATTCCCAGGATCCGATTGC
This sequence comes from uncultured Pirellulaceae bacterium, assembly GCA_964444865.1. GTDB lineage: Bacteria > Planctomycetota > Planctomycetia > Pirellulales > Pirellulaceae > SXOA01. The sequence continues at coordinate 10,102 of CAYUJE010000229.1, read as the reverse complement.
GATAGCCAAAGTTTCTCACGCCGGCATACACCCGAAAGATTCCGGCCGCCAGGATCAGCAATCCCACTGCCAGATAGGCACCACCGATGATCCATTCCATGCCGTCCGGTGGGCCGTTCATGTTACGATTGCCCGGATTATTTCTTTCCGACTGCAGGATTATTCCAACAAAGACGCCCGCCCCACCCGTCATGAGCCCCATCACACACTCCAGCCCTCCCTGCACGCAGTTCAAAATCGCCACTACTCGAATCTGTTGCACCCAGCCAAAGCCCGTGTTCTGGGGTGGCGGAAACGGGCTGGGATAGTCCTGGAATTGCTTGGGGTCGAACGAGGGGGATGCATAAGGATTGGACATCGGACAACCTGGGCGAAGAAACTCGCGGCTGGTGAAGCGCTTATGATACAGGCCGGCGCGACAGCGTCATACCAGTTGAGTGCCTGGAACTCGCCGGCCTAGAATTGGCACTGCCTCGTCTATCCTCTAACCTCCACCCTCTACCCTCTCCTCCCCATGCACATCGGCTATGTCAGCGACCACAGGTACATCGCTCTTGCGGGCGTGGATATAGAACTTGTTTCCGGAACAGGCGACTCCGTTGCCACTCGCAGCCGAGCGAGCGGAGCCGTTCATGCCAATGCGCCGCCAGGGGACTATGACGTCGTCCTGGCCAAAGATGGTTATGGCAGCAAGCGGGTGCGGCTGACGCTGCCGACGAAGAAACCGCATCAGTTTCGCCTCTTGCAGGATGGCCTGCTCGGCTATGCCTGGCCGAAGTGGGTGAAGAGTGGCGAGGCGGCGGAGTTTCGCGTCCACAGCGATGCGGCTTACAAGCTGGAACTGTGGCGGTACGGCTGGAAGAAGGAGTTGGTCCGCCCCATCGGCTGGTTCGATGAGCACGGCCCGCGGGCGACAGTGCAGATTGTCCCCGACGGCGACTACACGCAGACCGGCGTGATGTGGAACAAGTTCGGCTACGCCAGCCCGCACCACAAGCAGTGGGTAACCGCGCCGGAAAGAAGCGGCCTCTATTACTTCCACGCGAAGAATGAAAACGGGGCGTTCTTCTCGTTTCCCTGGATTGTCGCCCCCGCCCAGCCGACCGCCCCGATTGCCGTGCTGGCCTCGAACATAACCTGGAACGCCTACAACAATTTCGGCGGCCGGAGCAACTACATCCACCCCGACAAGCTTCCTCCATCGCCCACCGCCAACGCCCGACTGGAACTCGGGCGTTACATCGACCCCACGCACATCAACTACGGCATCAGCGACTACCTCCCCCTCTCGTTCGACCGCCCCGAGCCGGTCTGCTTCGTTCCCGAGAATGTGCAGGTGACCGACCCCATCGCCGGCCGGGCCGCTTGCCACCTCGCTCCGGCGGAGTGGCGGTTCCTCGGCTGGCTGGAGCGGGAGAAAATCGCCTACGACTACTACGGCGAGACGCAGCTCCACTTCGGGCAGCTCGACCTGGATGCCTACAAGATTCTCATCACTACGACGCATCCGGAATACTGGTCGAGCCAGATGTACTACAAGGTGAAGCAATGGGTCTTTGAGCGCGGCGGCAAGCTGATGTACCTCGGCGGCAACGGCCTGAATGCCGACGTGGAATTTCTCGACGGCCAGACCTGCATTTATCGCAACGAAGACGAACGACGGCTCAAGCCTTCGGCTTCACCGACGGGCAAGGGCATCAGCGAGGATTCCCCCTACGAAAGCCGCTTCCATGTGCGGGCCGAATCGGAAGCGAACTTGCTCGGCATCGTCTACGACGACCGGGCCATCATGACGGCGGCCCCGTACAAGGTGATTGACGCCCCGCACTGGGTCTTTGCGGGAACTGGCCTGAAAAACGGCGATACCTTCGGCCACGCCTCGCTGCATGAGCGGATCCCCGGCGGTGCATCCGGCCATGAGACCGACAAGCGTTCCGTAAGCTCACCCCCCGGCACGCACCTCCTCGCCAAAGGGACTAACAAAGATAACGGCGGCGGCGAAATGGTCGTCTTCGACACGAAGAGCGGTGGTGGCGTCTTCTCCGTCGGCAGCATCACCTGGCCGGCCTCAATCCTGGTGGATGACGCGGTGAGCCGGATTACGGGGAATGTGGTGCGGAGGTTTTTGGAGGGATAATGGCGATCGCTACTTCTTCGCCAAAAACTCCTGATCTTCCTTGCTCAACTTATCTACCGGCACGGTCACGATTTCACCGCTCTTTTTCTTCAGCTGAACTTTCCCGTCGACCACGCCGATCAGAGTCGCTTCGATTTGAAACTTGCCGGTCGCGTCGCTCCAGGTACGCAGCTCCCCCTGCGGACCGTCGGCACCCGCTGGGAGGGCCGCGCCCAACTCGGCCAGTTTGGCCTTGGCCAGTTCCGCAGCAGGGGAATTCGGGAAGCGGGTGATGACCGTTTCCAGCGCGGACATGGCCGACTTTTTGCCGTTCTTCAGACTCAGCAGCGCGAGTGCGCGGTCCACCGCCTCGGCCTGCTTGATATGCTCCTTGAGTTCCGCCTCCTTGCTAAGATCCCGTTCCGCGGAAACCAAATCCTTGCGGAGCTCGGGAAGCTTGCCATAGATACGGTTTGCGGAAACAATCCCCAGCACACCGGCAAACTTGTCGTTCCCGGCCAATTGCTCCTGAGCCGCTTTCAACGCCCCCTTCCCCTGTTCGACCAGCTTCGCATAGAGCGAGTCGGCTTCGAGGGCCACCTTGGCAAAGCTGCCAAACTTTCCCGGCTCGCCGAGTTTCTTCAGCCCCTCCAATCGCTTCACCGCCGTCCCCGCATCTCCCTCAGCAAGGGCCTTGTTCGCGTCGGTGACCGCACCCTGTATGGCCGCTAGTTGGGCGTCATTGAAAATTCGGCCCGCGGTCGCCAGATGTTCGACGAGGAACTTTGGTAGATCATCCCCTTGCTTGGAGCCGCTCTTGCCGTAAGCCAAATCGCCATTGGCCCGGACGACATACAGGATGGGAATGGCACTTCCTTCGTGGCGATATTTCCTGGACCACGCTTGCCAATTGTCACCATCGGTATCAATCTTGAGGGGCACAAACTGTGCCACCAGCGGCGCGATGGATTGATCGGTATTGAGCCGAGCAATCAGCGCCTGGCATGGGCCTCAGGTCTTGGAACCCGCCATCGCCAGGATCGGTCGGCCGGTCGCCTTCGAGAGCGCCTCCGCTTGTTCAATCGTGAGCAATTCGGCGGCCTTGGCAAAGACAGGGGCTGCTAAAAGGACCAGCAACAGGGGGGCGGTCAATCGCCAGCGTGGTATCATGTTCAATTCCTGGAAACAGCCGCGAGCACGTTACGCGACCGGTGAAAAAGGTCCGTGGTAATAGGTCTTAAGTCTACGCAAAAATCGCGCGAATCGCAACTGAAATAGGAAGTGCGAAGAATCGCAGACCCTCCTCCTCAACCTGCTCCCCGCTATCGTGGTTTCCGGATTTTCCATCTTCGAATTCAATCGCTCAGGCCTGGAAGAGGTCATTGATGCTTGGGGCTTTCCTCGCATTCATGCTGCGCGGGTGCTGAAATATGTGTATCGGAATGAAACCCGCTTGCCGCGACAAATGCTCGACCTGCCGGCGGCTTTGCGCAGTCGTTTGGACGAGGCCATGCTGGCCGATGAATTGCCAATTGGCAGCGAAGTGCAATCTTCCGACGGTTTTACGCGGAAATATCTCCTCGGCCTCTCCGACGGCTGCCGGGTGGAGACGGTGCTGATGAAATTCCAGGGAAGGGCGACGGCTTGCGTCAGCTCGCAGGTCGGCTGCGCGATGGGTTGCGTGTTTTGCGCGACGGCGCAAATGGGGCTCGTGCGGCAGTTGACAGCGGGGGAGATTGTGCAGCAAGTGGTGCATGCGAATCGCGTTTTGAGGCAACAAGGAGAGCAGCCGCTGCGAAATGTCGTCCTGATGGGAATGGGGGAGCCGCTGCACAATTACGACGCAGTGATGAAGGCCGTCAGCATCCTCTGCGAGCCTGCCGGTCTCGCCCTCGCGCCACGGCACATCACGCTTAGCACGGTCGGCGCCATTCCAGGCATCGTTCGCCTGGCCGACGAACGCCGGCTAGTGAACCTGGCGGTTTCCCTGCACGCCGCCACGCAGGAGGAGCGGGCGAAACTCGTTCCCCCCGCTCGGCCCTGGCCGCTGGAGGAACTTATCTCTGCCTGCCGCTACTATGCCGAGAAAATGAAACGCCGCATTTTCTTCGAGTGGGCCCTCATCGAGGGACAAAACGACTCGGCGGAACAAGCAACTGCGGTCGGCAAACTCCTGCGGGGTCTGCCATCGCACGTCAACCTGATTCCGCTCAACCCGATTGCTAACTACGACGGTCAGCCCACCAGCAGCAACGCCGCCAAACGCTTCCAGGCCATCCTCGCCGAGCACGATATCCCCAGCACGCTTCGCCAGCGTCGCGGCATCGACATCGCCGCCGGCTGCGGGCAACTGGCGGTTTCAAACACCCGTGAATTGCCTCTTGCCTCGTTCTTAACGTAAGATAGAGACATGGAAACTATCACCCGAGACGTCAGGGACATCACTTCTCCCGCCCGGCTAGCGATTGAAGATTTCCTCGGACATCCGCTCAAAGGCGATGAGCGGCTCGTGATTCAAGTCATTGGGCAGGACGCGGAAAAGCAACCGCAAACGAGTACTGGACTTCCTGAATGGTGCAACGTGTTTGCCGGCCTATCGGAAGAGGAGATAGATGCGATTGAAAAGATTGCCCTGACGCGGGCCACCATGGCTCGACCTTTAAGCAGCCCATGAGTGTATTGCTCGACTCAGACACACTGATAGATGTCCTTAGGCAGCGAAACCCCTGTGTCACCGCGCGGGCGACTTCCTACCTTAATTCACAAGGGCAGTTTACCTTCTCATCCTTGACGCGGTATGAAGTATTGCGTGGATTGATTCTTAGAAATGCTCAAACTCAACTCGCATCCTTCGATACCTTTTGCCACAACTCGCAAATCCTTCCCTTGACCCAAATTGTGCTGGATCGCGCCGCTCGGCTTTGGGCTGAAGGATGGCAACTCGGGAAGTCTGTACGGGATGCGGATCTAATCATCGCCGCCACAGCTTTGGAGGCCGGTCTGGATTTGGCGACGAGCAATACAATGCACTTCGCCTGGATCAACGGACTGGTAACCGAGAATTGGCGGTTGCCGTAAATGAAAGGTAAATTCATGCACATTTGGCTCATGCTGATTTACATCGCTG
>CAYUJE010000229.1:0-4759 GCA_964444865.1 uncultured Pirellulaceae bacterium | reverse complement strand
GGATGATCTCGGCTTTGGGCCGGCATGACGAGTCGCAGTTTGTCGTCGTGCGTGTGATTTCTGATAACGGCCTGGAGGGAGCCGGGGAAGCGACGGCGACGCCCCGCTGGAGCGGCGAAACCGTGTGGGGGGTGCAGTCGATGATCGACAACGTCCTCGCCCCGGCACTTCTCGGAATCGAGCTTAACTCGGAAGACCCCTACGGCAGCATCAAGGCCCTTGATGCCCGCATGGATGCTCTCGCCATTCACAATTGGTTCGCCAAGTCAGCTCTGGAAATGGCCTGCTGGGATCTGCTCGGCAAACAGGCGGGCAAGCCAGTCTACGATTTGCTCGGCGGACCGTGCCGCAGCCTCATCATCCCCAGCCGGTTTTCGATGGGGGCTTATGATTTGGAGACCGCTCGCCGCCGCGCCCGCGAACTCGTCGCCCAGGGTTTCGATACCGTCAAAGTCAAAGTCGGCGGGGAGGTGCAGCAAGACATCGCCCGTGTCCGCACCGTCCGAAAGGAAATCGGCCCCGAGCGAAAGCTCGTCATCGACGCTAACTGCGGCTGGAGCGCCGACGCGGCCATTCACGCCCTGCATGAGCTGCGCGACTGCCACGTCCTCATCATGGAGCAGCCGACGCCGGATGGAGATTATGAAGCCATCGCCCACGTGCGGCGGGAGACCGGCGTGAAAGTGATGGCGGACGACATGTGCTTCAACCTGACCCACGCCCGCGAGTTGCTCCGCAACGACGCCTGCGATCTGATTAGCGTCTACCCCGGCAAGAACGGGGGCATCCGCAAGTCGCGCGAAATTGTCGAGTTCGCCGCCCGCCACGACATCGGCTGCACGGTCGGTTCCAATTTGGAATGGGACATCGCCACGGCCGCGATGGGGCATCTGATTGTCGCCACTCCCAACCTCTTGGTCGAAGAATACCCCGGCGACATCCACGGACCTGCATACTATGAATTTGGCATCGCCAAAAATCCGCTCCGCGTGCAAGGGCCGGAGACCGAAATCACCAGCCGCCCTGGCCTGGGCATCGACGTGGATTGGGACGTGGTGCGAGGAAATCCATAGCAGCCGCTCCGCCGTTTGAATCGCGAATCGGCCATTATTGACTTTCAAAATGCGGCATCATAAACTTCAAGTTGGCAAGCTTGTCAACCTACTCTAATGGTGGAGGCTGAAATGAATTTGGCTAAACTTTTTTCTTTTGCCCCCCCCCCCTCCAAAAAAAGGAGGCGCTCGTCGCAGAGTGTTGCGATGTGAGAGGCTCGAAAATCGGCTGGCGATGACTTCACAATTGCCATCAGTTGCTTTGGATGTAAATGGCGATGGCGTTGTTTCCCCCGCAGACGCGATTGTGATTATTAATGCGTGGAATCTCAATAATGCTGCACCATTTTCGTCATCCAGCCTCGACGTCGATATGTCAGGTCTTGTTACACCATCTGATTCGGCAACAGTGCTCAATGCGTTAGCGCCGCTTTTAACACCAAATCCGCCCGCCATCGTTCAGACATCGGCTATCGACATCGTACGCCCGGTCGTTGGCATTGCTCTCAAACACAACGGCGCGGAGCGAATTGGTATGTCGCGGGACATCGTCTTTTCCGTATTTAAGGAAGTACCGAACAGCGAGGCCGTTGCCGTCGAGTACCTTATCGCTGGATCGGCAAAGACGGGTGGCGACGAGGTCAAAGGAGAAAATGACTATTTCGCACTTTCGGGTAGTATCACCATCCCGGCAAATATGAATTCGGTCGAATTGGCCGTTCGAGTGCGAAATGACACGAAGGTCGAAAGCACTGAATCTGTCGAGATAGCGATTAAAGAATCGGCGTCATACGCATTGGGGATTTCGGACCGAGCCATTGGAATGATTGAAGACAATGATTTTTGGCGATGGCGTACGTCGTCTGAGATGACTAAAAGCCAATCTAGCGAGAAATCCTGGAAAACCGGCGTAGTAAATTTCGACGAACTTGACACATTTAATGGAGATACGTGGGCATCGTCTCAGGGCCATATATCGATCTTCGGAGACTTTGATTCTGACAATAATCCCCCAATGAACAGCGTTCAGGCGACAATATACGCGGATCTCTTTCAAGCAGCTTACTTTCCATGGCAGAGCGCGCCTCACTTTCCGGCAAATGACGCGATAAAGTTATCGTATACATTTGACCCGATCACAGGGTATATCACTCGTGAGCAACTTGAATCACCGGGGGAGCCGGTTACGCGACGTAATAATCTTACTGCCGTCGTCGGTTACGATTACACCATCGACAATACCCAAGAGGCGGAACATACCGTAACCGTCGATTTACGCGCCGTGGCGGCCGTCAAGACACCCATCACGACTCAAATCCAACGTAAATTGATGCTCGGTGGTGAGACTGGTGCAGATGGTGATGGGTTGAGTGCAGCCCTTAAGTCTGGGTATGAGTTGCTAATTGGAATTGGTGTCTCAGAAGACGGTGGAGGGACAATTGTTGACGTCAAGAAAGGGTATACCCTTAGATTAATCAAGGACGAACGGGAAGACCCAATGCCCTAGGCTTGGAGCGCCGCAGCGATAATATTGATAACGTGTGATACCCGCACAACAGGTTACAGGGGAAAAGTCTAGGACTATTCGGAAAGTCTGGAGATGTCCCGTCCCGATTACGGCAGTCGCACATTATGGTACCAAGGTTTACTATTCGAACGATGCTGGTGGTCGTCACCTTGTTAGCAATCGTATTGGCGTTGTCGCGGGTCTTTTTATGGAATTCATTTCCAATAGTATTTCATGATATGGTAACATGCAAAAAGGATGTTGAGTCATTCGACTCAAGTGTTGTGAAATACCTCACTGGCGAAGGCTTCATCGAAACCGCTGAACGGCCGCCGTTTTTGGCTCGCGGTTATGATCATTGGGCACCTTCCACTCGGCGCGTTTTTCGAAAGCACCTAATAGAGGGTGTAGATTGCTTTGTGTACATTCACTGGGAGGATGGATCGCGCACCAAGAATGAATTCCCGCTCGTTATGGAAATTGGGGCCCGAGTCAATAGCCTGCCCTGGCAGCAAGAAACACGTGATTCTGTGAAAATGGCATTGTCACACATAAAGGAGGGGTTGTCCGTTTGGTGCAATACAAGAGAAGAGGCCGAGTGAGTCAGAGATTCCTGTCGTTTCGAGCATGACAACCCGCTCCGCCTACATCCACGTCCCCTTCTGCCGCCATCACTGCGGCTATTGCAACTTCACGCTCGTAGCGGGACGGGACGATCTGATCGCGGCGTATTTGGAAGCACTGGAGAAAGAGCTTTCCTGGCTACAGGAGCCGCACGAGGTGGATACGCTCTTCTTCGGCGGTGGCACGCCGACGCATTTGCCGCCGCAGGAGCTCAAGCAGCTTTTCGATCTGGCCAGGCATTGGTTCCCCCTCGCGCCCCACTATGAGCTAAGCGTGGAAGCCAATCCCATCGACTTGGACGACGTCCGCTGCGATGTGCTCAGGCAAGCCGGCGTCACACGCATCAGTCTCGGCATGCAGTCCTTCCGCACCAAAAAGCTGCAAGTCCTGGAGCGCGACCATCGCCAGCCGGAGATTGTCGCGGCCTACGAAAACGCTCGCAAGTTCGCCCGGTCCGTTTCGCTGGACCTCATCTTCGCCGCACCGGGAGAAACGCTCAGCCAGTGGCAGGAAGACCTGACAGCCGCCATCGCGCTCGCGCCCGATCACATTTCCACCTACGGCCTCACCTTCGAGCGCGGCACCAGCTTTTGGAGCCGGCTCAGCCGCGGCGAGCTCGCACGCACCGACGAAGAGATCGAAGGCCCGATGTACGAACTGGCCATCGATTTGCTCACCGCTGCTGGCTACGAGCATTACGAGGTTTCCAACTTCGCCCGCCCCGGCCACCGCTGTCGGCATAACGAGGCCTACTGGACTGGCAAGCCCTATTTCGCCGCCGGTCCGGGAGCCGCCCGATACATCGCCGGCCGGCGGGAGATGAACCACCGCAGCACCACGACCTACATTCAGCGAGTGTTGGCCGGAAAGTCGCCTGTCGCGGAGAGCGAGGAACTAGCCCCTGAAGACCACGCCCGCGAGCGACTCGTCTTCGCCCTCCGCCGGCTGCAAGGAATCTCGCTCGCGGAGTTCGAGCGGGAGACCGGCTACTCCGTGGACTCGCTGGTGAGAACACCCCTGCAAAAATTCCTTTCCCAGGGGCTCCTCGTGCAAACCGGCGACAACCTCCGCCTCACCCGCCACGGCTTACTGGTGAGCGATGCCCTCTGGCCGGCATTTTTGGGCGCTGCCAAACTTGAAGTGCACGCTAGCAGGTAAGTTGTCTGGGAGATTTAGAAACCATCGCTGGGAGGTTTGAATAGGAATGTGTTCGAAGCAACCTGTTCAAACGGAGTCCCAGCAATGGCATGCAAGCATCTTAGGCCGGAAGAGCGCGAGGTTCTATCACAGATGTTAGCAGGGGGTGCGTCACTCACGTCGATCGCGAAACAACTCGGGCGTCACCGAACAACGATCTCGCCCGAGGTGCGTCAGGCCATGACCTTGGACAATGGGAGCGAGTTCGCCGAATACGAGCAGCTCGAAACCACGCTGGGCCTGGAGGTGTTTTTTACCGATCCGCACGCGCCTTGGCAGAAAGGGACCAACGAAAATACCAACGGCCTGACCCGTCAGTTCTTCCCCAAGGGGACGAACTTCAACCAGGTCAGCCGCTATAAAGTGGCTCGTACCGAGA
>CAYUJE010000228.1:0-10925 GCA_964444865.1 uncultured Pirellulaceae bacterium | reverse complement strand
ATTAACGAGCCTTTTGGAGAATCCAAACTGCTCTTTAGCTAGTCTTCCGGCAAATAAACATGTTCGGCAAAGCTGAGGTGTATGAGGCCTCTTCTCCGCCAACGTGCTCTATCATACCGCCTGCAGGTACCTAAACAAGTGGCCAATTGCGAATTTTGTGAAATTAGTGTCAAATACTTGAAATTCAGCCTCATTCGGCAGTGATGGAAGACACTTTTTTTCGCCAGGCCTGGCGATACGCCGAGTGAGAATAGTTGGTAATCGCAAAAAAGGGTGCAAGGTCGCCATGAAAACACAAGGTGAAATTGAAGCGGCAGTTTGCGCGGGAATATCCAAATTCGAACAGGATTTCATGGGTCGCGGGCCAAAAGACATTAGGGCCCATCTCATTGGCGATCTGTTGGTCGTGCGACTGCAAGGTGTTTTGACCGCTGCCGAGCAGCATCTCGTCAAAACGCTTTCTCCCGAAAAAGGTCGCGATCTGCTCAAGCAAGTCCGCGTCCACCTGATTGAAACCGCCCGGCCGCTCTTGGAATCGATGATTCAGGAAGCGATTGGAATCAAAGTCGTCAGTCTGCACCATGACATCAGCACCGTCACCGGGGAGGAAGTGGTGCTCTTCACCCTGGCGGAATCGCCGCTATTTCGCGAGGGGCGAAAAAAGTAGCGACCCGCTTGCGATATCGCCAGTTTGAGCAGGTTGGGATTGGCCTTCGCCGCGCGTATCCCGACTCGCTTGCAGGTTCGCTATAATCAGCGACATTCCATTCCCATTCCTGGAGATTGCAACCTTGGATGCCGCCCCGCTTGAGTTCCTAAAACGCCTGCTCGATACTCCCAGCCCGTCCGGCTACGAAAGGCCGGCGCAGGATGTGGTGCGGCAGTATGTGGCAGATTTTGCCGACAAGGTGACAACCGATCTGCATGGCAACGTCATCGCGGCGAAAAACCCGGGGGCCAAACTTCGGGTCATGTTCGCCGGCCACTGTGACCAGATCGGCATGGTGGTGACGCACATCAACGAGAACGGGTTTTTGTATGCCCAAACGATCGGCGGCTGGGATGCTCAGCAACTGATTGGGCAGCGGATGGTCATCTGGTCCGCCAGCGGTCCCATCCCCGCCGTCATCAGCCGCAAGCCGATTCATCTGCTCACGGATGAGGAGCGGAAACAGGTCGTGAAGCTGGAAGACTTGTGGTTGGACATCGGGGCCAAGACCAAAGCGGAAGCAGCGGAAATTGTGCGCGTCGGCGATCCCGTGACGCTCAAGCTCGGCTTTCAGGAAATGCGAAATGGGCTGGCGAATGCGCCGCAGATGGATAATAAGGCCGGCCTATGGGTTTGCATCGAAGGTCTGCGCCGGGCCGCCAAGAAAGGGCTGAAGTGCTCGGTTTATGCGGTCTCCACGGTAGCGGAAGAAATCGGTCTGCGAGGTGCCCAAACGGCGGCTTTTGGCATCGATCCGCAAGTCGGCATCGCCGTCGATGTAACCCACGCCACCGATTGCCCGAGTATGGATAAGAAGCAGCAGGGGGACATTGCACTCGGCAACGGGCCGGTCATCTTTCGGGGCCCGAACATGAATCCCGTCGTCAGCGAACGGCTGATTTCACTTGCCAAAGAACATTGCATCAGCTACCAGTTGGCGGCAAGCGGAAAGGCCGTTCCCAATGATGCCAACGCCCTGCAAATCAATCGGGCGGGGGTGGCGACGGGGCTCGTCAGCATTCCTAACCGCTATATGCATAGTGCGGTGGAGATGGTGTCGCTGGAGGATATCGACAAAGCAGCCGATTTGCTGGCAGCGTTTGTGACGAGCCTGGATGGGAGCGAGGACTTTACGCCTTAATCGCGTGTAGTAATCCGCCGAAGCCGGTCACTACAAACGTCGATGAGTCGGTCAATTTCATCGCGAGTGTTGTATCCATGCGGGCTAATCCGCACCCCTCCGCCGCGACAACTGGTGACGACTCCAGCAGCGAGCAGCGCTTTACGAATTTCGACGGGGTCGTGGCCAGGGATCTGGAACGTGACAATTCCAGAGCGATGGTCACCATCCCGCGGGCTAAGCAACTTGGCTCCGAGGGACACAAGCCGCTCACAGGCGTAATCGGTGATGGAAAGAACCAGATCGCCGACTAATGAAATCTCCGACCCCACGCCGAGTTTGGTCAGAAACGTCAAACTCGCTCCCAAGCCGATCATCCCAGCCATGTTCTGCGTTCCCCCTTCGTAGCGGGCCGCAGTGGGACGCAGATTCATCTCCGAGGTAAAACTCCCCCCACCGACGACACTGTGCCAGCCCAGGCCAAGCGGACGAAGCAAGTCAAGATGTTCGCGGCGGACGTAGAGAATTCCCGCTCCCTCTGGTCCGAGCAACCACTTATGGCCGTCAGCGGCAAAGAAATCGACGCCAGACCTTCTCACGTCCAGCGGAAAAACGCCGAGCCCCTGAATGGCATCCAGGAAAAACAAACAGCCCTTCCGATGGCAGAGTTCCGCCGCAGCAGATACATCAATTCGCCAGCCGCTTGAAAAGCCGACCCAGCTCAAAGAGACCAGCCGCGTTCGCCCATCAATGGCTTCTTCCACCCGATTCAAGTCCACGCGGCCCCCGTTCACGGGCACCTTACGGGATTCCACTCCCCGGCTGGCGAGGTTCAGCCAGGGATAGAGGTTGGAGGGGAATTCATTCGCCAGGGTGACGACATTATCGCCCGGCTGCCAAGGAAACCCTTCGGCTACGAGTCCAATGCCGGTGGTGGTGTTTGGGACCAGGGCGATTTCCTCGGCGGCGGCCCCCACGAGTGTTGCGGCTGCCAGTCTGGTCGCCTCCACTTGACCAGACCAGGACTGCCAAGGAACGTCCCCTTCCTTGGCCGCTTCGTCGAGCCAGGCTGCCATGGCCCCACGGGTCGGTTCCGGCAGGGGAGCGACCGCCCCGTGGTCGAAGTAGGCCCATTTTGCCGCCACTGGCATTTGGGTCCGAAACCGGGACTGCGTTTCCGAGTGATGAGGAATTGGCATTTTCTTGCCTCGAAACTTACTCAGCGGCCCTTCAGCCCCTATAAGCGATAAAATCCTGCCAGAAAGGCTTCTCCGTACGTGACATCCGCTAATCCCGAATTATACTTACGCGGTATGTCATCGAGCGAATCGGCGGCTGGCCGTGCATCATTGAGGACGCTGCGAATGCCCAAGGCGTTGTGTTTGTCGGGGATGGTAGTTGCCATCCTCATTGCGCTTCTATTTTTGACCGACCTGGTCGCGTCAATCATTGCGCCTTCTCTGGCCCCGTTTCGCGGGGTGAGTTGGTTCATGGATATCTCGTTGATAGTCTGCGCCGGCACTCTCGGTGCCATGAGTTGGTTCACCTATCGAGAACAGGTCTAGCCAAGGGATTCAAGCTTTCTATGCCGCCAGCACGGAGCGGCTCGGTTGAGCGATTCGGCGGCGAAGATGTAGCCGGGCTTGTTCGCCAACCGTGCTAAAGCTCAACTCCTGCCTCGCCTGCAGTTCGCCGAGTCTTTGCAGGACGACCCTAATCGCTGGCAAAGCCAGATCGGAATAATCCGCCATCTGGCCGGCATCCAGAACCAGATGCAGCGGCGTGCCTGCTTTCGCCGCCTCCTTCAGGCGGCACCCGAAGGCCCAGGGTTCCGCCTGCCACCAGGCACCCCTCAAGGGAATCAAAATGGAATTCTGCACCTGCCAGATACCATACCTCATCGGCTGGGCGCGAGAGATCGCTACTTCTTGAGAAGCAGCAATCCCCGGACCCCGTACGGCGGCAACTCCATGTCTGAGCAGGAGATTCAAATCGAGGTGTTCCTCGTTTTGGCGAAGAATTAGCGTGGAAATGGGAATTCCCGCCCGACGCGCTCCCTCAAACCGCCTTTCAAACTCATGCGCCAATCGGGTTGGAGGCGTCCCATCTCCAAGCCAAAATCGCTCGCCCAGAACGGCGATTTCCTGGCGAGTGTTGGCTGCCAGAATGGGCTCCGTGGCGGCAGAAAGCGCGGGATTGGAAACACCCCAAGTTGCGCAAAGACCCTGCTGATCGAGCAAATCAATCAGGCCGGAGGTAATTTCCTCCAGCCGTTGCTGACCGAAGCTTGTCTGCCGACCGAGGGCCAATTCCAGGTCAATGGAAAGAGAAATCGCCCCCCCAACTTCCGCCTTGCTCATGCTTCGCTCCCACGCTAATCCCTTGGCCGCTCCTCGTTTTTATCGGGCGACTCATTGGATTGGCACCATGGAACTTATTGCGGACAGCGCAGACGTTAATTTGCTCCTAGAGGTACCTCACATTTGCCGAAAATCGACCCTTGCAATAATCAACGGCCAATAATGCGAAGCCTAGAAAAACAGGAAAAGGCGCAGTGTTTACCGTGGCAAACCGCTATAATCGAAATTGATTGCTCGCTCATCCCCGCCTATTCCGGGCGGTTCCATGAGCGTTTGTCGAAGAGGCTCCATCCTACTTTCGTGAGATTTTTCCGTGGATGACACTCTCGAACCCAGGTCCGCTTCCGACTCCTCTGCGGCGTTGATGTCCCCGCCGTCTGCTGCACCCAAGAAAGAGGTCCCTTCCAGGGACGCAGCAGCCAAGCAGGATTCCCTTTCCAAAAAGGCCAAAGCAAAGGCCGCCCCTCCACCGGCTGAGGAGGAAGAAGAGTACGAGGATTTGTCCGCCGGATTCAAGATTCGACGATGGCTAAGGAACTCGGCGGCGATGTTTGCCTCCGCAGCCGTCCACTTGTTGTTGGTGATTGGCCTCTCATTTCTCATCATTGATAAAAAGGTCGTTCAAGAACTGCACGAAGTTATTGCCCAGGCTCTTGAGGAACCCGAGCAAAAGGAAATGCAGGTCATCGAACTGGAAAAACAGCTTACCGAAGTCGCCGACCAAACCTCTCAAGTCTTCAGCAGTTCTCCCATCGTGGGAGAAGTCGGTGCCTCCGGCCCCCAGGGAATGGTTTCGGCCCCGTCGATGGACAAGGCCCTCTACGAACAGGTCGTCAATGCAGATGTCAATATCGAAGGAATCTTTATCGATACCCCATCGAGCAAAAAGCTCATCGTGGAAGCGCCGGACGGCATGATTGGCGACGCCCGCGCCGTGGTCGATTCCTATGAAGAGGCCCTCGACCAATTGACGCAGGAAATCCTCTGGATGCTCGAAAAAGGAAAAGTCCTAGTCATCTGGAACTTCGATCAATCCGAGAGCATGAAGAACGACCAAAAGGAAATTCGCGAACGGATCGAGCACGTTTACAAGGAGTTGGGTCTGCTCAAGCGTGGACAGGACGATTCGCTGGAAACGGCCATTACCAGCTATGGCGAGAAGTGGCTGAACCACACCCGTCGTCCGTCGCACGACCTCACCGAAATCCGACAGGCCATTTCCGAAGTTCCCAACGATCCTTCCGGCAAGGAAATAATGTGTTCGGCCATTGGCCAATCCATCACGGTCTTTCAGCCCTATTGCCAGCGGACTGATCGGCAGATGGCCTTGATTATTCTCACTGACGAGAGCGGGGACCGCGTCGATAATGACACGCAGCTCGAGCGGGCCATCGCCGTCGCCAAAGCCGCTCGCTGCAAACTTTATGTCCTCGGCCGCGAAGCGGTCTTTGGATATCCCTTTGCGCATGTGCGCTGGATCCATCCGCAAACAGGGCATGAGCACTGGATTCCCATTGACCGGGGACCGGAAACTGCGTTCGCCGAGCAATTGCAGACGGATGGCTTTCACCGGCGCTATGATGCCCACCCAAGCGGCTTTGGTCCGTATGAATGTTCTCGCCTCGGCCGGGAAACAGGTGGTATTTTCTTTATGCTGCCAAGTCTGGAAACCGACCTCGTTCGTGGCGAGAAACGGAAGTACGCACTGGAAGCGATGCGCCGCTATT
This sequence comes from uncultured Pirellulaceae bacterium, assembly GCA_964444865.1. Lineage (GTDB taxonomy): Bacteria > Planctomycetota > Planctomycetia > Pirellulales > Pirellulaceae > SXOA01. The sequence goes on along the minus strand of CAYUJE010000228.1, from coordinate 5,009 downwards.
TGCCGGATCTCCGCTCTCGTTTGGAGGTGAAGCAGGAAATTGACGAATCGCAACTTCGGACGATGCTCGAAAAAGTGGTCTATGACCTCAATCCCTACGAGCCTGAGATTTCCAAGATTATTGAGATGCGGGTCCGCTTTTCCCCCGACTATGCTTCACTCAAGCAGCAAGCGATCATCGAGCAGGCCAAGGCCATCATTTACATCGAATACCTGGCTCGCGTGGAGAAGACCATCGGCAAGATGGAAAAGCAGCGTCGGGAAGAGGCTTCGCCCCGCTGGCAGGCCAACTACGATTTGATGTATGCGCAAATCATCGCCTACCAGGCTCGGATGTATGAATACGGCGCGTACCTGGAAGAATTCATTCGTAATCCTCCAGTTGTCCCGCTGACCAAAGCTCCCAATCTGCATCTGGCCCATTGGGACATCACGACTCGGCAGAAGACTATCACCGGCGACAAGATCAAGCACCATGTCGACCGGGCCACCGCCATGTTCCATGCGGTGATAGAGACGCACGCGGGCACTCCGTGGGCAGCGCGAGCCGAGTATGAGCTCAAGCGAGGTTTTGGCGTCGAACTCATTCCCATTTATTGGGGGCCTTCTCGCCCTATCCCCCCTGGTACGCCTCTGTTACCGGTCCCCAAGTTGTAGGTTGCTTAGCCGCCGAGGACCACGCGGCGTTTCCCCGCTTGGCCGCGGGGGCTAAGCTGGTCTCATGGAACGTGACTTTCTCCGCCGCTTGCTTCCCCGGCTGCCGGCACATCCGCGGCTGCTGCTTGGTCCTGGCGATGATGCTGCCTTGCTGGCACTCGCCAAGGACAACGCCTGCGTTGTGACGACCGACATGTTGATGGACGGCGTGGATTTTCAATTGGCAAATTGTGATCCAAGAAAAGCGGGGCGCAAGGCGCTCGCCGTGAACCTCAGCGATCTCGCCGCCATGGCCGCCCGGCCCGTCGGTGCAGTGATTTCACTTGCAATTCCGCAGGGAGAGGGGGAGTCGCTGGCTCTCCAACTCTATGAGGGGCTGATTCCCTTGGCCGAAGAATTCGACATTGCCATTGCCGGCGGGGACACCAACAGTTGGCTCGGGCCCCTCGTCATCAGCATCACGGCCATCGGCGAAGTCATCCCAGGCAAGGAATGGCGGCGAAGCGGTGCCAAGCCGGGCGACGAAATCCTTGTCACGGGCTCCTGCGGCGGCAGCATTCTGGGAAAACATTTTGATTTCACTCCCCGAGTCCGCGAAGCGCTGTTGCTGGCGGAGCGGTATGACATCCATGCGGCAATGGACGTGAGCGATGGTTTGTCACTCGATCTCTCGCGATTGTGTGAAGCCAGTGGCTGCGGGGCCGTTTTGGATTTGAGGCAGATTCCCATTGCACCAGCAGCTTTTGAGCTGGAATGTGGCGATGGCCGATTGGCGCTCCAGCATGCTCTCGGTGATGGCGAAGATTTTGAACTCATCCTCGCGGCTGCTCCCACAGTCGCTGCGGAGCTACTTTCCACGCAGCCACTTGGCATCCCCCTCACTTGCATCGGCCGTTTTGTGAAGGAAGCCGGTTTGTGGGAGAACGCACCGGATGGGACGCGCCAGATGCTGACTCCCCAAGGCTACGAACATCCACTCTAAGCAAGGTGGGCTTTCCGCCAGCCCGATTGACTGCATGCAGGAACTTGTCTTTCTCTCAAGCAATCTCGCCGATACCGACCGCCTCGGCGCGGCGCTTGCTGCTACCTTGCAGGATGGGGCTGTCGTAGCCCTTTGCGGCACGCTCGGTGCCGGCAAAACCCGCCTCGTTCAGGCTCTCGCTGCCGCCTGCGACATCGACCGAAGCGAAGTTACGAGTCCCACATTTGTGCTTTGTCAGGAACACTCTGGCAGCCGCACGCTGTACCACTTTGACGTTTACCGGCTGGCGGGGGACGACGAATTTCAGCGTCTTGGTCCGCACGAGTACTTCTCTGCCGGAGGCATTACACTGATCGAATGGGCCGATAAAGTCGCCGCTTCACTCCCAGAGGAGCGGCTGGAAATCTCCATCGCCGTGACGGGTGATTCTGCCCGCCAATTCACGCTACGGGCCTTTGGTGATGAGATGCAGCACTCGCTCGCGACGCTTGCCGTCCAGCTATCGGCTACTGCTTGAGCACACTCTGCATCTGTTCCACGATCTTTGGCGTTGGCAATTTCTGCTCTTCCTTCACCAGATGTTTGAAGTTATCGGCCAGGATCTCATCGGGGTGAATGATGTAGCCCGTGTTTTTTCCAATCTGCTCCAAAAACGACGGCACTTGCTTGGGGTCGAGAAGAATCGGGGCTCCGCCGCTAGCAGCCGGTTGCCATTTGCCTTCTCTTTTCTCCACCACCATCAGGCGGAACGTAAGATAGCGAAACAGCGAGCCACCTTTCTCCGCATCGAAATTCTCCTCGCTCGAATACAGGATTGGCGTTGTGGTCACCACGCGTCCGTCGATCTTGAGGTCGATAGTGCAATTGATTTGCGGCGCGTCCGGATTGGTCAGCTTGCGATCCTTCAGCGATGCCGGAAGCGGAATCTCCTCGCAGGCCCGAAAGCCGATGATGCCATACAGCCGCTGGCGAGTTTCCGCATCATGGCGGGACAGAACGTGAAAGAGTTCGTGGGCCAGCAGGTCCTCCAGCCGCTCTGGCGGATAGCTGAGCACCTTGCTCGGCAGCATGATGGCGTTCGCCCGCGTATAGGCAGCTTCCGATTCCTCCTTTCCCGACGTGTGCACCAGCAGCACTCTTTCGGGCAACGGCAGTCTGAGCCTCTTCAACTTCTCCGCCAGCACGGCCACCGCGGGCTTGATGTGGGCGATTTCTTCATCGCTCCAAGGAAGCACCTCGGCTGCTGTGAATTTCTTCCATTCGTCGAGAGTTGCGTTCTCCGTGCGTTTCAGCCGCACCTGCAGATCGAAGCGGCTCAAGGACATTGCAAAGGCATCCTGAGTCATCAGAACTTTTTTTCCTTCCTCGACTCCAGCTAAGACGATCTTGGTCTCGCCTGCCAGAGTCAGTTCCAAATCGTCGGCTCCCCAGGCCGCAATTGGGCCCAACAACAGGGTCAAGGCGCAAAAAGAAGACTGAAGTCGGCAGCTAAGTGAGGGAACGCACATGTTTGTTGTGGTCGGTTGGAGGATTTCGTGGCTGGTCCTATAGTAATGTATCCAGGCGAATGACTCTCCACCCCAAACTCTCACATGGCTCGCTGGCCCAGACATATTTGGACAAGCATCTTCACCTATGGCGTGATGTTTGTGCTCTTTCCCGTTCTCTGTTGGCTCGCCTATGCTTGGGTCCAAGGCCGGCTGTTTTAACCCCCCTTTCCCCTTGAGAGAGGGCCGGGGTGGGGGCCTTTCGTTTGTCGTTGCAAATCGCCTACTCAAATTCGAGATTCTGCTGATGTTACATGCCGTCATCATGGCCGGAGGTTTTGGCACCCGTTTCTGGCCACTCAGCCGTACCGCCACGCCCAAACAGCTTCTCGATTTCGGCGGCGGTCGGACGATGATTCAACTGGCCCTTGACCGGCTTTCCGGCCTGGTTCCGCCGGAGCGAACGCTGGTCATCACCAATCGGCAACTGGTCGAACCGATCCGGCAGCAACTGCCCGAATTGCCGGCCGCCAACATCGTTGGAGAGCCCTGCAAGCGAGATACGGCTCCCTGCGTCGGTTTGGCGGCTCATTTGGTCACCACGACGGACGAGGATGCCACCATGCTCGTCATGCCGGCTGATCATCTGATCGAGCCCGTGGCTAACTTTCGCTCGGCCATGCAGCAAGCCCATGCTCTTGTGGAAGAATGTCCCCAGCGGATTGTCACCTTCGGCATTCGCCCCAACTTCCCCGCCGAAACCTTCGGCTACATTGAATGCGGCCAGCCGCTCCCAGCAAAACAAACAGGCGAATCCCCAGCCTTTCAGGTTGTCCGCTTTCGCGAGAAACCCAAACGACTGCAGGCGGAGGAGTTTCTGGCAGCTGGAACTTTTTTTTGGAACAGCGGCCTGTTTGTCTGGAAAGCCCGCACGATTCTGAATGCTTTGGAGTCCCACGAACCGGCAATGGCTGCGCGCCTGGCGTCAATTGGCCAGGCGATAGGCTCACCCGATTACGCCGAAGTTCTGGAGCGGGAATTCTCCGCAATTGTCGGCAAGTCGGTCGATTACGCGGTCATGGAGAAGCATCCCGAAGTCGCAGTTATCGAAGCTCCCTTCCAATGGAACGACGTCGGCAGTTGGCAATCTCTGCCGCGGAGCTTGGGAAGCGACGCAGATGGCAACACGATTGTCGGCAAACACCTCGGCATTCGCACCACCGGCAGCATCGTCCGGACCGACGGCGAGCACCTTGTTGTTACGCTGGGAATCAAAGACTGTATCGTCGTCCACACGCCGAATTCCACCCTCGTCGCCAGCAAGCATGACGAAGAAGCGATCCGCGAGGTGGTAAAGGAATTGAACTCCCGCGGCTGGGCGGAATACCTGTAGCCCTTTGGCGAGCGGGGGGCGTCAGCCCCTTGATTGTATTCGGCGATTCACCATGAAATCACTCCTGCGAGTTGGCATCAGGGGGCTGACGTCCGCCGCCCGCCTCAATCGCATTCAGCCCCAGCACCATCAGAAGAAGCACTCCGTCCATCACCAGCAGCATCAAACAAGCGACTGCAACCCACCGCAGTGCAGTCGCCCCCGCGGGATCTCCCATTCCCTGCGCCAGCCCCCAGCCTCCCATCACTACGGCAAACGCAACGACAAGGATCGGCAACGCCAAAACCAGCACAGTTAGGGTACGCTTGGAAACCAAAATCTATGCTCCTAGCCAAATTTGAGGATAAATGAAATTCGCTCGCCCTTTAGCGTAGCTGATATCCTGCTTGGGGCCACGCCACTGGAAGCAAAGCCGCCGGAGATGGGTAATCCCGGCGGCAGTCGGACGATTAGGCGGTCAACTCCGTTAGTTCAGATCCTGCCCTGGGAAG
>CAYUJE010000227.1:9151-10957 GCA_964444865.1 uncultured Pirellulaceae bacterium | reverse complement strand
GAGGGAGCCTGCGCGGAGGTAATCACCGAAAAGTCCACCGTGGGAGCACCTGCTTATCGCGCCTTATCGCCGAAAAGCTTGATTCGTCACGGTGAACTTTGCAAGTCCTTGTTGCATCGACAGTTAGAGAGAGTGGATCGCCGATGAGTGACTTGAAAAACAGCTTATCACCCACCAGCGCGGTCCCCGAATCAGACTTTGAGGCGAACCCTTATGGCCTGGGGGGAGGCGAATTGCGTTAAGTGACGTCGCGACAAGCAATTAGCGAGATTTGCGGTTGAAAAAACCCTTATGGGGAGTGACCAGCGGATGAATCGAAAACAGACAGGTGAATCCAACTTAGGGCGATGCGAGTTGCCAGAAGAAAATATGACACAAGGACTTAGGGCGATGGCCGTCGCCCGAAGTCCGCAAAAAAAAGCGCCCTGAATCATGAATCAGAGATTGCAGTCGGCTTCCCACTCAAAATCCTGGGTGGGACGGAGAGGCAAGGATGCTGCCGCGACGTGGCAGGCGGACTCGGCAGACGCTTCGCGAGTCCCCTGGCCTGGGGCTCGGCTGGTTGTTGGGGGAGGGGATGACTATCCCGCACCAATGCACGGACGGGATGGGAGTCCCGTCCTACGATTGTCGCCCACCCCATTACTTGGCGGGGAGCTGATAGCCTTCCCGGTTGAGCTGAATGCGGTAGAGCCCTTTGCCGGCCGTGATGTAGAGGGTTCTGGATTCCTTCCCCCGACCGAAGCCGACGTTGGTGGGGACTTCGGTTTTGATGTAAGCGAGTTCTTTTCCCTCGGGGGAATAGACGCAGATGCCGGGGCGGCTCTCGGCGCGGACGGCGGCGTAGATGTTGCCGTCCTTATCGCAAACGCAACCATCGGGGCCGTCTTCGGGGGAGTAATCCTTGAGCACCTTGCGGAACTTGGCGGTGCCGTCGGCGGCGAGGTCGTAGGCCATCAGAGCCATGTGCCCCTTGCGAAGCGGCGTGGAGACTTTGTCAGCCTGGGTTGCTCCCCCTTTGGCGAGCCGCTCGAAGCCGGTGGCACCGTTATCGTTGCTGACGAGGTAGAAGGTTTTTTGATCGGGCGAAATGGCGACGCCGTTGGGCTTGCCGCCGTCGGTGATGATGCGGCTGATGGTGCCGTCGGTATCGACGCGGTAAACCCCCATCACCGGCTGGTCGATGGTCTCCCAGCCGAGGTAGCGGGGGTCGCTGAAATAGATGCGTCCCTTTTCGTCGATGGTGATGTCGTTGGGGGCGTTGAAGGGGCGGCCTTCGAACATGGCGGCGATGATGAAGCTTTTGCCGGTTTTCATGTCGGTGCGGGTGACCCGGCGGCCGCCGTAGTCGGCTCCTTCCGCCACGACCATGTTCCCAGCCGCATCGAACTTGATGCCGTTGGACATGCCGCTGGGGGAGCGGAAGATGGTGGTTTTTCCGGTGGCGGGATTGAACTTCCAGATATGGCCGGCTTCGATGGCCCCGGTGTCGTCCTTGGAGATATGGGAGAAGGTGATTTCGCTGAAGTAGATCATGCCGTCGGGTCCAGCGGTGCAGCCTTCGGTGAGGCCGCGCGATTCAAACAGGAGTTCGACCTTCGCCCCTTCGGGGACGATGGGGTCTGCGGCACGGGCGGAAGGGATGAAGCCAATCGCAACGAAGGCGGCGAGCAGACAGAGGGAACTTCGCAACATGGTGAGGGTCTCCGGGGAGAGAAGTGAGAGGGCCAGTGCAGCTTGTGCACATGATAACGCCAGGGGGACGGCGGGAGGGAGTGGGGAGAGGAGGCAGGAGGCAGGAGGCAG
>CAYUJE010000227.1:0-9051 GCA_964444865.1 uncultured Pirellulaceae bacterium | reverse complement strand
ACGCCAGGGGGACGGCGGGAGGGAGTGGGGAGAGGAGGCAGGAGGCAGGAGGCAGAAGGCAGAAGGCAGTAGGCAGTCTTCGGGTACCGCTTACTGCCTACCGCTTACCGCCAACTTGCTTCCAGACCTTCGACCAGTTCGTAGCGTTCGCCCTGCTGATGACGGAGGACAATAGGGACGGCATTGGGAATGCTGATCTGCACGATTTGCTGGGGGGAGAGCCCGAAGGCCTGGCCGATGACGCAGCGAATGGTGTTGTAATGGGAAACGACAAGCAAATCTCCGTCCTCCTGCATCAGGCGGCTGATGACGGGCCAGGCCCGGGCGCTTACCATCGCCAGGGTTTCGCCCCCGGGGGCACAGCGGTCGTAGGTGTTCATGAACTCGGCAAAGGCGGGGTCATCACGATAATGCGGAAACCGTGCAAACGCCTCGTCGTCGGAAAGCCCCTCAAATTCCCCATGCGAGCGCTCCATGAGGTCGGGGTGGTGGGGCAATTGAATAAGGCCGCCTCCATGCTCGGCCAGCATCAGGGACAGGGTCTCATGGGCCCGCTGCAGGGGAGAGGCCACCGCCCGCCGAAGTTGGAGATACGCCAGGCCTTTCAGCCGTCGGCCGGCCTCCCCGGCCTGTGTACGCCCGAAATCGGTAAGGTGCGTATCAATTTGTCCGCAATAGACTCGCTTTTCTTTGTTGACAACGTTAAGCTGAGACTCGCCATGACGGACCATCACAAGGTGTTTCATGGCGGTCATTATATCAACACTTGGGGGCACGGCCACGACTTCTCGTGGAAGTGCCGGTACGATCGTACAGGGGGACGCACCGCATTTCAGCGATGCGAACAAGCACGATCTGACGTTGCGAGCGGACGAATAGCGGAGAGGCCCGTCGGCAATCTGCCGATGGTTCCGTGCCGCACAGGGCGAGTTCTCGCCGGTGTGGCAAGTCGTTCGAAAGCAAACGGGTCTGGAGATTCGGTAATGAAAAACATCCGGCAGTCGCTGGTCGTTTTGTCCTGCGCCGTGGTAATTGTTAATTGCTTGCTTGACCAACTCGGTGCAGTCGAGACCACCAAGCGTCCCAACGTCATTTTGATCTTGCTGGACGACTTGGGGTGGGCGGATCTTGGCTGTTACGGCAGCACGTTTCATAAGTCTCCGCACATCGACCGTTTGGCCAAACAGGGAATTCGATTTACCCAGGCGTATTCGGCTTCACCCGTTTGCTCTCCCACGCGGGCGGCATTGATGACGGGTAAAAGCCCGGCTCGTTTGCACCTGACGAACTGGCTTCCAGGCACAAAGAAGTCTTCCAATCGGCTTCTGGACCCTGAAACCGAAACCGCCCTTCCCTTGGCGGAAGTGACTCTGGCGGAACACCTTCGAGCAGCCGGCTATGCCACCGGACATATCGGGAAGTGGCATTTGGGTGGAAGAGGTTTGGGACCAAAGAATCAAGGCTTCGATGTGAATGTTGGCGGCGATGAAAAGGGAACTCCCGGTGGATACATTGCCCCCTTCGGCAAAAGGGCCAGCGATGTGCCGCATCTGGAATGGGCTTCTCCCGATTCCTACCTCACGGACATTTTCCATGACGTCGCCATCCGATTTATCCGCGAACATCGCGAGCACCCATTCTTTCTGTATCTACCCCATTTTGCAGTCCACTCGCCGCTGCAGGCCAAACCACATCTTGTTGCCAAATACAAACAAGGGTCCATGATTCCTGGTCAGCAGTCCAACCCCGTCTACGCGGCCATGATTGAGAGCGTGGACGACGGCATTGGAAGAATTGTGCGCGAACTGGAACGACTGAAGCTAGCGGAGAAAACCCTGCTCATCTTTACCTCCGACAACGGCGGAGTGGCTATCGCCGACTGGCCATTTTCTCCTCCCACAATCAATGGATCGCTTCGGGAAGGAAAGGGCCATCTCTATGAAGGAGGCATTCGCGTCCCTCTGATTATTCGGTGGCCAAAAACTGTCCCCGCGGGCACCATTTCGGAAACTCCGGTTACAACCGAGGACCTCTTGCCCACCATTCTGGAACTCTGTGACGTGGACAGGAACGCGGCTGTGCAGGCACGAATTGCCGCCCAGAAATCAGCCGCGCCGTTGGGCAGTACCGTCGACACCAATCTCTTGGTGGAAATCACAACCCAGCAGCAGATCGGAGAACTGGACGGCGTCTCCTTGGCACCCCTTCTCAAGCGGACTGGGGACATTCGCCGTCAGGCTCTCTACTGGCACTATCCCCACTATTCACCGCAACATAACCGTCCAAGCGGTGCGATTCGAGTTGGAGACTATAAGCTGATCACCTTTTATGAGGATGGTCGCAAGGAATTGTATAACCTGAAAAGTGACGCGGCCGAAAAGAATAATTTAGTGAGTAAGGAACCGGAAAAGGTCCGTGAGTTGGAAGCCAAATTTGCCAACTGGCAGAAGTCTGTCGGCGCACAAATGATGCAACCCAATCCGTTCTATGTGCCCAATCCACAACTCAAGGATGGCATCGTCTCTTTGCACGCACGTGCAGCCGATATTCATGGCTCCATGCTTCGATTTCAATCTCCGCCGCACCTCGACTCACTTGGCTTTTGGGGACAGCAGGAAGACTGGGTGAGCTATGAATTCAACTTGATCAAGCCTGGAAAATTCGACTTGGAATTGCTTTACCAGTGTCGGAAAGAGGACGCGGGCAGCGAAGTGGAGATCATGATCAACGGCCAGAAACTGATGCATATTGTGCGAGAAACCGCCGCGCAGAAGTTCGAACCCCATAACATCGCCAGTCTGGAACTCGCGAAGGCGGGTCGCTACGCCTTGACCATCAAGCCCCTATCGAAACCGGGCAAGGTCGTGATGGATCTGCGGCGAGTTCGCTTATTGCCAAGTAAGTCCCAGCCATAATCGTAACGACTCTTGCCATCTGGCCGAACGAGAACATAGCCTGGAATCGCTCCACTGCTTTGCTTGGTCGCGGGAGCCGATACACTGCATGGGACCAACAGATACTTCTTCTGGAGCGTCCCATGACTTTCTTGCAACGATTCAAGTTAACAGCACTTCTCGCGGCAGCTTTGTTCATTCTTACCTCGCCGATTCTGCGCGCCGCGGATACTCGTCCCAACGTCATCCTCATCCTGATGGATGACCTTGGCTGGGCGGACTTGGGGTGTTATGGAAGCACGTACCACAAAACGCCGAATATCGACCGGCTGGCCGCGGAGGGGATGCGCTTCACCCAGGCGTATGCTGCTTGCCCCGTTTGCTCGCCGACGCGGGCCAGCATCCTGACCGGCAAATGGCCGGCCCGTTTGCAAGTGACCGACTGGCTGCCGGGGAGGTCCGATATGCCGGGCCAAATGCTCAATCGGCCGAAGTTTCGGCAGGAGTTGCCGCTGGAGGAAGTCACGCTCGCCGAGCATTTGAGGGCTGCCGGCTATGCGACGGCTCACATTGGCAAATGGCACCTCGGCGGCAAGGGCTTTGGCCCGCGCGAACAGGGTTTTGATTTGAACATCGGTGGCAACGCGAAAGGGAGTCCCCCTGGCTACTTCGCCCCCTTTGACAACAAGAAGGGGCGAGAAGTGCCAGGGCTCGAAGGCGCTCCTGACGGGGCATATTTAACGGACCTCCTCGCCGACAAAGCCGTTCAGTTCATTCGCGACAACAAGGACCGCCCGTTCTTCCTCTATTTGCCTCACTTCGCCGTCCATACGCCGCTACAAGCGAAGAAGGAACTCGTTGCCAGGTATGAAGCGGGAAAGAACCAACCCGGTCGTCAGAGCAATCCGATTTATGCCGCCATGTTGGAAAGCGCCGACGACGGTGTGGGGCGAATCATAAAAGAACTTGCCGAACTGAAGTTGAACGAGCAAACCATCATTCTCTTCACTTCGGACAATGGCGGCCTGGCGACCAGCGAAGGGCCGAACACTCCCGCCACCAGCAACGCGCCGCTCCGCGAAGGCAAGGGGCATCTCTATGAAGGAGGAATTCGCGTGCCACTGATCGCGCGCTGGCCGAAGAACATCAAAGCTGGAACCACCAGCGAAACGCCCGTATGCAGCATCGATTTCCTGCCAACGACTTTGGAACTGTGCAACCTCCCGGCGAGCGAGGGGCGTCAGCTCCCTGATGCTAAAGTCTCGGGTATTGATGGCGTCTCGCTAGTACCGCTGCTCAAGCAAACTGGCGACGTTTCCCGCGAAGCTTTCTACTGGCACTATCCCCACTACTCCAATCAACTCGGCAAGCCAGGGGGAGCGATTCGGGTCGGCGATTACAAGCTGATCGAATTCTACGAAGATGGCCGCCGCGAGTTGTTCAATCTTAAAAACGAACGGGGGGAAGGGACAAACCTGGCCGACAAGGAGCCGGCAAAGGTCAAGGAGCTGGCGGAGAAGCTCGACGCCTGGCGGAAGTCGGTGGATGCTCAGATGATGACCGCCAACCTCGATTACCATCCCAATCCGCAGGACAAAGAGGGAGTCATCACTATTCGGGCCCGCACCGGACACGTCCATGGCGTCATGCTTCGCTATGAGCCGCTGCCGCATAAGGACACGCTCGGCTACTGGGTCCGTCCGGACGATTGGGCCAGCTTTGAATTCGAAGTGAAAAAACCCGGCAAGTTCGACCTCGAAATGCTCGTTGGCTGCGGCAACGGCAGCGGCGGCAGTGAGGTGGAAGTTGCCATCGGGGAGCAGAAACTGACTTTCACAGTCCAGGAAACCGGCGGCTTTCAGAACTTCGTCCCCCGCATGATTGGAACTGTGAATATCGACAAACCGGGCCGTCACACACTTGCGGTGAAGGCTTTGAAGAAGCCCGGTGTGGCTGTCATGGATCTGCGGCAAGTCCGCCTGCTGCCGAAGTAGGGCCGCCTGTAGATTCCGCGCTGTTCAGATTCTGGGTAGGATGATGCTCATTCGCCCAGCCGCAGAGTCCCACCCAGGAACCCCGCCCATGCTTCGCAGCATATTCCCCGCGTTTGCGATGTTGCTACTTCCCTCTCTCCTTTCCGCTGCCGATTGGACTGGCTTTCGCGGCCCAACCGGGCAAGGGACGAGCGAAGAAAAGAAGCTGCCGGTGAAGTGGTCGAGCACGGAGAACATCGCGTGGAAGGTGGACCTTCCCGGCCCCGGTGCGTCGAGCCCAATTGTGGTGGGCGACAAAGTTTTCGTCACCGCCTACTCCGGCTACGGAATCAAGGCTAACGAGGGAGACCAGAAGGACCTCCGCCGACATCTGGTCTGCCTGAACGCCAAGAGCGGCGAGAAACTGTGGGACAGAATCTTCGAGCCCAAGCTACCGGAGCACAACTATTCCGGCGAAGGGGCCTATCAGGGCTACGCAGGCAACACTCCCGTCTCCGACGGCGAGCGGCTCTACGTCTTCTTCGGCAAGTCGGGGGTCTTTTGCTTTGACCTCGACGGCAAAGAGCTGTGGAACGCAAACGTCGGCGACGGCATCAACGGCTGGGGGTCGGGGACTTCCCCGGTCCTACTCGGCGACAAGCTCATCGTCAACGCCAGCATCGAAAGCAATTCTTTGATCGCCCTCAATAAAAAGACCGGTAAGGAAATCTGGAAGACCAAAGGAATCGGTTCCTCCTGGAACACGCCGCAAATCGCCAAAACGAAGGAAGGCCCGGAGTTGGTCGTCAGCATTCAGGACTGGATCGTCGGCCTCAAGCCCGAAAGTGGCGAGGAACTCTGGCGGGCGGAAGGGGTGCATCGCTACGTCTGCCCCAGCGTGGTGACGCATGACGACGTGGTTTACGCCATCGGCGGCGGCTCCACCTCGCTGGCGGTGCGGGCCGGCGGCCGGGGGGACGTCACCAAAACCCATGTCCTCTGGCGGGAAAACAAAGGCTCCAACGTCGGCTCCCCCATCTTCGACGCTGGCCATCTCTACTGGGCCGAAGACGGCGGCGGCACCATGCAATGCCAGGCGGCAGACACCGGCGCGAAGGTCTACCAAGAACGCTTCAAGCCGGGCTCCGGCCTCATCTGGTCCTCTCCTGTCCTCGCCGACGGCAAAATCTACGTCGTCTCCCAGCACGCCGGCACCTTCGTCCTCGCCGCCGGCCCCAAATTCGAGCAGATCAGCCACAACGTCTTTGAAGATGACGACAGCAGAACCAACGCCAGCCCCGCCGTCGCGGACGGGAAGATTTATCTCCGTACGGACAAGCGGCTGTATTGCATTGGGGGGAAGTAAAGGACAAATGGAGAAGCGAGGAACGAATACTTCTCACGCCCACCATCCCATCAAGACCCCCAATCGGAATCCAAGAATGGCGCAGCCGACAACGGCTGCGCCGAGGGAAGCGATGAGGACGCCGCCGGCGGCGACGTCGAGGGAAGCGCCGATGAGAGGGCTTTGCTCGGGATGCACCGCTTTGGCAAGCTGCTCAATGGCCGTGTTGAACATCTCCGCCGCGACCACTGCCGTGATGCAAAGCACCAGCAGGCACCACTCCAGCAGGTTCACCCGCAGGACGATGCCAGCCGCGATGACGGGGACGGCAGAAGCCAGATGCTCGACGAAAGACTGGTCGAGCCGGAAGGCAGTGAAGACTCCACGGAGAGCGAAGCCGAGGCGAGCGGGAATGCGGCGGAACATGGGAGATCGCGGGCAGAAGTTGCAATTGGCAGCCGGGACGCAGCAACAAGCTTAGCGGAGGAGCATCCGTTTATCTGCCGGGCATTTCCCTATACTGTCGACTTCATACCTCGGTCCGAACAGAGCAATGGAATCATGGGGAAAAACAGGCTACGCTATGCAACGATAACGAGCAGAATTCAAGAGCTGTGAATCCAATGGGAACCTTGTTTCGATACGTCGCTGATGCTGCCCTAACACCTTCGGATCTAGGCGATTGCCAACTATGCGAACGGCAAGGAGTCACTTCCTATTCCTACATGGGAGTAATAACTGAACCATCTCGCGCCGCAAATCCCCAGCTCGCCCAGGAGGACCCCAATGTTTTTGCGATCTGCGCCGCGTGCATTCTTGGCGGCAGCGTGCGTAAACATGATTCCGAGCTTGCCGAAATTCGGCGAATCGTTAACGCCTTTGCGGTGGATCGTGCGGCCGCCATTGCCAACTACCACACCATTCCACACATTCCGTTGATGATGCAGCACAGAGATTGGCCAATGTGCTGCGGTGATTGGTGCGAGTTTTATGGAAATCCAGCGGACTATGGAGAGTCAGTCGAGGTACCGTCCCTGCATCAGTTCTGGGACTATCGGCCTCAGAAATGGGACCGCAACTTTGAACTAAAACCAGAATCGCTTCGCGAAGTGTGCATTTTTCGATGCTTGACGTGCAATAAGTCGTACTTCATTTGGCAGCCGACATAAGGCCCTACTGCACCTTCTCCAGCAGCTTCTTCTGCCCGCCCTTTCCCTTGCCTGCCTTTCCTCCTGCCGCACCCGGTGCTCCCCAAAGCGGTTTGACGTTGTGGGCGTTCCAAGCGTCGTACTTGGCACGCAATTCTTTGGCGAGGTCCGGCTTATCGGCGGCGAGGTTTTTGGTTTCGCCGAGGTCGGCGGCCAGGTCGTAGAGTTCCCAGTCGCCACTGCCGCCGCGGGCTTTGACGAGTTTGTGGTTGCCGCTGCGGATGGCGGTTTGCTCGCCGAACCGCCAATAGAGGGCGTCGTGGGGAGGAGATGTCACTTCCCCCAGCAAGTGCGGCAGGATGTTCACGCCGTCGAGCTTGACGGCCTGCTCCTCGCTCTTGATGCCGGCGGCGGCCAGGGCGGTGGAATGGAGGTCGAGTTGGATCACGGGCTGGTCGTAAGTTTTGCCGGCAGGGAGCTTCCCTTTCCACTGCACGAGATACGGGACGCGGATACCTCACTCCCAGGTCTGGGCCTTGAAGCCGTGGAGCGGGCCGTTGCTGGAAGCGTTGACCGGCGGGCCGCCGTTGTCGCTGATGAAGCAGACGAGCGTGTTCTCGGTGAGCTGCGCATCGTCGAGCTTCTTGAGCACGCTGCCGATGGCGTCGTCCATGGCGGACATCATGCCGCAGTAGATCCGCCGTTTCTCGTCCTTCACGTCCGGGAAGCGAGCCAGGTATTTTTCAGCCGACTGCATGGGGGTGTGGACCGCGTTGAAAGTGAGATAGAGGAAGAACGGTTCCTTCTGATGCTTGTCGATGTAGGTGACCGCTTCGCGGGCGAAGGCATCGGTGAGGTATTCCTTCTCCTCCACGGTTTCCAGGCCACGAAGAATGGGGGCCGCTTGGGGGCCTTTCGCCGCCCCGTTCGCAGGCCGTCTCGCGGACCGCGTGTCGACAGCTTGGCTTAGTGCCGTGGGCGGCATGTTTATCGCGACTGGGCTCGGAGCCGCCGCACTTTGGCCGCTGAAGGGCAACCCGCTGCTGCTCTTTCCGTTCACCATGCTATGTGGCCTCGGTTTCAGCCTCTTTAATGTGGCCAACAACCGCAACATGTTCCTGTCGGCACCAACCGAGCGGAGCGGCGCCGCGGGAGGTATGCAGGGCACCGCCCGGCTATTTGGGCAAACCGCTGGCGCCGTTATCATGACCTTACTTTTTACCCTATCAACCGCCGAAGTAGCGCCTCAGATCGGTCTTGGGATCGGAGCAGTGTTGACATTTGTGGCAGGTCTTGTGTGCACGCTGAGTGTCAGTCCGGTGCCGCCCCGCTTACCGGTGTGCCTATCGGTTGGAAACACTGAAGCATTCAGAGTCGGCACCAGAAAATAGGACAGGATGTTAAGTGATACCGGACCGGAGATGGGACGGCCCAATGGGAAAGGTGACACGGAAATGAATCGGACACTGTCCGTCCCATTTCTACTCTGCCAAAAGTGATCTATTTGGCTGGAGCACCGTCAAGCAATCCCCGTCTGAGGCCGGCATCCCAACCGTCCAGACCCTGCCAAAAAAGTTCAATAGCCGTCTTGTCGCCCCGACTTACCGTGGTCATCTTGGATGCCAATATGACCACGGTAACCTAATGATGCTGAATGAGTTACGAATGAAGCACGCCCGAAGTGTCAGATT
>CAYUJE010000226.1:0-11108 GCA_964444865.1 uncultured Pirellulaceae bacterium | reverse complement strand
GGCAGCCTGACGATCACCGCCGCCAACACGGGCGAAGACATCAACATCGGCACCATGGCCGGCAACTTGAATGGCGTGCACCTGGTGAACCTGACGGTCACCAATCTTTCGGGCACCGCCAACATCGGGGAGCTCAACGGAGCCACGATCAATACGGTGACTAGTACCGGAACTCTGACCGTGACGGCCGCCAATACGGGAAGCGATATCTCAATTGGAAGCCTGAAGGGTAAGTTGCAGGCTTTGCACCTCAAAAACTTGTCCGTTGGTGATATCGCAGCCTCTGGCAAAGTGGAGGGGACTGAGGGCCAGACGAACCTCAAGCTAGAAGGTGCAAACATCACCACCATCGCAGGTAAAGTGAACGCCGAAAGCGTCAGTGCCCTGAGCGTCGGCTCGTTCGGCGCGGGAGCTAGCTTGACGTCCAAGACCATCTCAGGAGCGACTTTTGCCGGCTCGAGTTTTGTCGTGACGAATAGCTCGCTGACCATCGACGGTGGCACGCTCGATACCGATGCGGGGGGCTTGCAGAACATCACGCTGCAAGGGCGCAATGAAAGTGCCAGCCTCACGGCACTTTCGAACATCGGCAGCGGTGCCACCAAGAATACTTGGAGCATCACGGACGTTAATCAGGGGAACATCAATGGGACGGTCTTCTTTGTCGGCACGAAAACTTTGACCGGCGGAGACCAGGATGATCTCTTCAGTTTCACGAATGGTACATCCAAGATTGGCGGCACCCTTACTGGCGGAAATGGGCACGATACGATTGGTTTCAGTGCTGCGGTAACGCTTTCTGGTTCCGATGCGACAGGGTATGGTGGAGCGGTGATCGGAGCGGGCGGAGTAGGGAACAGCGTTCCGCTACTCGATTCCTTCACTGGAATTAACAGCCTGATTGGTGACGGCACTATCGACTCGCTTACTGGCGAGAATCGAATCAGCGCCTGGACGCTGGCCGCGGCCGGCTATACCTACAACGACGGACAAGGCCAGGGGAATCTGCTGTTCTCCGGTTTCGAAACTCTGCAAGGCGGCACGTCCGCCGACACGTTCAACGTCAACACCGCGGATGCGACGATTCAGCACATCCTGGGAGGCGCTGGCGACGACCTATTCATCTTCACCGGCGGCGCGTCAGTTGCGGCGGACATCGACGGCGGAACGGGGACCAACGCTCTGGATTATTCAGCCCGTAATGACGCTATCACCGTCGTTTTGCCGCTGCGACAGGCCAGCCTCGTGAAGAACTTCACCGTCAACAGTTTGTTCAACATTCAGAATGTTACCGGAAGCCAAGGTAACAACATTCTCGTGGGAGATGCCAACGCAAACATCCTCAAGGGAGGCAGCGCTCGCAGCATTATTATCGGCGAGACCGGCGGTGATACACTCCTCGGCGGAGCGAATGATGACATCCTGATCGCGGGCACCACCATTTATGACTCGAACTTGACCGCCTTGAATGCGTTACTGAATGAATGGGTTCGCACCGACCTGAGCTATCAAAAACGAGTCAACAACGTGATGGTTAGTAGCAGCAGCGGCCTAAATGGTGCGGTCGTACTTAACAAAAACACCGTCGCCGACAACACGAGTGTGGACAGGCTCACGGGAAACGCCGGCCTGGACTTGTTCTTTAGCAACTTCTCGCAAGATACGGTTACCGACAAGGTTGCTTCGGAGAAACAAACCAATCTCCAGGGCAATGCCGGCGCTTCGAAGGCCCTGATGGCGGGAAGTGCGGCGGACGGCGGAAATACTTCCTCGCTGGGAACCTGGGCCGATCTCCTGCGCGGTCCGCTTTTCGTCTCCATTCAGGTGGATGATGGTAGCGCAGTCCCAGCGGATATTGAAGCTCAAATTCGCGATGTGCTGGCAATGTGGGGCGATCGTTTCGCCCATGAGGGAATCGTGTTCTTCGTCGTTCCCGCCGGAAATGCCGCGGCGGATTTCCGGATTCACCTTGGTGATACCAGTCCCGCCGGTGGGCTGGCCGAAGGCGTGTTAGGTTGTACCACCGCGGACGGCACCATCACAATCATCAACGGCTGGAACTGGTACACGGGTCTGGACCCGGCGCTGATTGAGGCGAACCAATTCGATTTCTGGTCGATCGTGGCTCATGAACTGGGGCACGCCCTTGGGCTGGGGCACAGCTCGATTGTCTCGTCCGTCATGTTCTCTTACCTCTCGCCGGGCGAGATCAAGCGATATTTGGCGGACGGTGACGTCGCCGCAATTGGCAGCGAACAGGATGCCGACGAATCCCATGCACTGCTGGCGAGTCCCGTAGCCCCACGGCAACTCGACATGCTCGTCAACGGATTGGGAGCAAACACGATTAGCACAAACGAGCCATTCGGAGATGCTTTCTTCCCGGGAGATGGTGGCAGTCGCAACACGATCTCGACGGATGCCTCGCGCTCAAAACGGAAAGACCAGACTTTGCAAAACAACTTCGTTTTGCTTCGAAAGGCGAACGATGGCGGGACCAAGGGAACAACGGGTGGGGATTTCATCGACCATGAGAACGACAGGGACATCGTTGATGATATCTTCGGCCGGCTAGACGGACTGTCCGACGACGACGAATGGTCCAATCTGGATCCATGTGGCGACCTTATTTCCGACCTGGCAAACAACATTGTGACCAGACGTAAATAATCGTCCTACCTAATCCGCAAGGAACGGGCCTATACCCTATTCGAAGCAGAAAGTGCCCCGAACTCAGCGTTCAGACGCCTATTGAAACATTGGCTTGAAGGTTGTCCCGAAGTGGCGTGGAATCGAAGAGAGGATTTTGTTGAATCGACGCCGGAGACTTAAGGTTCGAGGTGTAACTGCAAATAACTGACCACGTAGCCGGCGGGCCGTTAATGGCGGATGTCCTGTTGTGCCAGCGATTACTTTGGAAGCGATCTTATGAATTCCCAGGACACGCCCGATCCCTCGGCACAGAAGCCAGAGCTGTCTCAGCAGACGGTGGACTTCTCTGCGCCCAGGGCCGCCGATACCGAACCGTCCGCCTCCGGCGTTACGATGGATATGCCCGCCGTTCCCGCGGTGAGCAGCCCAGGTGCGGGAACTGCGGGATCCGATTCGCCAGGCGCCACGATCCAGTTCTCTCCCTCAACAATGCCGCAAGTGGATGCCACGATTGGCTTTGCCCCGGCAGCTTCGGACCGTCCCTCGGGTGGGTCCACCGGAAAATCCGTACCGTTCTTGCGCGGTTACGAAATTCTCGGCGAATTGGGACGAGGCGGCATGGGTGTCGTCTACAAGGCCCGTCAGACGAAGCTAAGTCGGTTGGTAGCGGTCAAGATGGTGCTTGCCGGCGGACACGCTGGTCCCGAGCAACTGGCCCGTTTTCAGACGGAGGCGATGGCAGTCGCTTCGCTGCAACACCCGAACATTGTGCAGATTTATGAAGTGGGAGAAAGCGATGGATTGCCATATTTCACCCTGGAGTTTGTCGACGGCGGGCCGCTGGACAAGGTTCTGGGGGGCAAGCCCCAAATCCCCGAATTTGCCGCGCGTTTGATGGAGACCCTGGCTCACGCCATGGACTATGCCCACAAGCACGGCGTATTACATCGCGATCTGAAACCGGCCAACGTGCTCCTGACCGCCGGCGGCGATCCGAAGATTACTGACTTTGGCCTGGCGAAAAAACTGGAGGGGGATTCGAGCCAGACCAAAAGCGGTGCGCTTATGGGCACCCCGAGCTACATGGCTCCCGAGCAGGCGCGGGGGGAACTCAAGGAGTTGACCGCCCTGGCCGACATCCATTCCCTGGGCGCCATGCTGTATGAAATGCTCACCGGCAGGCCCCCGTTTCTGGGAGCCACTCCCGTCGAAACGATCATGCAGGTCATTAATCAGGAACCAGTCCCCCCCTCGCGATTGATTCCGAAGCTTCCCCGTGATATTGAGACGATTTGCCTCAAATGCCTGCAGAAAGAACCCCACAAGCGCTATGCCAGTGGCGAGGCCTTGGCGGAAGACTTGCGGCGGTTTCGGGCAGGTGAGCCAATTCAAGCTCGCCCGGTTTCCGCGCCCGAGAGATTATGGCGGTGGTGCCGAAGAAATCCTCGCATGGCGGGACTGAGTGCAGCAGTGCTGGTGCTGCTCGCCACCGCCTCGACAGCGCTGGCCATTTCCTCCGGACAGATGGCCCGTGAACGAGAGATGGTGAACCTCGCTCGCGTCGAGGCAAAAAACCGACTGGAACGAGGGAAGCAAGAAGTTGCCAGAAGCAACTTTGGCCGTGCCCACGACTTGCTCAGCACTTCGTTGCCTCTGGTCGAAACGTCTCCCCATCTTGTTCAGGTCCGCGATGAAATTCATCTGCTGCGTGATCAGGTCGCTCTGTATCGGGAATTCAAGGAACTGCTGGACAACGCCCGCTACTTCGGGCTGTTTGGCCCCAAAAGCACCTTGAAGGAATCGCAGACGTACTGTCAAAAGGTAACCGAACTCTACGAACAGATCGACCAGAAAACTGGCAAGGGTAGTTGCGGCATGCCACCCCTGAATGTCCCCCAGCAGCAACTTTTGCAAGAAGAGTTTTTCGAGGCCTTTCTGGTATCGGCCCAGGTCGAATGGGAGTTGGTGGCCCAGAGTTCCGATGTGAAAGCCCAGCAGGCGGCGATCAAGAAAGCGGTGGAGTGGCTGGACCGAGCTGAGAAAATCGATCCCTCCACGTGGATCCTGCACTACAGACGGGCGGCACTACTCACGAAGTTGGGAGATGTCCAACGGGCGGCACCTGATGCCAAAAAGACAATGGAGATGCGGCCCACCTCCCCGCTGGACCGGTTCTGGTTTGGCCTCGCCCTCCACATGGAAGCCGATGCCATGAAAGACAAGGATTCGGAAGGAGCGAAACAACGTTATCAACGGGCCATCCAGGAATTTTCCGCCGTCGTCAGATCACGTCCTGATCATTTTTGGGCCTACTTTGACGGAGCAGCCTGCCAATACAGTCTGGGCAACTTCGCGGATGCCGCCATTGGTTTCACGATGTGCATCCAGGTCCGACCCGAGGTTCCCTGGCCGTATTTCAACCGCGGCACCATTCTCGCTCAGCAGAACCAATTTGAAGCCGCTATTGAAGATATGACCTATACCTTGCAGCACAATCCAGACTTTGCGGATGCGCTTGATAGCCGGGGCTTGGCCTACTCCGGGCTCAATAAGACCGATCTGGCTTTGGCCGATTTTGAGCATGCGCTGAAGATCGATCCCAACCTCGTATCCGTCTATATCCATCGGGCGGAAGTCTATCGCAAGCTCAACCGCCAACCCGAGGCTTTCGCCGAGTACGAACGGGCCATCAAAATCGATCCCAAGAAACCGCTCCTCTACAATGCTCGCGGAGCCGCCTATCTCGCGCTGCTGGACTACGCCAAGGCTCGCGAGGATTTTGCGACATTGATCGCACTTCAGCCTACCGAGGCGCAAAACTATCGCACCCATGGCGTGGTCAGCCTGCGGTTGCACGACCTGCCCGCCGCTCACGCGGACTGGGACATGCTGGCGAAATTGATGCCAACGAGCGAGGAGCCCAAGTATTACAGCGCTGTCACGTACAAGGCCCAGCGGAAATACGACGAAGCCTTGCAAGCGCTGGGAGAAGCAATCCAGATCAAACCGGCGGATTCCAAGCTCTATCTGTCACGGGCTCAAATTAATCATCAACTAGGCAATTTGCCTGAAGCGCTGGCCGATCAGGCCTTGGTTTTGACGAAAATCAAAGATGTCAGGGGAGAGGTTCTCAATGACTATGGGGATCTGCTTCGCACGATGGGGAACCTCTCCGAAGCAGCGGCCGCTTATCAGCAGTCCATCCAGATGCTTCCCAAGCAGACAGACGCTTATGTAGGGCTTGCGCTGGTCCATATTCTGCAGGGCAAGCCGGACGGCGCCGAACCCGTCTTTGGGCAACTCATGGCAGCAAATCCTGATTCCTTCCGAGCGTATTTGCGGAGAGCAGAGTTTCAGCGGAGCCGCGGCAAATGGGACGAGGCACTGGCAGACTGCGACCGAGCGGCCCAACTGGATCCGAAATCGCCCTTAGCGGCGCTCGTTCGGGCCAGCATTCGCGCGGCCCGAGGTGAGTTCCGCGAAGGAATCGCCGACGCGGAAAAGGTTCTGCAGGCGGCAAGCCCCGACGGGCAACTCCATGCTTCCGCGGCGTCTGTTTTCAGTCTGGCGTCCCAGGCGGCTGAAAAGAGTGGGGATTCTGAGTTGGCCCGGCAATATGCCGACCGGGCTGCATCGCTGCTTGCGGAAACGATGGAAAAGGGATTCCTCGACCTGAACTTCCAAGCCTTCAACCGATTTCTTGTCGATCCGGCTTTGGCCCCCATTCGCCAGCACCCGAAGGTCTTGGAACTGCTTCCCGTGTTAAGAAAGGCCAAGACCTAAAGCCATGCACGGGCTTCCTGGGCAAAGTGGACCCGCGGAGAATCGCTAGTGATTTCCGTCGATTCTTGGGACCGGAGCACGATTCCGACGATCAGGGCGGGCTGCCCCTTGGGCAGCCATTCTGCGAGCCAGCTCCTCGGCTCGCAGAAAGTGCAATTCCCAAGTCGATAACTCGCCCCACAAAAGGCTGCTGCTTGCGAAGCGTACTACTTTCCACGATTATTCAAATTCATTCTCTATTCCTCGATTGGTCTCCGCTTGCCGGGGAGTGGGTGGATTTGACCTTCCGATTGACACGGATTGACGACCTCCATGGAAAATGCACCGAGCACCGACCTCAGCCTGGCTATGAAGCTCCACCAGACGGGCGAAATCGCCAAAGCCGAGCAGATCTACCGCCGAGTTTTAGAAGTCGATGGCACATGCGCTGATGCCTGGCACCTGCTGGGTGTGGTTGCCCTGCAGCGAAATCATTTTGAACAGGCGGTCGAGTGCATTTGCCGGGCGATTCAACTGCAGCCTGACGCAGCGCTTGCCCACTGCAACCTGGGTGTGGCGTACAAGTCACTGGGTCGGTATGACGAGGCTGTCGGCAGTTATCGCCAAGCCCTGAACCTGCAGCCGGACTACGCGGAAGTCCACTACAATCTCGGTCTGCTGCTTAAGGAACGAGACAAACCCAAGGAAGCCGCGAGCGCTTATCGACAGGCGATTCATTTTCAGCCGGGCCACGCCGCCGCCCACAGCAGCTTGGGGCTCGTGCTCCGCGAACTGGGAAAGCTAGAGGAGGCTGAATCCGTCCTGCGCCGGGCGCTCGAGTTGCGCCCCGGTCTCGTCGAAGCCCAGATCAACCTGGGTAATGTGCTACGCGATCAACAGAAGCCCCAAGAGGCAATGCAAGCTTATCAAAAAGCGCTGCATCTCAAACCCGATCAGGCGGACGCGCACAATAATCTCGCCTGCCTGCTGCGCGAGGAAGAAAACAAGACCGACGAGGCGATCGCTCATTGGCGCGAAGCGATTCGTCTCAAGCCGAATTATCCAGAAGCTCACCATAATCTGGGTCGGATCCTGTGGGAGCGCGCCGACTGCCGTGAAGATGCGCGGTCGTGCTTTCAAAAAGCCCTCGAATGCGATCCCCAGTACTTGGGTGCCCACCTCGACCTGGGCGTTCTCCTGGCGAGCCACCCGGCCACGCTGGAACAAGCCGAAAAATGCTTTCGCAGGGCCCTGGAGTTAGACCCGCAGAATGCCCTGGCGCATGACGGCCTGGCGGAAGTTCTCACCGGTCAAGGCGAATGGGCCCTGGGAGCTGTAAGCTACGCTCGGGCCCAGGAACTAGCCCCGTCCGACGCACGCCGGCTCAAGGCCCTGCTCGCACCTCCCATCATTCCGCAATCTAGCGAAGAAATCGACGAGCATCGTCACCGCGTCGATCGGGGCATCGACGAACTACTGACTGCCGACCCGCATATTCCGGCCCCACAGATGGTGGGTACTCCGGACTTCTACCGCGCCTACCACGGTGCCAATGAGCGGCCTTTTCGAGAGAAGCTGGCCCAACTCTACTTGAAGGGTTGTCCCAACTTGGCCTATACCGCCCCTCATTGCCAGGCACCTCGCCTCGTCGCCAATGGCCGCCGAATCAAGATCGGCTTCGCTTCCGTCCACCTCCGCGTCCACACCATTGGACGCCTGAATAGCGGCCTGATTCGCCAGCTTGATCGATCCATTTTCGATGTCACGTTGATTCGTCCGGAGCATCAGGACGACACGTTGACTCGCGCAATGGACGCGAGCGCCGACCGCGTTCTAACCGGTCCCAATCCGCGGCAAATCGATGCGGCCCGCAAGCTAATCCTGGCCCAGGAGTTCGATGTTCTTTTCTATCCCGACATCGGCATGGAGCCCTGGAGCTATCTGCTGGGATTTAGTCGCCTGGCACCGGTTCAGTGCGTCACCTGGGGCCACCCGATTACTACGGGGATTCCGACCATGGACTACTTTATATCCAGTGAAGATCTCGATCAGGTCGATGCCCAGGAACACTACACGGAGCGCCTGATACGTCTGAAAAATCTGGCGGTCTATTACGAGCGTCCGCAATTGCCGACGCCCGCTAAAACTCGCGCTCAGTTCGGCCTCCCCGAAAACGCCCATCTTTACGGCTGCCCGCAGACCCTGTTCAAATTTCATCCGGATTTTGATCAGGTGTTGGCCGACATCTTGCGGCGAGATCCGAGCGGCGTGCTCGTTTTACTCGACGGCCAGCGGAAGCACTGGAATGACTTGCTACTGCAACGGTTTCGCAAAAACATGCCGGATGTCGTGGCCCGCATTCGTTTCTTGCCGTCCCTCGCCCATGCCGATTATCTGGCCGTCAACGCTCTTTGCGAAACGATGCTCGACCCATTGCACTTCGGCGGAGGCAACACCAGTTTCGAAGCCCTAGCTTTGGGTGTTCCCATCGTTACTCTACCCTCGCAGTTCCTGCGCGGCCGGATCACCTTGTCACAATATAGGCAGATGAAGATGCTGGATTGCATCGCCGCCAATCCCCAGGAGTATGTCGAACTGGCGGTGCGTCTGGGCACAGACAAGGACTTTCGCAATGCGATCAGTGCCAAGATCTTGCAGGCCAACGGCATTCTCTTTGAGAACGATTCCGGTGTGCGGGAACTCGAAGAGTTTTTGGTCCAGGCGGTGGGAAAGGCCTGCAACGCGTGATTGACAATGATCATTATCAGAGGCTGAAGGACTCGACTTCAAAGTCGTTCCGTGGGCTTTCGAGGCATTTCTTAAAACATGAACGACACTGATGCTTGACGCCAAAACTGGCATGACTGGTCTCAGTATCACCAAATTGTCTCCGCATCGGAACGGCTGTGATGCTCCAGCAGTATGGCTTGCGTGTTCTCGAGCAAGAGATTCGATAAGATCTTGACTTCCGACCCTTCCGTATCAATTTTCACTAGTTCGCAAGAAGGCAGTTCTTTAGCCGCGAGGCATTCCACTAAGAGCTTGTTCTGCGTCTGCCTGCCGAATTGGACAAATCCACCCGTCACGAAATTGTCGCCAATGAATATCTCGTCGACGCCACTGTACGCGCGCACTGCCGCCGATAGGATGACCACACTGGAATCGACATTCTTCCGCAGTCGAGAAACATTGAAGGGCATCGGCTCGCAACAAATAATACGAGCTTCTGGCCACTCTTTGCGTGCTCGCTGCGCAAATGCTCCGATATTCGCAGCAGATAGTAGTCCGTCTTATTCAGGGACTCGCAGGCCGAGCAGGTGTCATTCTGCATGCCGAAAAGGGTCAGCTGATATTTGATCGGCTTACGAAGTAGTCCATCAAAATACAGGCGGATCAAAGGCGCTCGCTGAAATCAACTCGATATATCGACTGAAGCATCGGGAAAGCACTGGCACCCGACGGTCAAATCTTGATTCGTCCAGCGGGTAGTTATGGACTGGCTGGGACACAAGGACAGCAACATGGTGCAGCATTACTACCATTTGCATGACGCGGAATCGCGCCAACAAATGGACCGCCTCAATCCGCTGAACACAGCCGGGACACGGCCCACCGGCATTTCCAACCGGGCCGAAGAGACGAAACCGACGGAGACGACGACAGACCCCGGGGAGCCGGTAGCGATGGCGACATGACCGCTGATTGACACAATGATTGGCACAAATGATTGTGTCAATCAGGACGATTTCCGTAACCCGTTGTATCGCAACGGGTTACGGAAAGCCTGTGAAAAAGAACGGAGAGGACAGGAGTCACCCGGGTCCTTTTCGCAAGTCCTTGGCCTGCTTGCGGTTGTGTTCGCAACTGCAATATCGATAAGTACTTGCGATCTCTCAGCTATCGTCAGCGACTATCACGAACTCTCACCTTTTGTCACCTCGTCTGTCCCACTGGGACAAACGCCGGACCGTTGCAAGACGCCTCTATCGAGGTGTTCTATGGCAGGGATTCGCTCAGAAGGCTCGTACCATTCTAATTTCCAACCGGCCGGCGACCGTCTCCGCTCTGACGGAGAGGCAGTTCGTCCTGATGACGCTGCAGAGCCAATAGACGGCAGCACCGGCGACAGCAAGGTCGCTGGGCCGCCGGTGGCCAGCAAAGCTTGGCCATCAACCCCAAAAATTCGCCGTCGCCAGCGAAAACTGGCAGCAGCCTCGGCGCGGCGGCAATTTCTCAATATTGCTGCCAGCTATGCGCGGTTTAGCTCGCATCATCAGTCCAATGAAAGCATCCCTGACCAGCACCGCAAGAACCGGGAACTGGCGGAAAAGAATGGACACCTGATTCCACCCGAGTTGGAGTTTTCGGATGCCGCGGTCAGCGGGACGACGCTCTCGCGAGAGGACCTGGACCGGATAATGCTATTTGCGGAGCGTGGCGAATTCAAAGTCTTGTACTTGTACTCGCTCAGCCGGCTAGCGCGTGAGTCAGTCATTACGATGCCGCTCCTCAAGCGACTCGTTTACACCTGGGGTGTGCGCGTGATCACGGTTCTTGACGGCATCGACACGGCTTGCGAAGGATGGGAGTTGATTGCGTCGATTGTCAGCGTCATCAACGAACGGATGATCAAGGAACTCGGGACGAGCGTGCTGCGTGGCCAGGAGGGAGTTGTGCTGGCCGGCAACTCAACC
>CAYUJE010000225.1:0-11141 GCA_964444865.1 uncultured Pirellulaceae bacterium | reverse complement strand
TACGATCGACTTCGGCCAAATGACGGCCCCTTCAGCAATTTTGGCCATCACCTTGCCGGCAGCATCGGCAACGCCCTCGGCACCATTATCAATTTGAACCATGCCACCAGTAAGATTGGAAATCGCAGCTAGAAGCTGAATGTTCTGCTCGCGGCCGACCGCCAGGCTGGATACAGAAACCTTGCTTGCCGCCAAATCCTTCATCAGATTTGTATAGTCTTCGCCAATCATCAAGTTGGCACGGCTGATTCCGTCGCCGATATACACCACGCTCCTCGCGGCTGTGGAATCCTTGGTAAAGCTGTTCATGGCACTTCGCAGGCCAGCTTCCAAATCGGTTGCACCCAGCGGGACGCGAGCCTGAAGCTTGGCAATCGCCCCCTTCATGGCTTCACCATTGGGAGCGACAAATTCCTCACTCATGGGAACGGCCTGAAGATCGAGGGCCATCAATCGGACTTTGGTGTTCTTGTCGAGGCTCGCCAGCAAGCTGTTCACCGCGGCCAGGCTATCGTCGCGGAATGCGCCGACCTGGCTGGCGGAAGTATCCAGCAAGATTACGATTTCGTGCGCCTGCACGGTCGGCTGGATTTCGGGAATCAGGCTCAAGGCAAAATAGCTTTCACCCGGAGCCTTTTCAAAAGTGGCAAGCCGAGCCTTCTCAGCCCCCACAGCCGAGGAAGCAACCAAAGCCAGCATTACTACCGGCAACATTGCCAGCGCCAACTGACGGCGTTTTGTCATGACATACACTCCAAGCGCAAAAAGATTCGGGTCTGCCTTGCTTGTTCCAAAAAGTTGCCGATGGTACGCGGAGCCTCTACCACGTTCCTGCAACCAGTCTTTATTTTATTTGGCAGAAAGGACTTCTGCCAGCAAAAAAGCGTAAAAATCACCGCTTCAGCCCGGGCGTGCCACCCGAGCCGAGCAATGTATCGAAAATCGGACCATTGTGCAAAAATCCTCGGACGCCCACTGTTAACGCAAGTGTGGTGCCAGAGTGGCAAAGCGATCCGCGATTACGACCGAATACGTGATTTGTCGTTCAATCGCGGCTAAGAACAGTCGCTATATCGCGACGAAGAATCATCCACAAACTGCTTTGCTGCAAGGACTTGCGATATTTCTAAAGCCGCCTCTTGGTGAGTGCGGCACAAGGTAAAGTAGACGAGAAATCCCTAAAAAGAGATTACCGCCGCTCTTCAAGGCCACTCTTCAGTTTGTGCAATTTTGCAACATCCTGTTCCGCGTGGCGTGCTAAATTCTCCGCAGTCTGGTGGATCAGCTCGGAGAGGCTCTCCAGGGCTTTAGCGGTTGCAAGGATGATGCGGCGTGAATTCTCCTCATCCGGAGATACTTCCAGCGGGTTGATCAATCGATTAGGTACCGTCACGGGCGGGGGGAAATTCTCAAACCAACGATCAATACTTTCGTCGTCGATTTTCAGAAGAGCGCCGGCGAGCAACTGCTCCTTGGCAATAGCTTCCTCGGCGGCATCCCACTTCTGGTGGAGGCCCGATTCGACCAGCCAAAGGCGCGTCGTTCGTTCATATTTAACGTAGATGCTGCCCAAAAGGCTCGATGTGGATTTTGTGATACCGCGAATCTCATCCGCGGAAATCACCTGATACAGTGGGGCGACTCGCTGGTTCATCTTCAACCAGGGGGCTGCTCCTTGGGAAGGTTCGAAGCCGGCGGCGGCTAATTCCGCGGCAGCATAATCCAATTCATGCTGCGGCTTGGAATTGAGGTTTGGCCGATACTGCTCCATGGCCGCGAGTTGATTTTCCAGACGCTTCGCCTGCACGGCAAGTTTCGTCCACGGAAACTCGGAGATTCCCTGGCCCACCATGACGGCGGTCCTGGCCAACGAGTTCGTTGCTGCATTTGCCCCGCGGCTCAAACCCGACTTGCGGTTTGTACCGCCTTTGCCGAATGCCAGTTCACAGCCATAGACATCTCCGGTCGTCTTGTCACGGGCGCACCCTTCTTCAAGCCGAACCAGGCTCTCGGGATTGCAAGAACAGTGAAGATGAGGCGACACGGCCTTGCTGCTCGCCTTGGCGTGCATCGCGGGCCGGTTCGACGGCAGCGTGGAGGTCCAGGTAGCGGCAATCATCCCCCCGGCCAGCGAGACTAATAACACGGCAAATGCGTGAAATGACCGATTCATTCCCACGTTCCTTCCCATCGCACGAGGTCGTCCAAGACACCAGATTTGTTGGCCTTGCTACTAATTTCACAAGGCCTAATTGCAAACTCGGCCCTTGTGGCCCGAGCGCAGCACCGCCAAATGTGTAAGTTCGTATCGGAGTCTGCCGTCTGGGGGCATTAGGTAAACGGCAACTGCCGGAAAAACCGTGACGCCCCTGCGTTTCCGCAAGGGATTTTCGCACCGGGTTGCAAACGGCAGCCAGTTTGGTACTCTCGTTAGCCCTGGATAAACGCATTTTTAGCACTTTTGGAGACCTACTCATGTCTATGTACATTGGCGAAGCCCTGGCTGGCGACGGAAATGAAATTGCCCATATCGACCTCATGATCGGCAGCAAGGATGGCCCCGTCGGTCACGCTTTTGCCAACGCCTTGGCCCGGCAGAGCAACGGTCACTCCAACCTGTTGGCCGTGCTCACCCCTAACCTGGCGGTCAAGCCCGCCACTGTTTTGATCACCAAGGTGACCATCAAGGGTGCCAAGCAGGCCGTGCAGATGTTTGGCCCCGCCCAGGCCGCCGTTGCCAAAGCCGTTGCTGACTCCGTTGAAGCCGGCGTCATTCCCAAGGGCAAAGCCGAAGACCTCGTGATCGTTTGCGGCGTCTTCATCCACTGGGAAGCTGCCGACGACAAGAAGATTTACCAATACAATTACGACGCCACCAAGATGGCCATCGTCAACGCCATGGGAAACAAGCCCAGCGTGGACGAAATGCTGGCCGGCAAGGAAGCGGCGGTTCACCCATTCCGTGGGTTCTAACTCGTGAATTGAATCAAGGTACCATTCGCCCATCGAATTGGCATTTGCCTTCGATGGGCGTTTTCGTTGACTGGTAATGTTTGTTAACCAGATCGAGATGTTGTTATGGCGAAATCAAAAATCCTCATTCAGCTCGACTCCGATCCGCATGCGAGCGTGTTCGATGCCGTGGTGGCCGTGGATGCCGGTGTCGAACACCTGCTTCAATATCATTCGGTCGAGCCAGAACAAGTGCGCGACCTGGTACACGGGGCGATGTTCACCCGCTCTCCTCAGGATCTCGCGGCTACCGCCCTCTTTATCGGTGGCTCGAATGTGGCCAGTGGAGAAGCACTTCTCAAGCAGGTGACCAAGTGCTTTTTTGGACCGATGCGCGTTTCCGTGTTGCTCGACGCCAATGGGGCGAATACGACTGCAGCGGCAGCCGTTCTGGCGGCGGCGAAGCATGTGGACCTGAAAGGAGCGACCGCGACCATTCTGGCGGGCACGGGCCCCGTCGGTCAGCGGGCGGCTCGTCTGCTGGCCCGGCAGGGAGTGACCGTACGACTCGCCTCCCGAACGCTTCCCAAGGCGGAAGAAGCCTGCCAGGCCATTCGCGCCCGTTTACCAGAAGCCAAACTACAAGCGGTCGCGACTGCTTCCGCCGACGATACTGTGGCCGCCGTGGCCGGCGCTCAAATCGTCATTGCCGCCGGAGCAGCCGGTATCCAGCTACTTTCTGCCGCGGTGCTCCAGCAAGCCAAGTCGCTCCAAGTGGCCATTGACCTGAATGCCGTCCCTCCCCTGGGAATCGAAGGGATCGAGGTGATGGACAAGGCCAAGGATCGCGGCGGCATTCTTTGCTACGGGGCCATCGGCGTCGGCGGAACGAAGATGAAAATTCACCGCGCCGCCATCGAAAAACTATTCACCCGCAACGACCTGGTACTCGACGCTGAAGAGGTCTTCTCCCTGGGGCAGGAACTGACAAAGTAGGCCGTCTTCCCAAGGCGGCTAGGGGAAAAGGCTGCATTAACTCGGCGTTCTTCCGACCAACGCTGCTGCCCCGACAAGGCCCACAACCCTATTCCCCTCTCAAAGCGAGAAGGTCGCCTCTTGCGACTGTGTACAGCCGCAAAACGCTCGCTGGGAATACTCAGTCACCCGCGGAATCAGACTCTGGGAAGTAGCGGGGGTAATTCACTCCTTTGACTTCTTCAGCGTCAGCAAGATGAGTTGGGAATCCTCGGGGGCGGCAAACTCGGTCGGTGGTTCTGTCTCCGGTCGGATCGATAGACATAGCTTCAGCGTATCGCCATCAAGTGTGTAGATTCCTGGCCCCGACTTCTGCGCGAGTCCATCCACCAGGCGAGTCAAGGTTATGGCCCTCGGCTTCTTGCTTGCATCCACTTTGAATGTGAATTCGAGCACCGGTCGGTCGCCACCTTCGGGCGGAGAAAAGGTCATTTTCTCGCGCGCGAACACGACTTTGATGTTCGGCAGTAGCTCTTTGGGCACGGGCTTGCCGTTTCCAATAGCCTCCGTCGCTCTCCAGTCGCCTTGCAGCGCATCGGCGTCCCGCAGGGACACCAGCAACGCATTCCGTGCCGCTCTGACGTCGGTACGGAGTTCAAGCGGCGGGAACTTCGCGGCCTCATCCTCTGGCGCCGGCTGACTGAAAAGCGCGACCGAAGTCGAGCCGGTTTGGAGCTTGCCGCTCCATTCACCCTTGGCTGGCGACAGCACCGTCCGCTTTTTGGAGACAGGATCAACGCTATACATACTTGGTCCCAACTTTACCGCAGCCGAAACGGAGTATTGGCCAGGCTTGACACGGAAATACGAGGGACCGTGATACTCCTCAGGGCTGCCAAGCGGATTTCCTGCTTCGTCTAGTTCGAACAACCGCGACGCGCACGTGGAAATCGAACCGCGCTCCTTTGGCTTTAGCCAAAGTCTCTTCAATGTCGGTGCCAGATAACTGATACCACCTGCTTGCGGCGACACCTGTTTTCCGTCGGCATCGGCGAGGTTCGTCTTGCAGTAGCTGACCAGATCATTGACATCGAGCATCGCTCCGAAACGAATGTCGTGGTCGCTCACGTTTTCCGCCACGATGTCGTAGCAGAGACGTTCATGCTTATCGATCGGAGGGGACCGCAATACGATTGCCACCCGCAAGCCATCCACCGCCTCGCCCCACGCTTCCGCGGGAATCTTCGCAGTCACCTCTTGGTCTTTCGCCGTGGGTCGCGTGTATGCCGCGTCGGGGATTTCCGCAACCACATCCAAAGATGCGTCCCGCGATGGCTTGCCGACGGTCTCGTCCGCTGGCGGCGGCTGAGCTTGGCCGGTGGCGTTTTCGACCGGCTCGGCTCTCGCGGCGACCGGCTTGAAGGCGACTTTGCATTCCGGCTTCTGTTCCTGAAATCGTTTCACTCCGGCCGCCGTGAGCGAGCCGGTCGAGTGACTTAGGTCCAACGATTCCAGGTGCGGCAAGTTGGCAAGCCGTTGCAGGCCGGCATCCGAGAGTTGGCTGCCGCGGATGGCCAGTTTTCGCAGCTTGGACAGTTTCAAGAGATGATCGACGCCCCGATCCGTGACTCCGCCAGCCCACACTTCCAGTTCTTCAAGCTCAGGGAGTTTCGCCAACTCGGCGAGCGTCTCGTCAGTCACGTCCGCATAGCGAAATCGCTTCAACGTCCGTAACCCACCGACGATCCGCGCAGCCTCGGGCGTGAACTCGATGAGAGTCAGATCCAATTCCTCGATCGCCAGCAGCGCCTTGAGCGACTCTAACCCACGGCCGGATACATAGGTGTTCGACAGCCGGAGTGTTTTCAGGCGATCAAGGCCGCGGAGGCTGGCGAGCATTCGATCCGTCAGGATCGCTACTTCCGCCATTGGAGCGCGATTCGGTTGGGCAGCGACCAAGTGAGCGACCAATGCCTGTTCCGCGGCCGACAGTTCCCCGAGCTGCTCCTTCCGCCACTCTCCGCTTTCGTCGAGAACTGTGAACATGACTTGCAAGTGTTTCAAGTCGGCCAGCTCGCGCAGCGGCTCGAGATCCTGCGGGTTGCATTTCGAATTGGTGGCCTCCAGCC
Organism: uncultured Pirellulaceae bacterium; assembly: GCA_964444865.1. GTDB lineage: Bacteria > Planctomycetota > Planctomycetia > Pirellulales > Pirellulaceae > SXOA01. Next base: position 5,085 of record CAYUJE010000225.1, on the reverse strand, counting down.
GGCGCAAGTTTGTGAGCCGCCCAATCTCGTCCATCGGCTTTCCACGGAGATCGCTGGCCACGATGCGCAGCTCCTGGAGCGACGTCAATTGCCCAATGTGCGTCCATGCATCGGCCGGCACGTTCCAGAAATCCGCGGCACGCACAGGCTGCTCAATTTGCTCGCGAAGTTTGCGGATCGCGTTCTCTGGGAATTTCGCACGCTCCATATTTTGCATTTGCTGCCGTAAGGTTCGGCGATTCGACGCAGGCCCATTGACGGTGATCGGCGCGTCATCGATCGCGATCCAGGCCGCCTGCTCTTTGGCAGTCATTCGGGCCGCTTGCTCATCGGCCGATGAGCGGGGCTTCTCGGCCAGCGTTGAATTCCAAACTCCCAGGGCGATTAACACAATCGCCAGCAGTCCGACGCTGACGATGCCCGCACCCACGGTTCGCTCGGCCGGGTCGCGGCGGAAGAGACGCTGGACGCGGTCCAATAGCGAGCCGCTTCGAGCGCCGAGGGCCAGGGCCGTCGACGTGCCGCGGAGTTCTCCGAGCGCCAACAGCGCTCGGCCATACTCGACACGATTGCCAACTGCCGCCACGGCCAAATCGTCGCAGCAGTTTTCCCGCTCAATTCGAATTCGGTGCGACAGCCACCATACCGCGGGATGGTAAAAGAACAGCGTTTCTACCAACGTCTGCAGCAGGTTTACCAGGAAATCATGCCGCGAAACATGGGCCAATTCGTGGGCCAGGATGGCTTCCAGATGCGAGGTCGGGACGCCCGCGATAAAGCTGACGGGCAGCAAAATCACCGGCCGCAGACAGCCGATCACGACCGGCACGCGAGTAATCGTCGATTGCAGAACCTGCACCGTCTGCCGCAAGCGAATTCGTTCCGAGGTTTGTTGCAACAGCGCCGCAACCGCGGCCGGTACCGGCGAAACGCCGACATTCCGCAAGCGACGCACGGTGTGCCAGCTCAACATCGGCCGCAAGGCAAATGCCAAAACCCCGAGGCCCCAGATGCCAACCATCACGTTCAGCCAGGGTTTTACAGCATGATCAACCGTCAATTGCCATGAGAGCGTCGGCGTCGTCATCGCTTGCAATTCGGGCACATCGCCATCGGAAACAGGGCGTGCATCCACAGCTTGTTCGGGGAGCGCGGCGCTGATTGCCGGACCGATTTGGTCCGTCGTCGCCGCCACCTCCGCAATCGACTCATCAACTGGGATGACGAGCAGTGTAACGACGGGTGACGCCACCATTGCCGCGAACGCCAGCAGCAACATCCAGTACCTGCTCGCCGCCGAATATCGCCGCGTGGCTTGCACCAGCAGAAGCGCCACCAACGCGATGAGTGCGAATTGCCAGGCCGAATGCACCAGGACCCAGCCCAGTCGCTCAACAAGATTCGCAGGGAGTTGAAACGTGTTCATGGCCTATTTCCCTTCCATTTGATCGAGTAGCCGTCGCACTTCGACGAGTTCTTCTTTCGTGGCTTGCGTAGTCGCTAAAGCCTGCAGCACCAGGCTCATTGCCGCTCCGTCGTACACTCTTTCGATCAGATCGCTCAGCATCCGTTTTCCTGCCGTCTCGCGGGAAAACGCAGCACGGTAGATGAGCGGCGATGCACTCTCGTCGCGTTTGACCAGCCCTTTGTCCAGCATGACGGAGAGCATCTTGACTGTTGTAGAGTAGATGGTCCCCTTGTCCGCATTGAGCCGCACATGAATCTCTCGCACCGGGCTGGGCCCCAGTTCCCAGAGAATTCTCAGAATCTGCAACTCGACTTCCGTGGGTTGAGAGGGTCCTGATTTTCGCACTGCTTTTCTCCGAGTTAATTTTCGCCAATCGGCTTCCGCACGTCCGCGACCGCGACGCGAATGTGACGAAAGTCTTCGCTAGTCAGTATGGCGAAGACTTTCGCTGAGTCAACACCACTTAGCGAAAGTTTTCGCCAAATGAGCAAATTGCGGCGATTCTTACGGGGCAGACTGGAAGCCTGCCCCACTTTTCGTTAGAACGGATCGGCGCACGCTTTTCCAAGCAGTTCCCTTTTCAACTTCATTCCACCGGGAGATGTTGTCATGCGAGCAAAGACTCATATTGGTTTTCTGATTTCTCAAGGGATGGCCAGTCTGGCTGTCGGGGTAATCGTGGGGATGGCCGGGTGCGGATCGTCGACGGGTACTGTGGCCCCGGTTTCTCAGCCGGGAAGCACCACGACTAACTCCGATGCTAACGCCACAGCCAAGAGTACTTCCACCACGATTTCCCCCGAGCTGGTGCAAAAGGTGACCGATCTGGTTCGTCTGCATAAGGAATATGCGGCGATGGCGCAAGGGGTCCAATCCTTTGACGAATTCAAGAAACAGTCGGATGCGCTCAGTGGCCTTGAACAACAAATCTCGTCGCTGGTGGAGGACATCATGATCGCCGAAGCCAAACTATCGGCCGCCGAGAAAGCAGAATTCGACAGCAAGTATTACACTCCCGCCAAACCGGCAATTGACGAGCAACGGCGGCAGAAGGCGAGAATCACCGCCTTGATTCCATAAGACCATTTTCCGCCGCAGAAGCCGAGGGAAAGTCATGCAAAGGCAAATCCGTTGGTTCGTATGTCTGGTAGTTGTGGCAGTTCTCGCCGGAACTGCATCAGGTCAAAAGCCGGAGGTGAAGCTTCCGGCGGGCTTGAAAGAGATTCCCGTTGGAACCTGGGTGAAGCTCAGTCCGCTGAAAGAGACTCCGCCGTCTCCGCGGCTGGGGTATGAAGGGGCCTGTGCGTGGGACGAGAAGAACCACGTGATGATTCGGTATGGGGGTCACAATCAGGGAGGGGGTGGCGAGCAGGGGTCGGAGATTTGGACGTTTGAGCCGCGGTCGGCGGTGTGGAAGTTGATGGAGCCGAACACGTCCCCGCCGGGGATTTGCTGCGGGCAGCAGAATCTGATCGACCCAGTGAGCGGCCGGTATCTTCGCTTTCCCGCGTTCAGCGCCAGCCACGGATGGCAATGGCTGCGAGAGGTGTATCTCAACGATGCTTCGGTCTGGAGCTATGACCTGCCGCAGAACCGCTGGCGGAATCTCCGCCCGCTGCCGGGGGCTCAGCCGCGGCCGCTGCGATGTGCGTCGTGGGACGCCGAGCAGGAGGTGGTGGTGATGTTCGGCGGGGAAGGGAGCCACGAGGGAACCTGGACCTATGACCCGTGGGAAAATACCTGGACGCAAAAGAAGCCTTCGCAAGAGCCGGCCCCGCGGAGCGGCGGCAACATGGCTTATGACGCCCGGCACAAAGTTCACGTCTTGTTCGGCAGCCAGTTTGATGACGACCAACATACTTGGATTTACGATCTCAAAGCCAACACCTGGACCGACCTGCAGACCGAAGGGCTGCCGCCGACGAAACAGAATGATGCCGTAATGACTTACGACTCGAATGCCGGAGTTGTGCTGGCTGTGGTCAAGGTAACGACTGGCAAGGACGACGAGGCGGTCCACAGGCTGGAGACCTGGACGCTGGACCTCGATACGAAAAAGTGGACCCCGCTCGAGCCGGCCCGCGAGCCGGACCCCACCAGCAGCCGGGCACGGCAATTGATGTTCGCGCCGGAACTCGGCGTGGCGCTCCTCGAAAATCGGCCGAGCAATTCCAGTGGCGTGAGTGAGCAGCAGATTTGGGCGCTGCGGCTGGCGGCAAAGGGTGAAAAAATTGAATTCCCCAGCATCAAGCCGAAGGTTCGCGACAATCCGCCGGTGGTCGAGGACGTGATTGTTTCGGTGGTGAATGAACGGCAGGTGGAGGTTAGCTGGACGCCAGTGCCGGGGAATGAAATTGGCTACTTCGTGGATCGAGCGGCAGTGGAAGTTGTCACCGAGGATCAACTCAAGCGATTGAAAGGGCAAACTCCGCCCTTGGAATCACCAAGCGTGGGGGCGATTCGCAAAATTGGAATCTTCGTGCCGCTGAACCACAACTTGAAACCAATCAGTGGGTCGAGTTACATGGACACCGAGGTCGATTTTACGAAGCAGCCTGGCGTTGGTGGAGAGCCGAGTTTTGAGCGAAAGTTTCACGACGAGGAATTCGATGCGGAGGGACGAATCTATCGCCTTGGGGTCTATGCCTATCGCGTAAGGGCCGTAAACGCCGCGGGAAAGGTGAGCGGGCCATCCGCCGCCGTGTTGACGATTCCCTCCAGCCCGCAGTTTGTTTTCGCGAAGGAAGAAGGAACAGCCTGCCATGTCAAATGGAAGGCCAATCTCGAGAAGGGAATCCGCGGCTACCGGGTCTACCGTATGGACGGTCGTTACAGCAAAGACCCCATCGCCCGCCTGACCGCCCAACCGCAGACGGAATTGACCTTTACCGATCCCGCCGCAGGGAAATCAACCCGACGTTACTACATCGTCGCCGTGGACGCCCTCGGACAGGAAGGATTCCCCAGTAGCCCGGTCTGGTTCAACCGGGAATGGGAGCCGTTCTACAAGCCGTTCGTGGGGGAATGGCATCAGTAGGTTGCAGTGGGAGAGAGGAAGAATCGCCGGGATGGGATGAGGCGTCACCAAGAAACACATCAACCCCTCGGCTTGCATGGCATGCCGAGGGGCTGGTGTTATCTTGGGAGCGGGACTGAGTTTCGCAGTGGCGTGTGCGGTTCTCAGCCCTCGCTGGATTGGCAATTACTTGCCGCAACCGCAGGAGGGGGCAACCATGCCGCAACCGTTGTTGCAGCAGCGGTCACGGTGGCAGCGGGGCTGACGGCAGCAGCGCTCTTTGCAGCACTTGGGCTGCTTGCAGCAGCGGGGCTCTTTGCAGCACTTCGGCTGCTTGCAGCATTTTTCCTTGCAGCAACGGGGCTCACGGCAGCAGCGCTGCTTGTGGCAACGGCCGCAGCCATTGTCACAACCGCAGCTGGGGGCCTTGGCTTCGCAGGTCGGAGCGGCAGCAGCACAGGTGGGGGCGGCAGCGGCACAAGTCGGGGCGGCGCAGCTCGGGGCGGCCTTCGCACAGCTGTCGCAACCATTGTTGCAGCGGCTCTTGCAGCAACGTTCCTTGTGGCAACGTTCCTTGCAGCACCGGGGCTCACGGCAGCAC
>CAYUJE010000224.1:9303-11234 GCA_964444865.1 uncultured Pirellulaceae bacterium | reverse complement strand
GATCAGTTTGTTGGCTGATTCGAGAATGGCCGCGGTGGAGCGGTAGTTGTGTTCGAGCAGAATGACCTTGGCGTCCGGCCAATCCTTGTTGAACCGCAAAATATGCTGCACGTCCGCCCCGCGCCAGCCGTAGATGGACTGATCGTCGTCGCCGACGACGCAGAGGTTGCGGTGCTCCTGGGCGAGCGCCCGGATGATGCGATACTGGCTGCCGTTGGTGTCTTGGTATTCGTCGACGAGCAGATGCTCAAAAAGGCGGGCCTCCAGGCGGCGGACATCGGCCTGGGTTTGAAACAGCTCCTCGGTGCAGAGCAGCAGGTCATCAAAATCGACCGCACCCGCGAGCTTCAGCGCCTTCTGATAACGGCGATAGGCCATCGCGGCGAGATGCTCCTTGTCGGTCTTGGCGACTTGCGCGGCATCTGGCGGACGAATGCTGTGGCTCTTCCAGTTGGAGATCTGAAACAGCAGGTCGCCCGGTCGCATCATTTCGCCGGGGACTTTGATCTCCCGCAAGACCGTGCGGGCCAGGCTTTCCTGGTCCCCGCGGTCGTAGATGGCGAACTTTTGCGGATAGCCAAGCTCTTTGATGTGTCGCCGGAGCACCTTGACGCAGTGGGAATGGAACGTGGAAATCAGCGGGCGGAATTCGCTCTTTTTGCCGATGAGCCCGCTGATGCGCTCCTGCATCTCGGCGGCGGCTTTATTGGTGAAGGTGACGGCGAGAATGCGATCGGGCCGGGTACCGTGGCGGATGAGATTGGCAATGCGATAGGTTACGACCCGCGTTTTGCCGCTCCCCGCGCCGGCCAATACCAACAGCGGCCCCTTGAGCGTATTCACCGCTTCCTGCTGCGGAGGATTGAGGCCTTGGGACATGGGGGGAAATTAGAAATCTCAAATCTCAAACAAATTCGAATCGGGAAGCCAGAATAAAAAATGGGAGCGTCCGACGTTTCCATATTACTCAATTCTCAATTCAACTTTGTTTGAGATTTGAGATTTCCCATTTCCGTTCACAGTTCTAGCGGAAAATCACTGAGCAGTTCCACTCCGGTTTCCGTCACCAGGTAGTTGTTTTCCAGCCGCATGCCGGCTCGCAGGACTTTCTCGTCATACAACCCCGGCTCCGCGGTGAAAACGTCACCGACTTCAAACGTGTCGTTCCAGAACGGATTCAGGTGCGGTCCTTCATGGGGAAACAAGCCGATGCCGTGGCCGAGATGATGATTGAAAACACCAATGGGGGCTTCGTCCAAGATTTCCTGAGCCTCGTGATACAGCTCCTGGCAACTCTTGCCGGGTTTCACCGTCTTCTTCAGATGCTCGAAGATCTTCATGATGTACGTCCACGCCGTCTGCTGCTCATCCGTCGGCTTTTTGTTGACCGCGATAGCCCGGCAGGTATCGGCAAAGTATCCCCGGCAGGCAGGGCCAAGATCGAGAATATAAAGCTCGCCATCCTGGGCAGTGCGTCCCGCGCGGGGAGCTCCGCCACGGGCACCGCAGGCGAAGTCATTGCCGTCCGGATGATCGGACATCTTCTCGCCGATTTCATCCACGGCGGCGGATTGCAAGCGATTGAAAACTTCCAGTTCGGTAATTCCGGGCTCAATGATCTGGCGGGCCAATGCATACATCTTGCCGCAAGCCGCAATCGCCTTCCGCAATCGGGCCAGTTCATCAGGATCTTTGCGGCGGCGAAGTTGGTAGAGGGCCGGCTCGATATCGACGCGTTCGCCGGCGAGAGGCTGAAAATGGAGGCTGAAGTTGGAAAATTCCACCCCGATTCGATTGGGGGTTTTGCGGCCAGCTAGAGATTCCAGCAGAACTTGTGACGACGCCAGCCGCTGGTCATTGCGGAGAGTGCTGTGCCACTGGGCGTCATACGTCACAACCTCGTCCGCGGCAGCTTCCAGCACCGGCTTTTT
>CAYUJE010000224.1:0-9203 GCA_964444865.1 uncultured Pirellulaceae bacterium | reverse complement strand
ATTGCCATCGGCGACATTCATGGCTGTGCGGCCGCACTCGCCGCATTGATGGCGGCAATCAAACCGACAAACCAAGACACACTTGTCTTTTTGGGCGACTATATTGACCGCGGACCCGATAGCCGGGGCGTGATTGAGCAGATTCTTGGATTGGGGAATGAGTGCCGCGTAGTGCCCCTACTGGGAAACCACGAAATCATGTTCCTTGGCTCCTTGGAAAGAGGAACGGATGGTGCTGCCTGGCTGCAATACGGCGGGCGAGAAACCCTGGCGAGTTACAATTGGGCAATCGAAAACATTCCCGCCAATCACCTTGAATTCCTTAAGGGGCTCCAGCGCTATCACGAAACGCCCAATCACTTTTTTGTCCACGCAAACTATATCGCCGACATCCCATTCGAAGAACAACCTGATTACGCCCTGTTTTGGGAACACCTTTTTGCCTCACTGCCCGCTCCTCATAAAAGCGGCAAGATTGCTGTTGTGGGCCATACCGCCCAGCGGACTGCGGAAGTCATGGATCTGGGCCACGTCCTCTGCATTGATACTTATTGCCACGGCGGCGGCTGGCTAACAGCGCTCGACGTCGATACGAGGGACATCTGGCAAGCGGACAAACAGGGGACGATAAGAAGCTGAGATTCCAAACGCGTAGATTCCGGGTACCTTATTAGGGAGTTGGCGGTTGCCGCGAATGTGAATTGGAGGGAGGTTCGGTCGATGATCAAGACGGTAGAGCATCTGCTCGATGAACTGGACATCAACCTCGATGACTTGGCAGTGCGGTCCGGCCTGACCATCGAGCGGACCCTGGCCATTGCCGACGGCCGCTGGACGCCGAGCCCCGGCGAACGCGAGAAGTTGGCTGCGGCTTTAGGAGTTGCGGTCTCGGATATAAGTTGGGGGCACACTATGAATCCCCGCAACGTCCGCTATGGCCGATTTGGACTCAAAGAGAATTTCTGATCCTCAGTTGAACTGATGCTACTTGAGTCGGTGATCATACAGCCGGGCGTAGTGCGCGGCACACTGCTCGTAAAGCGGAATTAATTCTGCGGGAATGGGTTCGTTTTTTGGCTGGTACGTTCGGAAGCCGGTGGACCTTTCAACTTCACCATACCAATGTTGAGCCCAGACTCCGTCGGTTGCGCGCGGTCCAGGAGGCCAGGCCAGCATGGCCTCCTGAAACTCGACCCCCAGCGCATCGCAGAGCAGACCGAGCATGCGTCGGGGATGATTGAGCACATCGACAGAGTCTAAAACCGGTGGAGTGATCTTCAAGTTGGCTCGCACCCACTCGAAAATCTCCCTCTGCTGCGAGAACCCCGTATCTTCGAGGCTGGGGTGATTCACAATTTTTACATACGAGGTGAGCATCTCGCGCGGGTCGCGAATCAGAAAACAGTGCAATAGCTCTCCCAGCCAATCGCGACTGATATGCGGCAGCAAATGGTGGGTCATGTGCTTCTGAAAGAAGATTCGTTTGCCCTCAGGAATTTTGCCCGTGAGGCCAGCCACTACCTTTTTCCAATCTGTTTCACCAGAAGAAACTATTTCCCTCGCACCGGGATGATCCTTGCCGGTGGAGTGGAGATAGTGCGCATAGAAAGGCTCGTCGCAGACAATCGTGTCGTCGCGATTACCCCAGGAACGCATCATTGCCGTCGAAATGTTCCGCGGCCCCGACCACATGGCGAGACGAAGCATGTGTCAAATTATACTCGAAATAGATGCAGAAGTGCTGTGTCCGTTAACCCGCTAGACCAACTCCTCGCCTGTTCCTACCATGCAGGGTTGGTGCGATCGGCCGGGGAGGGCCGAGAGCTGTTCGTAAGTTGGAGCGAAGAAGATGGCCGAGCGCGAACTTGAAGCCGCGGGAGAAGCCTCCCTCGACCAGGCGCTTGGCTACCTGAACTTCTCTTCGGGCACTTCAGATCCGTTGTTTCTGGCCAGCATCAATGGACTTTTTGGCTGCGTTGTCAGGCACCAACCGCAGGTCCCCGCCTGGGAAATCGTGGGAAAGCTTCTCAAGGACCGCCTTGAGGTTCTGATCCAAAACACATTGGCGTTTGCCAACGCCGAGCAGGCCCGTAGCGTTCTCGGCCTGGTCTTCGACAAGACCCTGCGGGCCTATCGCGAGTATCATCGAGACCTGCTGTTCCACCATTCTGAGGAATCACTTTTTCGGCCCTTCTTTGTCGGCCGAGTCTGCGAAGCCGTGTTGAGGCAAGGTCCGCCCTGGGAAGAAGGCGACCGAATCATCCAAGGAGCCATTAACAGCCTCAACGACTTTCTGGGGCACCGTCCGGTTGCCACGCTCGAATCGCAGAAAATCGAGCCTTACAAACATGAGTATGTTCGCCCCATACCGCTGTTCATTCGCGGTGTAGGAGTAACCATCGGTAGTGAGCACGAAGTCGTGGTTGCGGCACTCAAACTGCTGGAGGAAACCGGTGCAGATTTGTTGCGGAACGCTTGTTACAACCCGGCGAATCTGGACGAACTGGCCGTAGATCCGCGGGCTTATGATTTTGACCACCCTGCCAATAAGCGGCCGAACTACCATTTTGGCCAATGGGATCCGCATCAGATTGACAACCAAGGTCGATATCGCCGGTTCGTCGTGCAGCAGGTGACGCTGGATGCCCTGATGCACCGCCTGCAAGAAGCTCCGCAACTTTCAGCCGAGGAACTGTTGTTTGAAGCTGCTGCTGTGTTGGCGGGCACGATTCTGATGGCTTCCGGCATCAGTGGGGAGGGGCCAGGCAGTTTCGACTCCACTACGACGCTCGCCAAGCTTCTTCCTCGCATTGCGAAATATCGAGATGAGTTTTACGAACGGCTGTTTAAGAAGACGACTGGGGAACATGCCGAACGACTCCGCGTGGAGGCGACAGAACGCCGCCAGCCGTTTGGTGGAGCCAGACAGCATCTCAATGCCCAATTGGCCCGGCGGCGCGCATCGCAATTGGAACACGTCCATCTGGCACGCATTTTTGCTCGCATGGGGAACGTGCAAGCCGCCGCGCGGCAGGCGGATGTTGTGCCCTGCGCCTCCGCGCGAATTCTTTGCACGATTGACTGTCTGCTATCTACCGGCACATTGGCCTGCGATCGAGGTCAACTGGAAGAGGCAGCCGGCTATTTGCCGCAAGTGATCGACTTACTGAAACGTGGCATCGCTTGCGGGGCGATTATCGACCCCTGGAACATTCTGGGCTTTGACGCAAATTTCAGCCTCTTTCCAGCTTTGGAAAACAGTGTGCGTGATCACAGGGCCGACGAACTCGTTTCGCTCATGGACCGCATCCTCGCCTTCTACTCTCGAATCTGGAGCGAAGCGGCCGCGGTGGATCAGTCGGATTTGTGCAAAAAGGTTTCACGGCAATTCAAGGAGGTGGCCACCTGGTGGCAAAAGTATGCCGCCCACGAAGTTTCAAGCGTGGAAGCCGTGGACCCTTTCGTCGTCTATCGAGCGGCGGAAGGCGTCGCCCAGGCACTGAACGTCTGGCACAAAGGGGGAGCGGCAACAGGGGACGTTGCCTTCTGGGCACCGCATGCGGAAATGTTTGATTCGCCCAAGGCGTATGCCTTGGTGATTGATTCGCTGCTCGACCGCAAGGACTATGTCGCTTCGATGGCGCTACTCATGCATTGGCTTTCACAAGCGGAAGGCATCGGATTGGAGCACTCCGACAGTTCTTTCCATGACTTGGCGGAACGGTGGTTCGGAGAAGTAACATCATTGACCGCCGAAGAAGCGGCTTCGCCGGAGAAGGCACTCCATGCTTGGGATTCGGCTCGAAAGTTTGTGGACTACCTTGAGGCCAATGCGGACAAGTTCTGGCAAGTCCCCCAGTTTCAACTTGGCAATGGCAAGAGTGGGAATCCTCGAGGAGCTTCACTGGAAATTGGCGAGGAAGAGGAAGAAGAGCTTTACAAATCCGCCTATGACGAGGTTGTTTACAAGGACAGCACCGACGATGGCAATCAGGGGGCCGTCTGGGACGATGACGATGTCACCCACGACGAGTTGCTTAATGAATCCAAGCGAGTTGCTGATCGACTTTCGTTCCTCGCTACCGTCGCACGACTTTGGCGATTGTCGGCAGTAAGCCCAATTTTGGATGCCGTGGCCAGAGATGCCAGTCCGGCCACTCGCGGTGCACGTCTGGCGGCGTTGGAGCGATGGATTGAGCAGGCTAACGACAATCGCCTCGCGCTCGATGAACTCTTATCGTCGGTCCGAGACTATCGAATTCCTCCACCGTTGCCGGACCATGACTCCCTCATCGAGTATGACCGTCGGAGAATGACCAAAGAATCCCTTTTGGAAAGAGTCATCAGCACCTGCGTGGAGACGGCGGATGCGGGCCGCCTGTTATCTGCAGCTGTCATGGTGCTCCGCGGCAAGACGCGAGAAGAAACACCGGGCAGTGACGAAGAACAGAGGCGTTTTATTGAGGTATTTGCGGCCCTTCTCCAAAGCGACCCTAAGAAGGTCCGCACAGCCTGTGACGAGCTCTGGAAGGCCCTCTCCGAACAGCCCCTTCTCTATGTGCCGCTCGCCAAGGGGGGGAGCCCGGCCGAAATCGTAGCCGTTCGCACGAGGCAGCACGGGATTCAGGACTTGCTCTCCTGGCTGCCGCGATTGGGAATGTGGGTGGAGACTTGCGAGCTATTGGAAGTGGCTCGGCAAATGGAAAAGGACCATCCGGTCGGAGCCGGCGCCGTGACGGAGTACGACGAGCTGTTCAAAATCGGCTACAAGGGAATCGTGGAAAGCCTGGTTTCGTCTTCCGCAACTTGGCCTGTTGAAGATGACTCCACGGAAGACCAGCGGGCGGAGCCGCTGGTCGCTTGCCTAGAGCAACTGACCGAATCGATGTTATCCAGCTGGCTTGCCCATAGTCGCACACTCAGGCTTTCCATCCTTGAACGCGTGCACGACAAGGCTGCCTGGAAACGGATGGTCGAATTCATCGAGCGCTACGGCGAAGAGCTGTTCACGCAGCGGTTTCTGAACTTGGGGAATATCAGAGCCATTCTGCATCAAGGAACTGGACCCTGGTTGCAATCCCTACAGGAAGATTCGCAAGAGGATGTCCCCGAGGGCCTGCTCGCCGATTTGGAGTCCGATTTAACCCGCGATGAAGCTGCCGAACAACTGGCTTTGGTGCTCGAAGCGATCGTAGAAAACTACGGCGAATATCGCGACTACAACAGCACCACCACACAATCGGATCGAGGCGAACTCCTTTTCACCCTGCTGGACTTTCTGCGTCTGCGGACCAAGTATGACCGCGTGTGCTGGAACCTGAAGCCAGTGGTTTTGGCTCACGAAATCCTTGTCCGTCGCGGTCGCGAAGCCGCGGCGCGCGTTTGGAGAAAGGCTCTTTCGGAGCGGATTCACGATGAAGCAGACCAGTACCTGGCCAAGCTTTCCGACTTGCAAAAGAAGTATGCGATGCGGATGCCGACCGTAGCCGATCGGCTGGCGGAGCGATTCGTCCGACCTCTCGCCATCGACCGCATTAGGGCACTTGTCGAGCCAGCCGTCACTCAGATCCGGCAGGGTGGCACAATTTCCAAGTTCGAGCTCCTGGAAGAAGAGACGGAAATGCTCACTCGGGAGCCAACAGGGGTGGGGCTCGACGTACCAGCATGGTTGGTAGCCCTGGAAGAAGAAGTGGAGAATGTCCTCCGTCCCCTCCACGAGCGCCGGCGAGACGAAGACCTCGCGATGCTCATTCCGGCTATGAATCTCACTCTCCGCCAGGCACGCAAGCAGCTCAAAGAATGGACCAGCCGCCAGAAGTAGTCGAGCGGCGTCATTTGCCGGCGCGTTTCACGTAAGCCTGATACGAACTGTCGATCTCCTCATTGCTCGTTTCCTTCCCGGCGTGAACCCAAACTCCGAACCGCAGCCGCAGCCTTTCGCCGGGCTTCACTTCCACACGGCTCTTCTCTTTTCCGGTGAAGGCGTTCCGACCGAACGGGTTCGCGACCATCAAGCCATAATCGCGGACGTGAAACCAGCTTTCACGAAAATTGCCGGGGTGAGGCATGAGCGTGATGCCAACTCGGTGGCCGTCCACTTTCCCGCTGTAGTCGCACCACTTGGCTTGCTTTCCCCAGGCCTCTTTCTCATTGCGATTGCCATCACTGGTTCGTATTTCTCCACCAGCATCTTTCACCCGGAGTGCCGTCGCAACTCGTACTCCCAACCCCATTTCTTCCTGGTCACCAAACACTAGCGGCTGAGCGGAGTCCGCGGACTCGAACTGGCTATCGAGGCTGAGGAGAATTCCACCTTCATGCAATGACCAGGTGTGCCGACAGGATTCGCGTGCGAGATGCTGCTCTCCTTCCTTCAGGATCGCGAAATAGTCATTGCGAAGGGAGAAGGCGATTCCATCATCCATTAGTTCCGAATCCCCAGGAAGCTTGACACACTTCACATGCCCTTTGTTGCGCCAAAAGTCATGGCCATTGAGATCGCCGAAGGCGAGCCAGATACCCGGATGCATGTCGGCATGGTCCCCAGGCTCGCCGGCTTTCGGGGGAAAGTTGCGAGTGATTGCCTTGCCGTCAGGACTGAAAACATGGGCATAGAATGGCCGGAGAACCTTCTCATCAGCCGTGAAGAACGTCGCAATCGGCTGGTCTTGGGCGAGGATGAGCGTGCCGTTCTTAAGTGGCTTGATCTTCAGATTTGGTTCTGCTCCCCACCCAGTGGCAACAACAAGCAGACAGAAATGGGCAAGTGCCACAAGCAGCGGTATTGCTACAAGTCTTCTTCTAGCAATGGTTTGCGGTCTGCTCAAATGAAATCGCATGAAATGTCGTCCGTATTTGCAAATTGCTTGACGCGTTTGGAACTAATCTCTTGGCGACCGCGTCCAATCAATCGAACAGAGTTATGCGCGTCTCCTTGCGCCATCAGGTGCAGGAGACGCCCAAGAGGCTGCTTATGATGCGGCCGTCATTTTTGCATGAGGCGTGTGACACCATCCTTGAAAGTGGCCTGCCCGGCCGGGATCAAAGAATGGCTAGTGCCGACAGTTATGTTTTCCATGATACCGCTTCCATGGTGCTGCCGCTGCCCTGCAGCAACACGGGAAAGCCGCTCCATCGCATCCAAGCCGTGCGCATCCAGCAGGGTATGTCGCTGCGCACAGCTTCCCGCCAATTAGGAATCGACGTTCGAGCGGTGCGCTCCCAGGAGCACGCTAGCGCCGACCTTCGCATTTCCGAACTTTACCATTGGCAGAAGGTTCTCGATGTCCCTGCAGCGGACCTGCTCGAGGAATCATGCGAACCCCTCTCTCGCCCCGTCGCCGAGCGGGCCAAAATGGTTCGCGTCATGAAGACGGCCGCATCACTTCTCGCATCTGCGGAAAACCCGGCCACACGTCGCATGGCAGAGAATCTGGTGGAACAGCTATGTGAGGTAATGCCCGAACTCAAGGAAGTTAGCCCTTGGCACACGGTCGGTCAGCGACGCAGTCTCGAAGAATTGGGGAGGGCCGCCGAGCAAGTGATTGACGACAGCTCGATGTTTGGGCATGAGGCATACGAATAAGCGAATCGTAACGTCGGGCACAAAAAACGTCTTCCTGGTTCGTGTTTCACGGCCTCGATTGTGGGTAACGTCATCCTACTGCCACCATGGGCCGTCAGCCATTTTTCCTATTTTGCGTGCGCCATGCTCGAGGACTGGGACTCGAACGTCTGGATGAATTCCGCAAGGACTTTGGCCTCATGGGTGTCAATGCTTGAGCTGGCAGGGTCGATCAGCATGAATTTGCAGCCACGTTTCTGGGCCTTATGGAGCTCGTCAAGAATCTCTGAGGTCGAGTTCAATTGCAACGGCTGATATTGATCCCGCGAGCAGCACACGATTTGAAACCGATTTAAGTTCGACTCGCTCGTAAACAGAGCGACATAGCGCTCACCGGATTGTTCCACCATCAGCGGAATGGCTCTGGGCCCGCCAACCAGCATCCACAAAGGGCAACTATCGGTTTGTTTCATGGGTGGAGGAGCGGATTCCGTCGAAGTCGATGCGTTTGGATATCGGGAGATTCTGACGGCTCGAGACGGGCCGAAATTCACTTCTTCGGCTCTGGCGGCAGCTTCAGGATATCCTGCGGAACATCGATTCGTGCGCCCCCTTCTGGCACTTCGGCCCCTGCAGTCCAAAGGATTGCATTGACGATGGTCCTCCGAAAGGGCTCACGCTCGAAATTGCTGTAGAAGTGGCCGAGCGTCGTCCCATAGGCACGGCCACCCCCCGGCCGCTCGTAAGCCCAGCCAACCACCACATCCTGGCCCTTGGTGGAGACCTGAAGTAGAGACTGAGCATCCTTGCCGATTTTCGGGTTGAGATAGTACTCGTCGAGCAGTTCATAATTCGTCCAGCCGCGACAAATGGGATGCTTGGGGTCGAGTTGCTTCAATTCCGACTTATCCGTGCTGAGCCCCACGTTGCTGATCCAAGTTCCACCCAGGTAACTCATCCACCGATCGCCCAACCGCTCGACATTCTCCTTTTGGACCGAGGACGCCCAATGAATCGTGACCAGGCCAACCCCCGATTTCATGAGCTTATCCACGTCGTCTCGATGCGGTCCATCCAGCAGCAGTTCCGCTGCCGGTGTTGTATAGACCACGATCGTCTTGACGTCCTTGAGGTCCGCGGCATCCTTTGGCCAGCCATCGGAAACGACCGCCTCCAGCCCGTTGAGCTTCACGCACTCCGACAACATTCGGCCGGTGTGCAAGTACATGTGGCTGCCGTAAGGATGATCCGGCTGCTTGCCGATGAACAGAACCTTTCCCTTTGCCTTTCCTTCCGCGCAGGAAAGTGCCGCACTACCGCAAAGAATGCCCAACAGGAATGTGGAGAAGAGAGTTTTTATCATGGGAAGTGCCGTTCGATTTATTCAAGGTAGGTGTGTCGCAATCAATCAGGATGCGGCCCCTGTCGCTCATTGTCAGCCTTGCGGCGACTCCGGAGAAGACCGCGGATTCATTTTCCGTCACTCACCAGCCCCACCGGCTTGTTTCTGGCGGAAATTTCAGGTGAGAATGACCGGTTCCCCAGTCGCGGCAACGGCGAAACCGGCTGCCCCTCGAACAAAGATGTGTTGGCAATCCCCCTCGGTAAAACAACAGCACCCCCCGCCCGCGGGTCGTCA
>CAYUJE010000223.1:0-11326 GCA_964444865.1 uncultured Pirellulaceae bacterium | reverse complement strand
GCATCCCCGAGTTCCTGCTGCGGCTGTGGAACGTCTACAGCTTTTTCGTCATCTACGCCAACATCGACGGTTTCGATCCGGCAAAGTCGGCAGGGCGTCGCCAAGTTACGCAGCGAGGGGAACTCGACCGCTGGGTTCTAAGCGAACTGAACCGTACTTGCGCCGCGGTCGTCGAACGAATGGACGCCTACGACAATTTCGAAGCCTGCAAACGGATCAACGAATTCGTCGACGCCCTCTCCAACTGGTACGTCCGCCGCAGCCGCGACCGCTTTTGGGCAGCCGAGAAGCAATCGCCGGAAAAGCTCGATGCGTACTGGACTCTCTACGAGTGCCTGCTGACCACTTGCAAGCTCATTGCGCCGTTCACACCGTTCATCGCGGAGACGATCTGGCAAAACTTGGCAGGAAGTGTGATGTCCAAATCGCCAGGCCTCAGCATGAGGGAGTTTTCATTCCTCGAAAGCGTCCACCTTAACGATTTCCCCGCCGGAGATCCCGACCTCATCGACGAAACCCTCTCCGCCCAGATGAAGCTCCTCCGCGAGATCGCCTCCCTCGGCCTCTCGGCCCGCATGGCGAATAAATTGAAAGTCCGCCAACCGTTGGCGAAGGTGGAAGTGATTCTTTCGGATGCCACACACCAAAAATGGCTGCAAGCCCACGACGAATTGCTCCGCGACGAGCTCAACGTGAAGCAAATCGACTACGCCACCAGTGCCGACCAGTACATCACCTACCTCGTCCAGCCGAACTTCAAGAAGCTGGGGCCGAAGATCGGCAAATTGCTTCCCGGCGTGAAAGCAGCGCTGGGCAAAGTCGACGGTGCGTCGATGCTGGCGGAACTCACCGCGACCGGCAAAGTGATGCTCGACATCAGCGGCGAGAAAGTCGAACTCGACAACGAAGACATCCAGGTTCGCTTGCAAGCCAAACCCGGCTGGGCAGCAGCCCAGGGAAGCGGCTGTGTGGTGGTTCTGGCGACCGAACTCACGCCAGAACTGCTTGCAGAAGGCCAAGCCCGCGACGTCGTTCGGCTCATTCAGGACCGCCGCAAGGATCTGGCACTCGACTTCACCGATCGGATCGAAATCGGCATTGTTGGCACTTCACCAGCGTTGCAGAAAGCGATTGCCGACAACCTGGATTACATCAGTGGCGAGACGTTGGCTGCGAAGATTGTGTTTGAAGCCTTGCCGGACGTCACGGGGATCGAACTGGAACTTGGCGACGAAAAGCTGACTATTTATGTACGCAAGGTAGCGGGAAATGAATGAACCGCTTCCCATCGCCGTCCTCATCTCCGGCGGCGGGACGACGCTGCGCAATTTGATTGCGAAGATTCGCGCAGGGAAGCTGAACGCGGAGATTCGTCTGGTCATTTCCAGTAATCCGGCTGCCAAGGGGCTGAAATTTGCTCAAGAAGCGGGGATCAAGACGCTGGTGGTTGAAAAGAAGAAGGAGCTATCCGCAGACGCCTACAGCGAAGCGACTTTCGAGCCGTGCCGTGCAGCTGGTGCGGAGGTCGTGGTGATGGGAGGCTTTCTGAAGCATGTCCTCATCCCACCGGACTTCGAAAACCGTGTCGTCAATATCCATCCCGGTTTGATTCCCGATTTCTGTGGGAAGGGAATGTTTGGTCATCACGTACATGAGGCGGTGCTCGCGGCCGGAGCAGCAACCAGTGGGTGTACGGTTCATTTCGTTGACAATATCTACGACCACGGGCCAGTCATCTTGCAGCGGACTGTGCCAGTTATGCCAGAGGATACACCTGAAACATTGGCCGCCCGTGTCTTTGAGGCCGAGTGCATCGCGCTTCCCGAAACGCTCAATTTGATTGCAGAATCGAAAGTTTTCGTGCAGAACGGTGCGGTAAAGTTGGCATGATTTCCAGGAGTCGTCCGCAATGCACGCCATAGAAACGACGCAAGTTGTTTTATGGCAGTTATTTATGCGATGACAATAATTCTGTCGCGTAATGATAGAATTCTGTCATTGCCTGCTTGCATTCCGCCCTTCCGCCGCGCATAATTAGGCAACCTGCGGGGAGTTTGCGGAAGGATGCTAGCGTGCTAAAACAATCGCTTACCGAAGACCGGCGAAATCGACTGACGGAGCTGGTGCGGCTGCGGGGGTTCGCCTCGCTGCCGGATTTAGCGGACGAATTGGCGGTTTCGGAGTCAACGGTCCGGCGTGACCTAGACTATCTGGAAGAAATTGGCGTGGCGCAGCGGACGCACGGGGGTGTCTTTTACACCGGGCCGTCCCCCAAGCTCGTCCATTTCGACCAGAGGCAGTCCCTCAACTGGGATCGCAAGCGGCGGATTGCGGCCGCGGCGGCTCGCCTGATTGAGGACAACGATACGATTTTGCTCGATGGCGGCAGCACCACTTATGAGCTGGCTCAGCTCCTGGTGGGGCGTCCGCTGCAAGTGGTGACAAACTCGCTGCCGGTGGCAAACCTGTTCACGTCGAGCGACGCGGACCTGGTGCTCCTCGGCGGCTACGTCCACAGCCGCACGGGGGTGTCGCTGGGGCCTTATGCGAATCAGATGCTTGCCGGACTCAACGTGCGGCGGGCGGTGCTGAGCGTGGCGGGAGCGAACGAGCGGGGGTTTTTTAACAGCAACTTGCTTCTCGTGGAAACCGAGCGGGCAATGATGGCGAGCGCGGAAGAAATCATCGTCGTCGCGGACAGTACGAAGTTCGGGCATACCAGCCTGGCTCTGCTCTGTCCGCTCGATGAAATCGACGTGCTGGTGACGGACAACGAGATTGGCAGCGAATGGCAAGCACGACTGGCGGATTCAGGCGTGAAAGTGGTGACGGCGGAGCCGGCCGATAGCAAACAGTTAGAAAAGGCTTCATGAGCACCGCGACCCTCGACCGTTCCGTTGTCGAACAAATCGTGCGGCAAATCGTGCTCGCTCAAACGGGTGCGCCCGCGAACGGCTCGTCGTCGGCACGTAGCAGTTCGGCCGGCGAAGCCTATAAACCGAATTTGATGGTCAGTATTTCCGCCCGGCACGTCCATCTGACGGATGAGCACGTCGAAGTCCTCTTTGGCCCCGGCGCGAAACTCAACATCGATAAGCCCCTCTTCCAAGACGGCTTTTATGCGGCTGCGGAGCAGGTGATGGTGGTCGGCCCGCGGCGGCGAATGCTGCCGACCGTGCGAGTCCTCGGCCCAACCCGCAAATTCAGCCAGGTGGAACTCGCGTTCACCGACAGCATTTCCCTCGGCATCGACGCTCCCGTCCGCCATAGCGGCAACATCAAGGGAACCCCCGGCTGTGTGCTGGTTGGTCCCAAGGGTGTCGTCGAGCTGCAAGAAGGTGTCATCCGCGCGGCCCGACACGTCCACATGAATCTGCGTGACTGCGAACACTACGGCGTCAAAAACGGCGACCTGATGAAGCTGCGAATCGAAAGCCCGATGAGCACCACGGTCTACGAAGATCTGCTCGTGCGTGCCGACGAAACCAGCAAGCTGGAAGTCCACATTGACACCGATGAAGGGAACGCCTGCTTCCTGGATGCCGCTACGAAAGTTGCCCTGCTGAAGCAAGAGGGCGGATGTGGATGCAAGCACTAAGGCAAATGACCAAATCCCAATGACCAATTGGGCTTTACCACTACCAACTTACCACTAACCACTCACCTTTTTTTTATTCCTGGAGTTTCTCAATGGCAAAGACCATCGAAGCGCTCGGCATGATTGAGACCAAGGGCTTCATCGCCCTGGTCGAAGCAACCGATGCCATGCTGAAAGCTGCCAACGTGCAGTTTGTCGGCTGGGACAAGGTCGGCAGCGGACTTGTTTCTGCATTTGTAACCGGCGATGTCGCCGCGGTGAAATCCGCGACCGACTCCGGAGCCGCCGCCGCCGGGCGGATTGGCGAAGTCGTCAGCGTGCAGGTCATTCCTCGCCCGCATGAAGACCTCGGCGTCGTCCTCCCGCCCACTCTCAAGCGGGCCAAGTCGTAACGTAGCTGCACGCGGCCCGCGTGCTGGCTTCTATTGAATTCCCAACACTTAGCAATTCTCTCACCATGAACACAGCAATCGGACTTCTCGAAACCAAAGGGCTCATCGGCCTGGTCGCGGCGACCGACGCGATGGCCAAGGCGGCCAACGTGCAGATCGTCAAGCGAATCGGCATCGGCGGCGCTCTCGTCACCACCATCGTCAGCGGCGACGTCGGCTCCGTCCGCGCGGCCGTCGAAGCTGGGGCCCAGGCCGCCCAGCAAGCCGGCGAACTCGTCGGCAGCCACGTCATTCCGCGTCCCGCGGAAGGACTGATGGAAGCCTTCATGGCTTAACCGTTCGTAGTAACCGGCTTCAGCCGGTTAGTTCGGTCCTTAACCCGCTCAAGCGGGTTACTACAAACGGAATGGAAACCATCATGAAAATCCTCGTCGCCAACCTCGGCTCGACCAGCTTCAAGTATCGCCTGTTCGATATGAACGGCGAGAGGCAGCTTGCGCGCGGAGGGGTGGAACGGATTGGCTCGCCCGAAAGCCCATGCTTTGTCGAAATCGGCGGCCAGCGGACGGAACTCAAAACACCGATTCCCGATCACGCGGTCGCGGTTCGCAAGTGCTTGGAGCAATTGACCGACCCCAAGACCGGCTGCCTCAAGGATGCGGCGGAAGTCTCGGCCATCGGCTTCAAGGCAGTGCATGGCGGCAGTATCAGCGGTGTGCAGCGGGTCACTCCCGCAGTTCTCACCGCGATGGAAGGAATGAATCAGGTCGCCCCCGCTCACAATCCGCCTTACATCAAGGCGATGCGGCTGCTGGCGGAGAAGCTGCCGGAGATTCCGCTCGTGGCGGCGTTTGAAACCGGATTTCATGCCACCATCGAAGATCGGCTGAAGTTTTATCCCGCGCCGTATGACTGGGGCGAAAAGCTCCACATCAAGCGGTGGGGATTTCACGGTGCCAGCCATCGCTACATCGCCACGCGGACAGCGGAGCTGCTCGGCAGAGACGACCTGCGGATCATTTCCTGCCATCTCGGTGGCAGCAACAGTCTCTGTGCGATTCGGGGCGGCAATAGTGTAGCGACCTCCATGGGAATGAGCCCGCAATCGGGGCTGCCGCACAACAACCGCGTCGGCGACTTCGACCCGTTCTCGCTGCCGCTGATCATGAAGGCGGAAGGGAAGACGCTCGACGAAGTGCTGCACACGCTGGCGGAAAAGAGCGGCCTGCTCGGCCTCTCTGGCGTCAGTGGGGACATTCGCGACTTGGAAGATGCGGCTGCGAAAGGGAACGCCCGGGCCAAGCTGGCTCTCGATGTTTTCACCAGCGAAATCCGCCGACACCTCGGCGGGATGCTCGTGGAACTCGGCGGGGTCGATGCAATCGTCTTTACCGGCGGCATCGGGGAGAACGGCACGAATATCCGCTCCGCGGTCTGCGCCAGTCTCTCGGAAATCGGCATCGTCCTGGATGACCATGCCAACGCTACCGCCAAGGGAGAAAGCAAAATTTCTTCACCCGATAGCCGTACGCAGATCTGGATTATCCCGACGAATGAAGAGCTGATCGTCGCCCGCCAAAGCAAAGCTCTCCTGGAGGGTCAATAAATGTTCGTCGCCAAAGTCACCGGCTCGCTGATCTCCACGCAAAAGGTCGCCACGATGAAGGGCTTTAAGCTTCTCGTCGTCGAGCCCTATCGCGTGGAGCCGAGCAAGCGAGAAAGCCTGGTTACCACCGGCCGCACCTTCATTGCTGTCGATACGCTCGGAGCTGGGGTAGGGGACTATG
This sequence comes from uncultured Pirellulaceae bacterium, assembly GCA_964444865.1. Classification (GTDB taxonomy): domain Bacteria; phylum Planctomycetota; class Planctomycetia; order Pirellulales; family Pirellulaceae; genus SXOA01. Next base: position 5,549 of record CAYUJE010000223.1, on the reverse strand, counting down.
TCCTGTTGACGCAGGGTTCCAGCGCCCGCCTGACTCCCGAAACCAAAAACATGCCTATCGACGCGGTCGTCATCGGCATCGTCGATCAAGTCCATGTAGACCAAGCCGAAGTTTATAGCCGAAACGAAAAATAAGTTCCAAGTTCAAGGTTCAAAGTCAAGAACCAAAACAACCTTGAACGTGGAACCTGGAACATTGAACCCAAGAGTTCGCTATGCAAATCAACGAATCCCTCATCCGCAGCGTTGTCGCCCAAGTCCTGGCCGAAGTCGGCCGCGGTGCGCACGCCGCGCCGAAGTCTTCTACCGGCCGTCACGGAATCTTTACTTGCGTGAATGAAGCGGTGACTGCCGCCCGTCAGGCTTTTGAAGAGCTGAGCGAGCGTGGGATGGCCGATCGCAAAAAGATCATCAGCCACATCCGCCGCATTTCCATCGACAACTGCGTCGAGCTCGGCACGATGGAGATGAACGAGACCAAGATCGGCCGGCTGGAGCACAAGATCGAGAAATTGAAGACGCTTGGCGAAAAGACTCCCGGCGTGGAGTTCATGCGGAGCGAAGTCTTCAGCGGCGACCATGGTCTGGCGGTCATTGAGCATGCCCCGTTCGGCGTCATCGGGGCCATCACGCCGGTCACCCATTCGCTGCCGACCATTACTGGCAATGCGGTCAGCATGATCGCTAGCGGCAACACGGTCGTCGTCAACCCGCATCCCAGCGGCAAGAAGGTGGCAGCGGAGGGGGTTCGCCGGTTTAATGAGGCGATTTACAACGACCTCGGCATCGACAACCTGATCTGCCTCATCGCCGAGCCGACTCTCGAATCCGCCAACGCCCTGTTCGCCCATCGCGGCATCAACATGATTTGCGTCACCGGTGGCCCCGCGGTCGCCCGGGCCGCCCTCAACAGCGGCAAACGAGCCGTGGTCGCCGGCCCCGGCAATCCGCCGGTCGTCGTCGATGAAACCGCCGACCTTGATCGGGCCGCTCGCTGCATTATTCAGGGAGGTGCGTACGACAACAACCTCCTGTGCATCGCTGAGAAGCAAGTCTTCGTTGTCGCCTCCGTCTTCGACAAGATGCTCACCGCCATGGAAAAGGCCGGTGCGGCCCGCCTGAATAGTCGCGAGGTCGATGCCCTGACCAAAGTGGCCATCATCAAAGTCGGCGAAGGAGACCACAAGCACGACGCCCCGAGCAAGGAGTTCCTCGGCCAAAACGCCAACATTCTGGCAAAGGGAGCCGGCAAGAGCGTCTTTGAAAAGACCGAACTGCTCTTCGGCGAAACCGATTACGAGAATCCGTTCGTCCCCGTCGAGCAGATGATGCCGTTCATCCCCTTTGTTCGCGTGCGAGACGTGGACGAGGCAATTGCCAAGGCCAAAGAATCGGAGCACGGCTTCCGGCACACAAGCATGATTCACAGCCAGAACGTCCACAGCATGACCAAAATGGGCCGCGTGATGGACACTACCTTGTTCGTGAAGAACGGGCCTTGCATGGCATCGCTCGGTCTCGGCGGCGAAGGATACATTTCCTTCTCCATCGCGGGGCCAACTGGCGAAGGAGTGACCACGCCGCTGACGTTCACCCGTGAACGGCGCTGCTCGTTGATCGATGATTTGTGGGTTTTGGGAAAATCGTCGGTCTAGGACAAAACAATGCAAGTTGGACTGGTGGTGGGAACCGCGACCTCGACCGTAAAGCACGCCACGATGAACGGCCAAAAGCTGCTCATCGTCCAGCCGCTCATGGCCGACGGGAAATCGCCCGATGCGGACCCGCAAATCGCGGTGGATGCCGTCGGGGCGGGCATCGGCGAACGCGTGATGATCAGCAGCGACGGCAAGTACATGCGAGAGATTTTGAAAACCGACGCCACACCTGTGCGGTGGAGCGTCATTGGGATATGTGATGAGTGACATCGACATCGAATACATCATCCGCGAAGTCATCCGCCGCCTCCTGGCGATGGGGAATGAGCCTTCGCGGAATGATGACGGTACGGTGAAACTCACGGAGCGGCTGGTCACCATGGATACGCTCCATGGCCGGCTGGCGAATATGAAGCGGCTGATTGTGGCGAAAAAGGCCATCGTCACGCCGCTGGTGAAGGATGAATTGAAGAAGCGGAAAATCAGTTTGGAGTACGAACACTAGCCCGACGCGCAAGCGAGGGATCTGAAAACCACCATGCGTATCGCCAAAGTTATCGGCACCGTCACCCTCAGCCAGTGGCATGAGTCCTTCACGGGCGCCAGCCTGCGGTTGGTGGTGCCATTGTCGCTGGCGGAGTTGCATGGCGATGAGCCACAGGCGGACGAAATGGTGGTTTGGGACGACAACGGCGCCGGCCTCGGCAGCCTCATCGCCATGAGCGAAGGGGGGGAAGCCTCCCAGCCGTTCCGCCCGTTGGACAAGCCGGTCGATGCGTATGCCTCGGCCATTTTGGATGAAATCAACCTCAAGTAGGGTGCATGAGCGACAGCGAAATGCACGCGTGAAAGTTCCATGTTAAACACCCACAAAATCAAGCAAGACATCTGCGAAATCGGCCGGCGAATCTACGCCAAGGGCTTCGCTGCAGCCAACGACGGCAACATCACCGTCCGCATCGGCGAAAACGAAGTCCTCTGCACGCCCACCATGCACTGCAAAGGTTTCCTCAAGCCGGAGGACATTTCGACGGTCGATATGACCGGCAAGCAGATCGCCGGAGCGAAAAAACGCTCCAGCGAAGCCTTGCTGCACCTGGAAATCTACAAGCAGCGGCCGGACGTGAAGAGCGTGGTCCACTGCCACCCGCCGCACGCTTGTGCGTTCGCGATCGCCCGCGAGCCAATTCCCCAGTGCGTGCTCCCCGAGGTGGAAGTCTTCCTGGGAGACGTACCGATTACGAAATATGAAACGCCCGGCGGACAGGCCTTCGCCGATACCGTCCTCCCCTTCGTGCAAAAGACCAACGTCATCATCCTCGCCAACCACGGAACCGTCAGCTATGGCGAGAACGTGGAGCGGGCCTACTGGTGGACCGAAATCCTCGATGCCTACTGCCGCATGCTGTTGCTGGCCAAAAGCTTGGGCCGGGTGAACTATTTCGATGAGGGAAAAGAGCGGGAACTGCTCGACCTCAAGCAGAAATGGGGCTGGTCCGACCCGCGAAACACCGAGGAATACAAGAACTGCGATGTCTGCGCCAACGACATCTTCCGCGACAGTTGGAAAGCCGCCGGCATCGAGCGGAAAGCCTTCGAAGCCCCGCCACCGATGGGTCCCAACGCGGGAAAGGCGGCTGCGGCTGCGTCGAGTAACGATCAAGAGAGCCTCATCCGAATGATCACCGAGCGTGTGATGGCGGAACTCGCTCGTTCCAAGTGAAGTACACAGTACTGCGTACTCAGTACTGACCCCTGACCTCTGACCCCTGACCTCTGACTCCTGACCCCTGACCCCTGACTCCTGACCCCTGACCCCTGATTTATGAAAGTCTCCATCATTGGCGGCGCTGGCCTGGTCGGTTCCTCCGCGGCGTTCGCGCTGCAGTGCGGCGGCATCGTCAGCGAAATCGCCCTGCTCGACCTCAATTTGGACTTGGCCGGCGGACATGCTCTGGACTTACTCCACGGCACGCCGAGTGTGGCCGATCAGGTGATCGTCGCTGGCGGGTACGAGCACGTTCCGTCGTCGGACATCATCTGCATCACGGCCGGCCTTCGCCGCAAACCGGATGAGAGCCGACTGGATTTGATCAACCGGAACACGGACCTGTTCCTGGGTATTCTGGCGGACGTGGCGAAAGCGGGGATGAAAAAGGACGCCATCGTCTTTGTCGTCAGCAACCCGGTGGACATCCTCACCTACGTCGCCGCCGACCGATTGAACCTGCCGGAGTCGCAGGTCATCGGCCTGGGGACGCAGCTCGATACCATCCGCTTCCGCAGCCTCATCGCCCAGCACCTCAAGGCCCCGCCCACGCAAATCAACGCCCTCATCCTCGGCGAGCACGGGGACAGCATGGTCCCCATCTGGTCCAGTGCCGCCGTCGCCGGCCTGCCGCTCGACAAATGGCCCGGCTGGAACGTCCGCGTTGCCGACGAGCTCTTCACCCGCACCAAGGGGAGCGGGGCCGAGGTCATCAAGAAAAAGACCGGCGCCGGCTTCGCGGTCGGCATCGCTATTCGGGATGTCATCCACTCCATCGCCCTCGACCAGAAGCGGATTCTCCCCGTCTCCACGGTCCAGAACGGCTGCTACGACATTCGCGATGTCGCTCTCAGCGTCCCCACCGTCGTCGGCCGCGCCGGCTGCGTCGCCCGCCATCAAATCGACCTCTGGCCCAAGGAAGTCCAGGCCCTCCGCAAAAGCGGCCTGGTCTTGCGGCAGACGCTGGAGACCGTGCTGGGGCGGATTGGGCGGATCAAGAAGTAAACGGACTCGCAAAGCAGTCCGCTACGCGACGCTTGAAAGTCTCGCGATTATACTGATCGTAACGCCGCTTCCCGTTTGCCTCGGTTACTTGGTCCTCGCCATGTCCGATTCACATAGCTCTCTGCCGCCGCTCTGGAAAATGGCCGCCTCGGCCGCCTCGGCTGCCGTGCAATATGCGGCTTCGGGGTTTCAAACCGTGCCGCAGGAAGCGTTCGATTCGCGGCTCCAGGCGTGCAACGGTTGCCCTCAGCGGGAAGAAAATCGCTGCCTGCTCTGCGGCTGCTTCCTCGACAAGAAGGCCTGGCTGCCGTTTGAAGATTGCCCGCTCGGCAAATGGCCGGTCTGAAGGCGAGCGGCCTGCGTAAGCTGGCCGGTCACGTCGAATCGGCAAAACGGCCCGCTCCCTGAATACAATCTCACCGGCCAGCTGACGCAGGCTGCTCGCCGGTGATCAAAGGTGCCTACGCAATCTTCCGCCCGCTCAATTCCTGCTTCATCGCCAACCCAATCAGCCGGGCGTGCCCCACGATCCGCTCGGCAAAATGGTCGCGGAGGGTGATGGCGTTTTTATTCGGAGCCCCTGCCAGGGCCTGTTCCATTTCCTGCACCATCGGGCAGAGCGGCGCTGCGGCGGCCTGGGCCTCGGGGAGTTCCAAGGCCTCCAGTTGCAACAGCATGGCCCGGATCGTTTCCACCACCTTGGCCACGCAAAACCGCGTTTCGGGCTGGTTGGCCATCACTTGGGGAAACTCCACCAGGCTCGTCGCCGGAATGATCGAAACGGAGGCAATCCCCCGCAAATACTCGACGTGGGCCCCCAGTTTGGCAAGTTGGAATTGATTCATCGGCTGCATAGTGTCCTCCTATTGTTGTCGAGCCATTATGGCTGCCCGCCGGCCGCGAAGCGAACGGAAATTCCCCACGAACCCGCCGCGCCCGCGAGGTCGGAAAACACTAGCCCGACGCGCAAGCGAGGGAATTGGACGTTGCACCGGTGCAGCGTCAAATTCCCTCGCTTGCGCGTCGGGCTAGTAATTGTGCCGCTCGAATCACGGAGTAGCCCTACCCCCCCATGAAAGTGATTTTAGGTGCCGAAAAAAGTTCCCAAAAATCCAAAGA
>CAYUJE010000222.1:0-11424 GCA_964444865.1 uncultured Pirellulaceae bacterium | reverse complement strand
TGCTTGAGTTCGGCCCCAACTTGGGCATGCCGCGAACAAAAGCCTTGAGCGATGGACTGTTTGAGTTGCGGGTCAAGGGAAAAGAGGGGATCGCCAGGGTGTTTTACTGTACCCTGGCCGGACAGCGAATCATCATGTTGCATGGCTTCATTAAGAAGTCGCAGAAGACCCCACCGAAGGAAATTAGACTGGCCAGGGAACGTCTGGGGGAGGTCAAGAAATTATGAAACACGCCGAGCTGAAGAAGGTCGCGCTGCGTCGGGCTGACGTGAAGGCCCAGTACGATGCGCTTGGCCCCGAATTTGAACTGTTGCGCCAGATGCTGGGGGCGCGAGCCAAGGCTGGACTCAGCCAGGCCGATGTAGCCCAGCGGATGGGGACGCAGGCCCCGGCGATCACGCGGCTGGAGTCCGCCCTCAGCAGCGGCAAGCACTCGCCGTCCATCGATACCCTCAAGCGCTATGCAAAAGCGGTTGGATGCGAGCTGCAAATCAAATTCGTGAGAGAAACACCCACGCCCAAAGTTGCCACGAGCCCATCACACATCTTGACCCGCGGGCGCGAGACATCAGCGAAATAACTCTGCCACCACACACCGGAAACCCGGCAGCACTCTCTCATCCTGCAGAATGTCATTCTCGCCGAAGGTGCGCGATACTCCGTCCGGCGTGAAGGCAACGACTTCGCGGGTGCGGGGATAAATGTTCCAGACGAGAGCGCTGCCGGCGTGGAGGTATTCCAGCGTCTTGGCACGGACTTCGACTGCGGTTTCATCGGGAGAAATGACTTCGATTGCCAGGGTAGGCGCTAGTCGCCAAAACGCCTCGGGTGCGCCCGACGCAGGAACCTTATCCGCCGATACAAAGAATACATCGGGACCACGGACGAGGTCAGGGTCGCGGTCCAGGATGAATCCTGACTCCGTTCCTACCTCTCCGAGTGATCCAGCATCCGCCCAATCCCCGAGTCGGGCGGCCAATCGCCGGGCCACAATCCCATGAATTCCACCAGGTGGCATAGAAACCACGACCTCTCCCGCCACAAGCTCGCGGCGTTTGCCGTTTTCCGGCGAGTGCCAAAACTCCTCGGCAGTCATCAGCTTAGGGGCAACGGTGCTCATACCAACAATCATAACTGATTCCGCCGTCACAGGCAAAAGCAAGTTTCACGACCCCACCGAGCTTGCCTCGGTCGGTGAAATGATTCTGCACTAGAAAACGCCTTTTTGGAAATCCTGCCCCCGGCGAGCTCGTGCCGGTGGAGCATACGATGCTCCGCGTGGGGGTCGTGCGTTCCACCGGCACGAGGCCGATGGGGACAAGCTGAGTCGGATTTCCGTGCTCGTGCAGAATCAACTCACCGACCGGCACGAGACCGGTGGGGTCGTCGACAGACAAGGCCCGTACTATCGCCTGTCATCGTTTGCCGTCTAATTCTCTGGCCAACTATTTCCACAATTCTTGCCTTTCGCCTCTTGACCGTGCCAACTGAACAGATGTATTATTAGCGAAGAAGTCCGCAAGTGTTTTGTGGTCCCTTGCCAGGAGAACGTCCATGATAACGCTGGAACAAATGTGGAATGTTTGTGATTCTGCTCGTCGAGGGAAGCCTGCATTCTCTGCATCGCTCGGGCGCAGCTCTTCCAGAACAATTGGGGGGGTGTTGCGAAACCCGGGGGTTTACCAACACTGATCACGACCCGCGGGTAGGGGGGGCTGTTGTTTTGCCGGGGGGGGATTCACAACACATCTTTTGTGTGCGGACCCCAATGCTGTCTATACTCTGAAAATGAACGCCGAAGAAACTGCCACCGACCAAGAATTGTCCCTGGAATCGCAGCCGCGGTTTCTATCGATCGGGGGCCTCTTTGCCGGGCCGCTCTTGGCGATCGGTGTTTACCTCTTGCTCCTTTGGCAATCCCCCGATTTGCCCCATGCGCCGCGGGCGACGGCAGCGGTTGCGGTGCTGATGTCGATCTGGTGGATGACCGAGGCAATCCCGCTGGAGGCCACGTCGCTGCTGCCGCTGGTGCTGCTGCCGATGCTCGGGGCGGTCAAGAATTTTCAGGCGGCCGCGACTCCCTTTGCCGACAAGAGCATCTTCCTCTATCTCGGCGGCTTCATTCTGGCATTGGCAGTGGAGAAGTGGGGACTGCATCGGCGGTTGGCATTACTCACGCTGCTGGGTGCAGGTACGCGGCCGGCGTGGCTCATTGGCGGGTTCATGCTGGCGACAGCCGGCATCAGTATGTGGATCAGCAACACAGCCACCGCGGTGATGATGCTTCCCATCGGCATCAGCGTGGTGCATCTCGCTGAGCAGCGGATGAAAGGGGGCCTGCCGAAGGACGCTACGAATTTCTCGACCGGTCTTTTGCTCGGTATCGCTTATGCCGCCAGTCTCGGCGGCATGGGGACCCTCATCGGCACGCCCCCCAATGTCTTCTTTCGCGGCTTTTTGGCAGACAAGGGAATTGAGATTGGCTTTGCCAGGTGGATGCTGTTTGCCATCCCCGTTGTCGTGGCCCTGCTATTCTTTTGCTGGCTCCTGTTGACGAAGTTTCTCTTCCCGGTCTCACTCAAAGAGATTCCCGGTGGGCGAGAATTGATTCGCAGCGAGTTGGCCAGCCTCGGCCCTGTTTCTCGTGGCGAGTGGATGGTTCTTGCCGTTTTCCTCATCACTGCATCAGCTTGGATATCCCGCGACACTCTGACGCAGTGGACGTGGCTCAAAGCGCACTTGCCGCTCGTCAGTTCCATCGACGACTCGCTCATCGCAATGACTGCGGCAGTGTTGCTTTTCTTGTTGCCAGTCAATTTCAGCAGGGGCATTTTTGCCATGGACTGGAAAACAGCAACTCGCCTGCCGTGGGGAGTGCTATTGCTCTTTGGGGGCGGGCTCAGTCTTTCCAAAGCAATGGAAGATACGAAGCTGGCCGATTGGATTGGGACGAATGTCTCGCAGCTTGGCGTCTTGCCCACCCCGGTCCTGATTCTGCTTGTCGTGGCGGCAGTCGTCTTTTTCTCAGAGCTCGCCAGCAATCTGGCGACTGCGACGGCTCTGCTCCCTGTCCTGTATCAAGTGGCCATTGGCCTCAAACTCGATCCGCTGCTGCTCTGTGTACCGGCCGTTCTGGCCGCTAGTTGCGGGTTCATGCTCCCCGTGGCCACTCCCCCCAACACCATCGCTTTCGGCACCGGGCGAATTCGCGTACACCAAATGATGAAGGCTGGGTTCTGGCTCGACCTGGTGGGAATTGGGCTGGTCACGCTCGCGACCTATGTCCTTGGCTCTGCATTGGGAATACGTTTCTAGCAGCCCTGCTGAAGAGAGGGGCAGGCATGCCAACCATCGCTTGCGAGACGCTCAAACGGACTTTAGAATGATGCCGATGAAGCCCACCCTCCTGCAAACCGCTCTGGCCGAAGTCCTGGGGACATTCTTGCTGGTCCTGTTTGGCTGCGGGGCGGTACATGCCGCCGTGTTGACGGGGGCTCAAAGCGGTTTGTGGCAGGTGGCGATTGTCTGGGGTGTCGCCATCATGCTGGCCATTTATGTCTGTGGCGGCATCAGCGGGGCGCATATCAACCCCGCCATCACCATTGCTCTCGCGTCCTGGGGACGTTTTGATTGGGCAAAGGTACCGGCCTATATCCTGGCGCAGCTTGGCGGCGCGATGCTCGCCGCTGCCGTGTTGTTTCTGCTCTATGGTCCGTTGCTGGCCAAGAAGGAGGACGAGAGAAAGGTGCGCCGTGGCGAGATGGGAAGCATCGTCACTGCGATGTGTTACGGCGAATATTATCCTGCTCCGGGCGACTTGGAACCGAGCCAGCCGAATTTCCCAGTGGCATGGAAAACTCTTTCACGCACCGTTCCCTTTCAGGTTGCCTTTGTAGCGGAAGTCCTCGGCACGGCGGTACTCGCTCTCGTTGTCTTCGCCGTCACCGACCCACGCAACCAGTCCGGCCCCCCCCCTGCCCTGGCCCCCGTGTTCATCGGCCTCTGCGTGGCGATCTTGATTTCTATCCTCGCCCCACTCACGCAGGCCTGTTTCAATCCCGCGCGCGATTTTGGGCCCCGGCTTTTCGCCTATTTCGCTGGCTGGGGAAACGCTGCGATTCCCGGCCCCAACGGCCACGGCTTTGTGACGGTCTACATCCTCGCGCCAATCCTGGGAGCGGTCGCGGGGGGCGGTCTCTACGAGCGGGTCTTTCGAAACTTTCTGCCTGACAATCAAGCGAAGTGATCATTCACGGAAGCGAGACGATGAATAGCCACCCTGAAGCACGACAAGTCACTAAAAAAGCATCCTCGCTTTTTTCTTGTGTCTCTTTGCGTTTTTCGCGGCCATTCACCTGGTGCCTCTGTCTAGGTCTTGTTTTGATCCTTCTCGTCCCTCTCGCCAGCGGCGAAGAACGGTCAAGTGACAAAGGTTCCTCAGTCCTCGATGCGACACAGCCCTATTCGGCACAAAAACTGAACCCAATCTCCTATGCCGCCGATTGCTCGGTGATTGTCACCCCCCCCTACAAGACAAAAGTTCTCAAAGTCTGGATTCCCATTCCGCCTTCGAACGCCGCTCAAGTAGTGAGTGCCAGCAAGTTCTCGACCTTTCCCCAGGAAGTGCAACCGGAAATTGGCCGCGAGAAAATGTATGGCAATCAATTCGCCTACTTCGAGTTCCAGGAGCCGCAAGGGGCGCAGATTATCCGCCACAAGTTTCAGGTGCAAACTTTCGAGCTCCGCTGGAAAATTCAACCTGACCAGGTGCGGTCTGTCGAAAAGTGGCCGGCCAGTTTCGACTCCTACCGCCGCAGCGAATCTCAGGCGGTCGTTGTGGATGACCGGTTTCAAAAACTGCTCAGGCAAGTCGTGCCGGAGAGGAAGAATCCGCTGCTGGACCTCTCGCTCGTCATGAGCTGGGTTGGGGATAATTTCACTTACGATCACCACGATGCTTCGCTCGCTGCCGACGCTGCCAGGGCTTTTGACACCCATCGCGGTCATTGCAGCGACTACCACGGTTTTTGCGCGGCGATGGGACGAGCGATGGGCTATCCCACGCGGGTGACCTATGGCATCAACACTTTCCCCAAGAACTCGCCGTCGCACTGCAAGCTGGAAGCTTTCCTCCCACCCTACGGCTGGGTGAGCTTCGATGTTTCCGAAACGCAAAAGTTGATTGCTTCCGTCAAAAAGGATGGCAAGCTCACCGAGAGCGAAAAGGCGGATCTCATCTCCGCCGCTACCCAGCGGCTGACCGCGGGTTTCCGCGACAACACCTGGTTCCTGCAAACGGTTGGCACTGACTATGACTTGGAGCCGCCGGCAAAAAAGCGGGTCCCCGTTGTCCGCACTGCCTATGTCGAAGCCGACGGCATCGCTCTTCCCGACCCCGACCCCGCCGACCCTGTCAAACGCGAATTCGCCTGGATGACCGCGTATGAGTTCAAGACGGAGGGGAAGGTCGCCAATCCATATTCCGACATGAGGACATTGAAAAGCAAATGACTAAGCACTAATGTCTAATGACTAATGTAAGACGTGCGTTCCCATGCATTAGTCATTAGACATTAGGATTTAGTCATTCTCACATCAATCACCTCACCATACCTCACCCCCTACTCCCATGCCTCCCATCCGCTTCATCATGCTCGGCGGCTTTCTCGGTGCCGGAAAGACGACCACGATTGCCCGCCTGGCTCGGCATTATCAACAGCAGGGTCAAAAAATCGGCATCGTGACGAATGACCAGGCGACCGACCTGGTCGACACGAACAGTCTCCGCTCCCAGGGGTTTGACGTCGGGGAAGTTCCCGGCTCCTGCTTTTGTTGCAACTTCAACGCCCTCACCGCTACCGTCGAAAATCTGAGTGCCGACGAGCGGCCCGACATCGTCATCGCCGAGCCGGTCGGCAGTTGCACCGACCTGGTCGCGACCGTCGTCCGCCCGCTGCAAAAACAGTATGGCGGCAGTTTTGATGTCGCCCCCTACGGTGTCCTCCTCAAGCCCAGCCACGGCAGCCGCATCTTACGTGGCGAGACCAAGGGCGGCTTTTCACCGCAGGCCGCCTACATCTTCAAAAAGCAACTGGAGGAAGCCGACTTCGTGGTGATTAATCGAACCGATGAACTATCCCCGGCGGAAGCGGATGAACTGACCCGCCTGATCGGCGAACAATTTCCCGGCATTCCCGTGTTGCGGCAGAGTGCCAAGACCGGCATGGGATTTGAAGCTCTCGTCGAGTTTCTGGAGCAACGTGGCAGCTTCGGTCGCCGCCTCATGGAACTGGACTACGATATTTATGCAGAAGGCGAAGCGGAACTTGGCTGGCTTAACAGCAGTCTCACGGTGACTTCCAGCAAGGAATTCGATTTGGATGCTCTGCTGGTTGGCATCATCACAGGGCTGCGGGATTCACTCGCGGAAATCGGCGCCGAGACCGCCCACCTCAAGGCGATTGGCATGGCCGAAGGGCTTTACGGCGTGGCCAATCTCGTCAGCAGCTTTTCTCCGCCGGAGCTTTCGCTCCCGTCGAAGGGAAAGATCAAAGAGGCTCAGCTCGTCGTCAATGCTCGCGTCGCAACCGCGCCGGAAAAGCTGACCGATCTCGTCACCGCCGCGGTCTCCGCCGCCTGCGCTGCGGTTGGTGCCAGTCCCACCTTCCACCAAACCCAGAGCTTCCGCCCCGGCCGCCCGCAGCCGACGCACCGGATTTTGGAAACTGTGGAATGAAAGTGGGGTCGGCTTCCGGCCTGCCCAGAAAAAACACGCCATGTCCGCGTCCTTCATCCTCTGTGAACGAACCTCCCGCTGGGCCGCGGCTTTCCGTCGGGAGTCGCGAAAGGAGTCGGCAGGAGCTTTCGCGGCCGGCCATTTTGATAGACCGCAGTTTTCGCAACGCGAAAACGCCTCCCGACCCCATTCCACACTTCCGTTGCAAGAAGTCCGCAGCTTGGTGCAGTGTCAGTCCGAACTAGAGGCCTCCCCCTGCTCGGTCGTCGCTGTCGAAGTCCTGCCGCAAAACATTGCAGTTGTGGCAAGGTCTCTCAGCGATTGGAGTCTTCGCTTTCCCCATGCCCGCTTCATGGTTCTTGCTGCCCGCGGATTGGAAGACCACGATCTGCTGCTGCGGGAATCCGGTGCGCTCGAAGTAGCCTACTCTCCGCGCAGACTCCTTCCCCTGGTTCGTCTGATCGGCCGCCATCTCTCTCGCACGCCGAAGACGGAGCAGACGCTGGAAGAAGCTATTTGGGGCGGCTTGCCGTGGAGTTAGTTTTTTGATTCCTGCGGCGATTCTTCATTGCTCGGGGTCGTCAACTCGTAGCCGAAGGATTCAAATAGCCGCTGTTTGAAATACTGCTCCGATTCGGCCGTTCGCCTCAACAAGCCAGCATGATGCATGTGGTCGAACATCCAACCTGCCACCAACAGCGCCACAAGAACGAACAGCAGCCATTCTCGTTTGGAAAGTCGTGCCATCTTGTGCCTTGCCACCTCTTTCTCCCCCAACCCTGTAGAACCCCAGCCCAAGGGCAAAGTTTCGGCGGTGATTCTCTGTGTGTAGTCAAGCAGAAAACGAAAGCAGTTGCGAAAAACCTGTCGGCACTCCCCTCCCCTGCCGTTCCAAGCCTGTACTAAGTCATCACTTCGGCGCTATAATCAGGTAGAGTCAACGCACTGCGTTTTCCCCCGTTTTTTCCTTGCCTGCGGCCCCAGTCCCACCTTGGCCGCTTCCTCTCCTGGGCCTCCCGGCCCTGATGTTGTTATGGCTGAAACCTTACCCAGAGCGTCCCTCCTCCGTTGGGGGGTGCGGCTTGGCACTTGGGCGTTCATGTTTTTGATTTGCCTGGTGCTCCATTTTGGCCTTTCCTGGGCTCAAGCCGTCATCTCCCCCGCCGCCCGTAAGAAAGAGGCCATTGCCGTCTATACCGCGCAGCGGCCCAAGCAACGGGTGCTCGGCGGAATCGCTCTCGCGCGACCCTACGGCTGGTTTTTCAAGGTCTCTGGTCCGGATGAATTGTTAGCTGCTCAAAAGGAGCCGCTGGAAACCTTTCTTAAGTCCGTAAAATTCGGTTCGCGGCCGGATGCGGACCCGACCTGGACCTTGCCCGAAGGGTGGAAGCAATTGGAGGGGAATCAGTCTCGGTTCGCCACCATTCAAATGGGGACGAGCGATGCCCCGGTGGAGATGTCGGTAACGCAGCTTCCCATGCGCGGTGGGGACGAAACCGATTATCTGCTGGCCAACGTGAATCGTTGGCGCGGCGAACTCGGCCTTGCCCCCATCGACGCAGCCGAGCTCGACAAGGAAACCAAAAAAATCACAGCCGGGCCGCAGGAGATCCTGCTCGTGGACCTGGCGGCCTATCTCGACGGCACTCCGAGTCAAGGCGACGTCTACACGCGCACGATGGAAGAACTGGAAGAGATCGCCCGCATGCGTGGCGAGGAAGTCGCCCCGCCGGAAGTCAAGTTCACGCTTCCCAAAGGATGGAAAGAGACTCCTCCGGGCCAGTTCCAGATTAAGAGGTTCGTGGTGGGAGATGAGAAGGATCCGGTGGAAATCTCCATCAGCTCGGCTGGCGGTGATTTGGGGGCCAACATCAACCGTTGGCGCGGGCAGGTGGGGCTGGAGCCTATCAGCGAGCAGGAATTGGCTTCCGCGCTCCATCCCACCCAGGTCTTTGGCGAGAAAGCGGGCCAGATTGAAATCGTCGGCCCTCCCGGAGAAAAGCAGCAAGCCATCCTCGGTGTGATTGCCCCCTCCGGCAGAACAAATTGGTTCATCAAGCTCAAAGGCCCGGTCAAACCGGCCCTGGAGCAAAAGCAGAATTTCGAAGCGTTTGTGAAGTCTCTCAAATTGGAATAAGTAGTCCGCTCACTCCGTGAGCGGACATGCCTGCACACGGAGTGTGCAGGCTACTAAGAAATACCCGGAGCCGGAAATGTCCGCACCTGCGTTACCTCTCGAAAAAACCTTGCCGCGCGCTGCCGAGCGGCGCGATACGACCATCACCGTAGAGAAGGTCCTTTCCTGGATTCTCCAGGATTTTGCCTCTCTGCAACTGACGGTGATTCTGTTTTTGCTCGGCATTTTTGTAATCTGGGTCGGTACAACGGCGCAGACCGATGCGGAAATCTGGCAGGTGGTGGATCGTTACTTCCGCTCGTTCTTCATGGAAGTGAATTTCAGGTACGTCTTTCCGGCTCAGTTCTTTCCGGCCTATCTGCACAACCTCCCCGGCAAGTTCTACACCCCCGGCGGCATGTGCGTCGGTCTGATGATGATGCTGAACTTGCTGGCCGCGCATCTTTGGCGGTTCAAGGTGCAGGCCTCCGGCACCCGCCTCATGGCAGGGCTGGGGATGACTTTGTTCGGGGTCCTCATCACTTTTTTGGTCATCGCCAGCGGCGACAGTTCGCAGGGGCTGCAAGGCGTGCCGTTTTTCTCCTGGGGGCAGATGTGGATTGGCCTTCTCTTTCTCTACATGATTGGCGTGATCGGCGGCGGGGCCGCGCTCGCCAGTTGGATGCCGACCGTTTTTGGGGGTGGCACTCAGCAGCAACGGATTGTGTTTGGCCTCTGTGCGGGGGTGCTGGCCATCCTGGCGACTCTCTGGTGTTATCTGATTTATTCGGGCATTCGCGTCCCGGATGAAGGGCTGCGCATTCTGTGGCAACTGATGATGGGCGTGCTAGGAACCATTCCCCTGCTCGCGGGCTGCATCATGGTCTTCAAGCAGCGCGGCGGGATTGTGGTGATTCATGCGGGCATTGCCCTGATGATGTTTGGCGAACTGTTTGTCTCGCTCTATGCGGTCGAGAACCAGGCCCGCATGGCCGAAGGGCAGACCGTGAATTACGTCTACGACGTCCGCAATACGGAGCTGGCCATCACGCATAAGCAAGGAGACGGCACGGAAGAAGTCATTGCCATTCCCCGCTCCAAGCTGCTCCTCAGCGCCTCAAGCAAAAAGCCTGTTGACGACGAGCGTCTTCCCTTTGACGTGCAGGTCGTGCAGTACATGCAAAACTCCACGCTCCGCCGGGCTAAGAGCAGCGACAAGCTTCCCTACAACGCCGGTGAAGCATTCAAGAGCAAGATCGCCCTCGTCGACCTTCCCGCTTCCAAAGGAACCGATAGTGATGCCCCGGTAGATGAAGGGGCCATGTATGTAACATTCACGGAAAAGGGAGGTGGCAAGGATCTGGGGACGTATGCCCTGTCGCAAAAGGTCACCAGCAGCTTTGAAGAGCCGTTTGAAGACGAGGTGAAGCTTGGCCAGGAGAAGTACGGCGTTTCGCTCCGTTTTCAAAGGAGCTATCGTCCCTATTCGCTTCGCTTGATCGACGCCCGCGGCGACAAATTCACCGCCAGCATGATCACCAAGAATTTCTCCTCGGACGTGCATCTCGTCGATCCCAGCCGCAACACCAATCGCACGGTCCATATCTGGATGAACAATCCGCTTCGCTTTGCCGGCGAAACGTTCTATCAAAGTGGCTTTGGGTCGCTGAGCCAGTCGAAGGATTACACCATCCTCAGCGTCGTCACCAACACCGGCTGGATGATTCCGTATGTCGCTTGCATGATTGTGGCGATTGGTCTGGTTTCGCATTTCCTGGTGACGCTGGCTCGTTTCCTGCAGAAGACACTGGAGAGCGATAAGGAACTGGTCGTTGCTGAAGCGGTGGAGGAATCATTTTCGCCAATGCCACAGCGGGGCAAGCGGGTTCAGGTTCATGCCTTAATACCGAATGCGGCGTCAACTCCGTCTTCCAGTCGTCTAAATCTGATTTTGAGTAGTGTGTGTGTGCTCATCGCATCCCTGGTATTCCTCGGCTGGCTCGGCTACTGGATGTCTTCCCCCAAGTTCAAGAATAAAGAAATGAACCTCGCCGCGTTCAGCCGACTGCCGGTGATGGATGATGGCCGCGTGAAGCCGATGGATTCGCTGGCTCGCAACAGCGCCCGCAGCATGTCGGGGAGCTTTTATGAGCGAGTCAAGGATGGAGACGGCAAGCGGACGCAGGCCATCGAGTGGCTGCTCGATACGATTACGGCTTCGCCCAAGGCCAAAGAGTACAAGCTCTTCAAGATTGACACTCCCGAGGTAGTCGAAGCGTTGGGACTCGATCCGCGTCCCGGCGACTGGTGCTATTCCATCGACGAAATCGGCGGCCGGCCGCTGGCGGTCATTTTTCGGCTGGAGTCTCCCCCCGAGGATTTGCAGGAACTGCAGCGAGAATTTGTGGAGAGCAAATACGGCGCGTTCGTGAAGGAAGCGGAAGCCGCAGCCGCTCTTCGCCGTCAGAAGAAGGAAGTCACCGAGTACCAACTGCACGTCCTCAAACTGGCGGACCGGCTGGAAGAATATCGTAAGCTGATTCGCTCCTTCGAGGCCATCGTCATTCCTCCG
>CAYUJE010000221.1:0-11427 GCA_964444865.1 uncultured Pirellulaceae bacterium | reverse complement strand
GCCAGGTCATTTGGTATCGCTCCCCTAGCGATTTTTACCGATAGGCCATCCAGTCGAGCGTCTCCCGCAGCCAGCGGAGCGGTCGTTTGGCGGGGGCGTAAAGGGGGGAGGATTTGACGAAATCGCGGGTTTTGAGCCAGATGTTTTGAAAGCCACGCATCCAAGGGGAGCGGTCGAGGACTCCTTCCGCCACGCGAAACGCGTCCGTGGCGAAGACTGTTTTGTAGTTCGCTTCTCCCTTGCCCAAATCCAGTCGCGTCATGCCGAGGGGGCCCGACTCCTGCGCCAAGCGGGTTAGCAACAAAGCGCCGGGCGAATACTGCTCCAGGTCAAAGTTGTAAGCCGGAAAGCACATGTGCCAGACCGGACCGCTAACGAAACTATAGGCCACGGCTGTCAGGGTTTGGCCGGCGTAGAGGGCGCTGAGGGCGCATTGGAATTTGGGCTCTTTCATTTTCAGCAGTTCGGCCAGCATAAGAGTGACGGCTGGGAGGCGGAACAAGTTGGCCAGGCCTGCGTGCTGATACTGCTTCGACTTCCAGAGGACGAGTTCGTTGAACACGGCAGGGTCGTCCGAATAGGGGACGAATCGGATGGTTCCGACTTCCCGCTCCAACTTGCGAAGTTTGCTGAGAAACTGCTTTACTCGCACGCAGCCCTGCACCCGGCGGCGATTGCGGTACTCCTCAAATCCGCCGGTAAGGTCGAGATAGGGTGAGTCGTGAGTATTCGCCACGCCGGCGGACCATTCAGTCTGGCTGGCGAGGAGATGATCAAAATGGAAACCCCGCAGCCGAGCCAGCCGCAGCAGTTCGTCGGCGGACCAGTGAAGGTCGGGAGCAGCGATGACCGCCTGGTAATCGTTGATGCGCCCGCCCACTGGAGTAGCGGAGTTCCAGCGGTCCCGTTGATAGGCGAAGAACCCTTGCGGCTCACCATCCTGCTCCAGCACCGCGATTTCGACGTCCTTCCGCAGCCGAGCAATGGCTTGCACGTATTCGGGCCGAAAGTAGGGATTTTGAAGTTCCTCGCTCTGGCTCAACAACATGTCCCACCGCGCAAGCAGCTCCGAAGTGAGTTCAGACGACTTGAGGACCTCAACTTTCATGGATAGGCTGCTGCGTATTAGGATAACCGGCTGGCAATCCACCAGTCTGATTCGTGGTTCATGACACAACTAGTAAAAAACCCTGGCATTCAGGGGGGCTTTCTAGTCTCCGGGCCCCCCAATTGACGATTTTGACGGTCGGTTTGACACTTAGGAGGTTCCGCAAGAGACATTTACGCGTTCCATAGACGCAAACTCTCGAAATCTTTCCTCTCGCCAGCCTGTCAGCGGGCCACCCAAATATCACCATGACCATTCTGCAATCCCAAGACCCCGCCGTCTTTGCCGCCATCGCCGCCGAAGAAGTCCGCCAGCAGGACGGCCTGGAGATGATCGCCAGCGAGAACTACACCAGCGTGGCGGTTATGGAGGCTGTCGGCAGCGTTTTGACCAATAAGTATGCCGAAGGCTATCCGGGCCGTCGCTACTATGGCGGGTGCGAGCATGTGGACGTGGTGGAGAATCTGGCTCGCGACCGGGCCAAGCAGTTGTTTGGAGCGGAGCATGTCAACGTGCAGCCCCACAGTGGGTCGCAAGCGAATCAAGCGGTCTACATGACCCTGCTTCAGCCGGGGGACACCGTTTTGGGGCTCGACCTTGCTCACGGCGGCCACCTCACCCACGGAATGAAACTGAACATCTCCGGCAAGCTCTACCACTTCATCAACTATGGTGTCACGGCCGACACGCACCGCATCGACTTTGATCAGGTCGCCCGGCTGGCGAAAGAGCATAAGCCGAAGCTCATCGTGGCGGGAGCAAGTGCTTACCCCCGCGAGATTCCGCACGAGAAGTTTGCCGAAATTGCGAAAGAGGCTGGCGCGAAGCTGTTCGTCGATATGGCCCACTATGCCGGACTGGTCGCTGCCGGTCTGCACAACAACCCGGTCCCCGTTGCCGACTTCGTGACGACCACTACGCACAAAACGCTCCGCGGTCCACGAGGAGGTATGGTGATGTGCCGCGGTGAATATGCGAAGGATGTGGACAGGGTTGTCTTTCCTGGCTTGCAAGGGGGACCACTGATGCACGTCATTGCGGGCAAGGCTGTCTGCTATCAAGAGGCCCTGCTGCCGAGTTTTAAAGCTTATGGCCAGGCAATTATCGCCAATGCCAAGACGTTGGCGGAAACGCTTCTTTCCGGCGGCCTTAAACTCGTCAGTGGCGGCACTGACAATCACCTGATGCTCGTAGATGTGACTGGGCTTGGCTTTGGAGGGAAATTGGCGACGGAAGTGTTAGAGAAGTGCGGCATCACGGTCAACATGAACATGATCCCCTACGACACGCGCAAGCCGATGGACCCCAGCGGCATTCGTGTCGGCACACCGGCGCTTACGACTCGCGGCATGGGAGTAGCCGAGATGAAGCGCATCGGTCAGTGGATGCTCGATGCGCTCAAGAATCCGGAAGACGCCGCGATTCACACGCGCGTCCGCGGAGAAATCACATCACTTTGTCAACAATTCCCGGTCCCCGCTGCCAAGCGATAGATCGGGAAACTACCGGAACTGCGTCAAACGATTCTTATACCGCCATCGCCGCCATTACGGGCTGCTTGACGGTCAGTACAGGGCAGGGAGCAGCGCGAACGACTGCTTCGGCCACGCTTCCCATCAGCAGGCGATTGAGACCACGGCGACCGTGCGTTCCCATGACGATGAGATCGATATGTTCGGTCTCAGCCAGGCGGATGATGGCATCCGCGGGATCCCCCGACAAAAGCCTTCGTTCCACCGGTATTTCCGAATCCGGCGGGGTTACGTGCGAAAGCTTGTCCAGAAGCTCCTCGGTCGGCGGCTCAGGCACAGGGTAGAAAAACTCCCCGCCAGCCGCAGAGAGTGGAATCAATTCCACGTGAGCGAGAACAAGTGTACCTCCGCCATCACGGGCCAGAGAGGTCGCGAGTGCCAAGGCAGCATCGCTATAGGAAGAAAAATCGATCGGAACCAGAATTCGATGGGCAAACATGGAATCCTCCTTTCAAGCAGGCCACCTAAGAGCCAACTGCTTGAGAAGCCAATTCCCAAGCAGATTCAATAACGAATCTCAGTTGCATTCATCGTGCGAAATACTCCGAAAAAAAAGCACCTGTCTCTTATCGCCGGAGGCGGCGAGTGAGAGCCAACACCTTTCATTTTACGGCTGATCGTGAAATAGGTCAAATTACTAGACGTTATGGTGCAGGAGCAACAGAAACCGAATACCCGCGGAAATGAAATGTTGACGGCATCTTTGATTTGAGGAAGTCTGCTGCAATTACTTGTCCAGCATCAGCAATTCCACTTTCCGAAATTCCACGGGGTGGCTTTCGGACTGAAGCGAGATCGTCCCGCCGCTGAGGATTTTTCCGAATTTATCCGCCAGCGTTTTGGCGTGGGCATCCCGTTCGTCCAGTTGCGGCTCCGTGTACGTAAGGACCGTTTTTCCGTCAATGATGTGTTTAATGACCTTGCTGCCGTGTACTTCGATTTCCACAGTGACCCACTGATCGCCGTGATACGTCTCGGAAGTTGAATTAATGCAGTGGGGTGTGAAAAGCTTGCCGTCCATCACCACGTTTGTCCCCGGCGTGCAGAGATTGGCGGTCGCCCGCTTCTCTTTCCCATTGCCGCCGAGAAGTTGCACTTCTATGGAGGCGGGGAAGTCCTGATCCTTTCCCATCGTTTTTGGCGATTCACCGTGAATCATCACGCCGCTGTTGCGGATCGCCCATCCCGGCCCGCCAGCACATTGCAAACCAACAAACCGATACTCCACCCGCAGCCGATAGTGTGAAAAGGACTCGTTATAGAAGAGGTGCCCGAACTGGCTGTCGAACATCTTGTACTTGTCGTAGCCGACAGACAGGATGCCGTTTTCCACGCGAAACGTATTGCCGAAATTCTCACCTAGCTCATGCCCCTTGATCTTCGGCGTCCAGCCTTCCAAGTCCTTGCCGTTGAAAAGCTGGATCCACTTCTCCGCCGGCTTGTCTTCGGCAAAGGCAAACGTGGCGAAGAAAGGGACGAACAAGAGTGTGCAGAGGAAGAGACGCATGGGAATTCTCTGGATAAGTGACCTGGGAGATTTGAACTAAATAGTACGCCCGCGCCACCGAGGACGAAAGAGGAAGAGGCCCGACGCACTGCGACAGGGCAAACGGCTATCCTGCCGGCCGGGACGAAATCGACCGTTGCTGCCGCAAGCGTTGTCAAGCAGCAGCAGCCATTTGTGGAGTGGAGGGTTCGTCGGTCTGGGTGTCTTCCGCGGGGGGCACCTCGTCGACTTCGTCTTCGACCGCGCTCCTTTTGCTCGTCATCCAGCTCAAGAGGGCGGGAAAGAGAACAACGGAGCTTCCCAGACAGCAGAGGACGCCGATGGTGAGGACCTGGCCGAGGCTGCGGAGACCCTGATGGCGGGCGAAGATCATGCTGCCAAAGCTGGCCATGGTCGTGGTGCTGGTGAGGATGAGGGCGACGGCGGTGGAGCCCGTAAGGCGGAAGGGTCCTCGTTGGCGGCGGAATTCGTGAACGAGGTGGACGCCGTCGTCCACGCCGATTCCCAAAATGAGCGGCAGGGCGATAAGGTTGGCGGGATTGAAGGGGATGCCGAGCCAGCCGAGCAAACCGCACATTTGCACGAAGCCCAGGGCGAGGGGCACCATGGCGAGCAGTGAGTGCTTGATATTGCCGAAGTCGATGAGGAGCAGGCCAAAGACGGCGAGCAGCGCATAGACGCCGGCCAGGATGTAGCTCTTTTGCATGTGCCGCGAGGCATAGAAGGTCTGCACC
The DNA here is from genome assembly GCA_964444865.1 of uncultured Pirellulaceae bacterium. GTDB lineage: Bacteria > Planctomycetota > Planctomycetia > Pirellulales > Pirellulaceae > SXOA01. Next base: position 6,546 of record CAYUJE010000221.1, on the reverse strand, counting down.
GGACTGCCGGTGATTTGGGGGTCCACCCTTTCCACGTCGGCAACGAAACGAGAAAGCTTGTCCATCTCCCAGATGTTTCCCTTGGCATAGACCCGCAGCAGATGCTTTCCGGTCTGACCGACAAACCGGTCCGTAAGTTCGCGGGGAATATCCGCAAGCGTCGGCTGGGTAGGCTCGGAGAATTCGATGAGGGCGAGGAGCGGAGCGAGCGATGTCGGCGAGGTTTGGGAGGAGAGAGCTTGCATTTGCTGGCGGGCCTGCTCTGGCGGCATTCGAGTCATGCCCTGTGCGAGTTGCTTCAACCTGGCGGCTGTGGGATTTTCGTAGGGCAGGTTTTTGGAGAGCAGCACCGAGGCGCGTGACAACTCGGCAGCGAGATCAGGGCTGCGGGAGTTTTGTGCGGAAAGATCACCGGACGATGGCGGATCCTTGGAAGCCGAAGAATTCGGACCCTGAGTTGCTTCCTTCAGCCGCACAAGGTTGTCGTGGATGACGGCAATCGAACGCTGCTTGGCGGCGGAGGAATTGGCCAGGAGAGAAACGATCTCCTCGGTCTTGGCAACGGTGGGGAGAGCGTCGAACTTTGCTTTCTTCGCCCGGAGTTCTTCTCGAGTGTTGCAGGTGGATACCGCGAACCAGACGCTGTCGTCCGACGACGTGAAGATGTCCCGCTCGATATCCACGCTTTCCACATGACGGGGTTGGAGATTGAGCAGATTGTGGTCGTAGCGGAGATGTTGCCAGCCGGCCGCAATAACCCCAAACACGACAAGTCCAATGGCCATGATGAGCCGCGGCCTTTGCAGCGAGAATTTGAACCACTGAGCGGCGGGGAGAATTTCCGGAAGTTCTGCAGCAGACCGGCGCTCATCGCTAAGCAGGATGAGGGGCGGCAATACGACCACGGAAGCGAGGACACAGAGCAAGATGCCCCCGCCCGCGATGATCCCCAGTTCCCGCACGCCGGTGAACTCTGTCAGCCCCGCCATGAAAAACGCCACGGCCGTGGTGACGCCACCCGTCACTACACCCGGGCCGATATCCGCGGCTGTCGTGATCAGTGCCTCGCGGCAGCCATGACCGAGCTTCCGCAGCCGAAGGTAACTAGAGACATAGTGAATTCCGAAATCAATTCCCAGGCCAATCAAAATGACCGCGAAAGCCGCACTGAGGATATTGAGGTGCCCCACCACCAGCGTGACGAATGCAAACGACCAGGCCATCCCCAGGAGCAGTACTCCGCAGGCAAGCATGGCGTGCCGGATGCCTCCGTAGCCGGCGACAAACAGGAGCACCACTCCCAGCAAGCTAAGCACGTTGGTCCAGACCATGTCCGCCTGGCTCGCCTGCATCTCGTCGTATTCAATCACGGGCATTCCGGTGAGACCGATCCAGGCGTCCGGATGGGCGGTGCCCTCGGCGGCAATGGTTTTTCGCAAGGCGATCACTGCCGCGCTGCCGCGGGCAAACTCACTTGGCACATTCTTGAAGCGAAGAAGCAGGAAGCCCAGGCGGCCTTCTTCGGCAGTGAGATAGCGCGATTCCAGTTCCTGAAAACGGGCAAGTTGTTTTTCCGTCTCCTGCCCCCTGACTCCTGTCCCCTGATTCCTGTCCCCTGGCACCTGTCCGCCGATCAGCAGCTCAATGAGCTTGCCATACTTCTGCTCCAATTCTCCACGAGCCTTCGGCGGCAGAGGGCCTTGCTCCAATTGATCGTTGAGTCTGACCAGCGCAGCGGATGGGTCGAACAGCCCGCCGGTCGCTTCCGCCAGGGAATTGATTTGTGTTACCTGGATCTCGAGGTTTTGCAGATCTCTTTCCGGGAGGAAGTGAAGCCCCTTGGAGCGGATGGTATCGAGCTGCCGCTTGTAGAAGATGGATTCAAACAGCAGATCCTGCTGGCGAAGTTTTGCCGCCAGATCTTCCAAGGTAGTGGCCACGGTGACTGGGTCCTTTCCCCTCACCACAATGACTGCATCCTCTCGCTCGTCAAACTCGGCGATGTGCCTGAGCCACCGCTGGTTGTAGCTGCTGTTCGGGTTGAGCAAGTCGAGGCGACTTGTTTTAAAGCGGAGCCCATTCGCCGTGACAAGCACCGCCAGCAGCGTGACCAGAAGCGCTCCACCAACCACGATGCCTGGCGCACGAAGGGTCTGCTCCGTCAGCCATTGAAGCGGCCTGGAAAGAGGAGATTCTTCGAGGGGCGGATTCCGTTCCATAGTGAGCCGCTCACTCCGTGAGCGGAAAGTGGATCAAATCAAAAATCTCAAACGAATTCAAATTGAAGAAGGGCAAAAAGCAGTAAACCACGAATTTGAAAATTTGAACCTTCCAGATTCCCTATTGTTTGAGATTTGAGATTTCTAATTTCTGCCTGCTGGAATTGCCCATTCTATTTCACCTGCCACCCACCAACCAACCCCAAAACTGGCCCGTTGTGAAGGTTTGCCACAAGCGGTAAAGTGGCTGAACGAGGCGGTTTTTATCCTGTCCTAAAGCTTCACTGACCCGCAGCGCAAGGGAGGGAGTCCCATAAACGCTGCTCCCGCGCTCTCGCTGCGGGTTAGTTCCCACGAGAACCTCATGTCTGACCCCTATTATCAGTCTCTCTTTGCGGACCGTATTGGCGGCATCAATTACGGCAAAGGGACCGAGATTTATAAGTTCGAAAAGATCAAACGGGCCAAGCGGAAGGCATTGGCCGATTATCCCGACCGGTCACTGGTCGATTTTGGCATTGGCGAAAACGATTCGATGGCTCCCGAGGGGGTCCGCAGCAAGATGGCGGAGGAAATCAATCGCCCGGAAAACCGCGGCTACATGGACAACGGCAACGCGGCCTTCAAGGAGGCAGCCGCCCGGTTCATGCAGCGGAATTTCGGCGTCACGCTCGACGCCACCACGCAGGTCAACCACTGCATCGGCAGCAAACCGGCCCTGGCGATGCTTCCCGCCTGCTTCATCAACCTCGGCGACGTCACCATGATGACCGTCCCCGGCTATCCAGTTGCCGGAACGCACACCAAATACTACGGCGGCTCCGTCTATCGACTGCCGCTTTTGGCGGAAAACGAATTCCTGCCGGACTTTGCCGCCGTGCCTGAAAGCGTTTGGGAAAAGACAAAGCTGCTGGTGCTCAACTATCCCAACAGTCCCACGGGAAAGACGGTGACTGCGGATTTTTACGCCAAGATCATCGCCATGGCCAAGGAACGGAAGTTTGTCGTTGCCCAGGACGCCGCTCATGCGATGCTCACCTACGGCAGCAAACCGCTCAGCTTTTTGAGCGTACCGGGGGCGATGGATGTGGGGGTGGAAATCCATTCGCTCTCCAAGGGCTTTGACATGATCGGCTGGCGGATTGGCTGGGTTTGCGGAGCCGAGCGGATTGTCCGCGCCCTCGCCGACGTCAAGGACAACTCCGACAGTGGCCAGTTCGGCGCAATTCAAAATGCCGCGGCCTTTGCCCTCGACGACGATAGCATCCCCGTCCGCATCCGCACCAAGTACGAGCGGCGGCTGAAGAAGCTGGTCGCCGCGCTCAGCCGCTGCGGCTTTGATTGCAAGATGCCGGGGGGGACCTATTTTCTCTATACGAAGTCTCCCACGGGGGCGGCCGGCGGAGCGAAGTTTGAAAACGCCGAGGCCGCCAGCCAGTACCTCATTACGCAGCAGTCGATTGTCACCGTGCCGTGGGACGACGCCGGCCCCTTCCTGCGGTTCAGCGTCACTTACGAAGCGGCCGACGAAGCCGCGGAGGACGCCCTGATGGCCATTGCGGAAGAAAGACTTCGCCAGAGCGAGTTGGTGTTTTAGCTCCGAACTTGTTTGCATCAGCAGATCGACAGAAATATGGACGACAGAAAAATGGACACTCCCAGCGCGAGAACGGTTCCTGTAAAGCATCCGTGTTCATCCTCGCTTTATCCGTGGTTCGCAGTGCTGTTCTTGGTGCCCCTGGCCCTGGGCTGCGGTGGCAGTTCCGGACCGAAGCAAAAGTCAGTTGCCGAGCAATACAAGGCCGCACTCAAATTGCCCGATCCGGTGCGCCGCGCTCACGAACTGACTAAAGTTGCAGAAAGGCAAAACAAGGTGGGGGACGGTCTGGCGGCCCAAACCTCGCTCGCTACTGCCGCAGTGGCCGCCAAGGAGGTGACCAATCCTTCCAGCCGAGCGACTAGCCTTATCATCGTCGCCGCCGCCTATTGCCGCTTGGAAAGAATGTCGGATGCCAAGCCGCTATTTAACGCGGCTGCCTCCGCCGCCGACGAGATCAAGGATGCCGACGCCAAAATCGCCCCGCTTACATCGCTCGCCGCCAACACGGGAACTTATCTGAAGAACCCCGAACTGGGTGCCGAGTATTTGCAAAAAGCTGAGACCGCCGCCGAAGCGATTGTCAATCCGACGATCAAAGCGAGTGCTCTGGCCACCATCGCCACTACCTATTCCAAGCTTCCCAAAGAGGAAGATGCCAAACGGATGACGGATAAGGCGTTGGAATATGCCCGCTCGCAGGCTGGCGCGAAGGAGAAATCGGATACGCTCGCCGAGGTCGCTGCTCAACTCCATAAGATGCAGAAAGCCGCCGAGTCCCAGGCCGTTTTTGACGAGGCGGAGAAGGAGGCGGATAAAGTCGAATCCAATGACGGCAAGGCTTATGCCTACCTGCACCTTGCCAAAAAGCTCAAGGAAGCAACACAAAAGGTGTCTGCCAACAAGTTCCTGTCGAAAGCGGACAGCCTGGCCGACCAACTCAAAGATGCGTCACTGCGTGGTCCGCTCAAGACGGAAATCGAAATGGCGAGGAAGGGACTGTGAGGACGGGACGCAGGGTGGAAGGAAAGAGATGTTCAATGCGAAATGCTCAATGCCAAAAGTGGGGTAAGAGCACATTGAGCATTGAGCATGTTCCCTTCCGTGTTTCATCCGTGGCTCATTCCCTCTTAATCCCCGCTTCCCGCATCGCGGCTTCCAGGTACGGTCCAAATTCCTTCGCACTCCACAACGACCGCCCCAGCTTCCAATTCCGGTCAATGTATTTGGGATTATTGGCGTCGATATCGCAGAGCAGAATGTCTTCCACATGGCGGCGGGTCCGGGCCAGGATTTCGCCGTGCGGGTCAACGACATAGCTGTCGCCGTAGCCGACCCCTTCAATTCCCTGGATGCTGCTTTCCTTGCCCACGGTGACGTTGTTTCCGCGGACAAAGAAAATGCTGTTCTCCACGGCGCGGGCGGTGTGGTCGGCTCGGACCTTCATGAAGTGGCCGATGAGCCCGGCGGCATTGATGTAGTTGTAGTGCGGGGCGAAGACGACGCGGGCCCCCTTGGCCGCCAGGATGCGGGCCGGCTCGATGTAGCCGCCGTCGGCACAGATGATGACGCCGAACTTTACTTTGCCATCCTTGCGCGTCTCCCGCTCAAAGACGGGAAAGTCTCGCCCCTGCTTGTGGAACGGCATGTAGGCCGCACACTTGCTGTAGGTTCCCAGCAGGTGCCCTTTGTGGGCGATCGCGCAGGTGTTGTAGAGGTCGTCGCCGCGAATCTCGTTGAAGCCGACGATCACCGTGGGATCGAACTTTGCCGTCAGGTCGAGAAGCCCCATCATCTGCGGAGAGCCCGCGGCAAACGCATGTTTCCTCGCCCGCTCGGCGTCATTCTGATAGCCCGTGAGAAAACACTCCGGAAATGTGACAATCTCCGCCCGGTCCTCTTCGGCCGATTTGAGTCCTTCGGCCACCTTGGCCAGGTTGAAATCAAAGTCCCCGCTCTTGGGTTCGAACTGACAGTGGGCGATACGCATGGGGCACCTCGCTTCTCATGGAAAGAATGTTGATCCCTTGCACCAATGGTGGGTTGCGACTATCGCGATTGTAAGGCGGCGTAAAGGCAATCTAAAGGAGTTGGAAACATCAACGAATGTTGATACAATCAATAGGTCGATAAAAGACCAAGGACAAACGCTGGAATCCCCCTCGAATTGACGCGAGTGAATGATGCTTTCGATCTACGGACAGCCCCAGAAACTCTGCAGCGGACTTTCCCGCCGCGAAATGCTTACCGTTGGAGCCCTCGGCATCGGCGGGCTCGCTCTGCCGGATTTGCTCCGGGCGGAAGCGAAGGCCGGCCTGGGGAAGTCTCGCAAAGCGGTCATCATGATTTACCTCTGCGGGGCTCCGCCGCATCAGGACATGTTCGATCTGAAGATGGACGCCCCCGCGGAAATCCGTGGCGAGTTCCAGCCGATTGAAACCAGCGTCCCCGGCATTCAAATCTGCGAGCACATGCCCCGGCTGGCGAAGATCATGGACAAGCTGGTCCCGATTCGCACGATGGTCGGCTCTCCCAACGGCAGCCACGACTCGTTCATCTGCTACACCGGCCGCTCCTTCGAGCGCCAGCCGCCGGGAGGCTGGCCGTCGCTTGGTTCCACGCTGTCCAAGCTGCAAGGGGCCACCACGCCGGGCATTCCTCCGTTCGTCGGCCTCTCGCCGCGGGCCGGTCATCCCCCTTACGGTTCCCCCGGACATCCCGGTTTCCTCG
>CAYUJE010000220.1:0-11529 GCA_964444865.1 uncultured Pirellulaceae bacterium | reverse complement strand
CGCCGCCGGCCAGCCAGCAGGTGAAGCCCCAGTGGTTGTGGTCGCGGCCGTTGATTTTGCCCGCGTTGGCCCCGGCTTGCGGCAGTTCGACGGTGGGAGTGCGGCCGAACTCGCCTCCCCAGAGGATCAGCGTTTCCTCGAAGAGCCCGAGCCGCTTGAGGTCGGTGATGAGAGCTCCGATCGCTTTGTCGCACTGGCCGGCCAGGTTGCGGTGGTTGACCTCGATGTCGTCATGATTGTCCCACGGCTGGCCTTGGCCGTGCCAGACTTGCACGAAGCGGACCCCTCGCTCGATGAGCCGGCGGGCGATGAGGATTTGCCGAGCCTGCGTCCCGTTGCCATAGGCTTCCAGCACGTGCTTGGGCTCGCGGTTGACGTCGAACGCTTCGGCCGCTTCCTGCTGCATGCGGTAGGCGAGTTCGAAGGAGTGAATGCGGGCATCGAGGGCGGGATCGCCACCGCGGGCCTCGGCATGCTTCTTGTTGAGGGCTGCCAGCACATCGAGCTGCCGCCGCTGGGCGGATTGCGAGAGGTAGTTGCTCTTGATGTTCTCGACGAGCTTCTCGACCGTGCGGTGCTCCGTGTTGACGTACGTCCCCTGAAAAACGCCGGGCAGAAATGCCCCCTGCCAGTTCTGCGTCTCCTGAATTGGATACCCGCCAGGGACCATCGCCACAAATCCGGGAAGATTGAGATTCTCGGTGCCCAGGCCGTAGGTGAGCCACGAACCCATGCTCGGCCGCACCAGGCGCGAGTCGCCGCAGTTCATCAGGAGGAGCGACGGCTCGTGGTTGGGGACATCAGCGTGCATCGAGCGGATGACGGCGATGTCGTCGATGTGCTTGGCCGTGTGCTGGAACAGCTCACTGACTTCGATGCCGCTCTGGCCGTATTTCTGGAATTTGAAAGGCGAAGGGAAGGCTGCCCCGGTCTTCCTTTCGGTCGCCAGGTTCTGCGTCGGCAGCGGCTTGCCGGCGTATTTCTCCAGTGACGGCTTGGGGTCAAACGTGTCCACGTGGCTCGGGCCGCCGTTCATGAACAGGTGGATTACCCGCTTGGCCTTCGTCGGGAATTGCGGCTTGCGCTCCGCCAGTGGATTTTGATAGCCGGCGGTTTCGTCGCCCGATTTGCCGCCGGTTAGCGCGCTGTCGGCACCAAGCAAGCCACCCTGCTGCAGCACTCCGGCCAAGCCGAGCATGCCGAGGCCCATGCCGGAGCGGCGGAGGAGTTCGCGGCGGGTGAGGGAGCAATTAAGTGATTGGCGAGTGTCGTTCATGAGAATCAACTTTCAGCTAACGAGTCGACACAACGGGAGCAGGCATCTGGCTTGGATGTCGACTCAGGTAAGCCAGGATATCTTTCTGCATCGTCTCGATCTCCGACAAATAACCGCTGGCGACCATCGCAAATTCTTCCGGCCGGGCTTTTGCGCGGAGTTGCGAGACAATCCTTTGGAAATCCGCAACGCGTTCCTGCGTCACTGACAAGTCACGATCGTTTTGAATCATGGCTGCACCTCAACAATTCCTCGATAGTCACCCTCACGAGTCAACCGCCATCGCTGCTTGAAAGCATCAAGCGTATCCAAAATCAATAATCCGGGTCGAATCCAAAACACGTCCGCACCGAATTCCGCTTTGGCTCTCGAATGATCGAATAAAACACTCACATCATCTGGGAGAGTCTCAGGCCGAAAGTCATCTTGCATAATCAGAATCATGTCAACATCGTTCGGATCTGCTTTGTTCGTGACATAACTCCCAAAAATCAGAACGCTGTTCAGCCTATTCGTCGACTTCGCAAGGTCGAGAATCCTCTTGAGCCGATCCGAAACAGAACGGCGTTGTTGGCTCGGCCCTTCAAAACGGACGAACAGTTCGTCAAGCGTGATCTCTTACACGCCCGCTGGTAGGTTTCCAACCTCGTTAAATTCAGGAAGTGGCATCGACAAATTCGCAACGATTAACCATCAATCAATATACATCCCCTCATTCGTCAGCAGCAAAAGTTGGCAGTACTGCTCCCAAGGGGAGAGTCGCACGCTGCTGTCCGCCACGGCGTTGCCGGCGGATTCGATGAACTGGCGCCCTATTTCCACTTCGTCCGGCAGCGGCTGGCGGGAGAAGAGGATTTCGTACAGGCGGGTGATGCGAGCGGATGGATCGGAAAGGCCGGCGACATCGGAGCGGGCAGCCAGAGCGCGGGACTGGTCGACGACGAACGGGCTGTTCATCAGGAACAGGGCCTGCTGAGGGACGGTCGTGCGGGTGCGGCGGGCGGCGCTTTGGTCGGGGCTGGCGATATCAAACACGCGAAACATGCCGGGCAAGTCCTGCCGATCGATGAAGCCGTAAACCGCGCGGCGGCGGGAATAGTTGGCTGCCGTCAAATCGACGGGGCGTCCTCCCATTTGTGTATCGAGCCGCTCGGCAGCCGCCAACAGCATGTCCCGAGTCGCTTCCAGTTCCAAGCGGCGGCGGTTCATTCTCCACAGCAGCCGATTCTCCGGATCCGTCGCCCGGCAGTCGGGCCGATCCACGCTGCTCTGGCGATAGGTATTGGAAAGGAGCAGCTTGCGATGCAGACTCTTCAACGACCAGCCGCTGTCCAGCAGCGACGAAGCCAGATAGTCGAGCAGCGCCGGATGACTGGGTGGATCACTGCGAATGCCAAAATCGCTGGGCGTCGTCACCAGCGGCTCGCCAAAGTGATGCATCCACATACGATTGGCAATGACCCGGCGAGTGAGCGGGTTCTCCACAGAAATAATGCTGTTCGCCAAATCCAAGCGGCCGCTGTTCCCTTCCTTGAAGGGTGATCGCTCCTCACCCGCGACCACAAGCAGGAACTGCCGCGGCACTTGCTTGCCCGGGCGGCCCGGATTGCCGCGGATGAGAACACGCGGCTCGTGCGGCGTCGGCGTATCATTGAGCACCATCGCCCGCGGCGCAGAGACCGGCCAATCGGCCTGGAACGATTCAACCTTCCGCTTGATCTCATTCCGCTTCTGCCGTTCATCGCGGCTGAAGTATTGCTGGATTTCCGCCAGCGGAACATTCGTGGGGGAATCCTTACCGGCGATGATTTGCGCCAATTGCCGCACCTCCTCCGGCAGTTTGCCGAAGGCTTCGTCGTTGCCGCCGGCCTTGAGCCACTCGTCGTGCGCCTCGGCCAGCACCTTGCCATAAATCCGAGCAACGTCCGGCTTAATCTTCAATGCATCTGCCGCAAAGGCCCTTTTCACGCGCGGATTGCGCTGCCCCGCGCCACTGCCGTCCGGCATTCCCTGCCATTTCGCCACAACCGCCGCGGCCTTCTCTTCAAATCCCTCCGCAGGCAGCGCCGCCAACTCCCACCACAAGCCGAGCGCCGCATTCTCCGGCTTGGCATGCTGCTTCAGATAGTCGCGCCAGCGGTCGATGAGCTTCCGCCGCAAGTCCTTGGCGTTGTCGGAAAGGAACGCCAGGGCTTTGAAGACCTGTAGCTCGTTCTCTTCAAACAGGGCCCGCGTCAGATAATCCGCCGGCTGCTTGCGGGTCTTCTCGACCAAGGTGGCATGCACCTTGGCGTCGAAATCGGTCATCTCCTTTTCTTTGGCGGCCAGTTCCTTCTCAAAAGCCTGATACTCCTGCGACTGCTTCGTTTCTCCAATCAGCGGCAATTCCGCCGGCTGCTGGCTGCTGTCGAAAACGCCGTAAAGGGAATAGTAATCTTCGGTCGGAATCGCATCGTACTTATGGTCGTGGCAGCGGGCACAGGCCACCGTCATGGCCAGCAGTCCGCGCCCCACCACATCGATCTGATCGTCCATGTCGTCGAGATGGTTGTTGAATTTCCGCCCGGTCGTCAAAAACCCCATCGCCGCCAGCGGGGTCTTGTCCTCTCCCAGCGGCAACCGGTCCGCGGCAAGCTGCTCCACGATGAACCGGTCATAGGGCAAATCTTTGTTGAACGCTCCAATCACATAATCGCGATACGTGTAAGAGAACGGATACTTCCGCTCCTGCATGAAGGCATATCCCTTGGTATCGCCATAGCGGGCCACATCCAGCCAGTGCCGCCCCCACCGCTCCCCATAACGGGGCGAAGCCAGCAGCCGGTCGATCAGTTTCTCATAGGCGTCCGGTGACGCATCCTTCACGAATTCAAGCACTTCTTCCGGCGTCGGCGGCAGGCCGAGCAAATCAAAACTGGCCCGGCGAATCAGAGTGCGGCGATCCACTTCGGGCGAAGGCGTAAGTTTGGCCCCGTCGAGTCGTGCCAGAACGAACGCATCCACAGGAGTATGCAACCACTCCACCTTACTAACGGCGGGAATCGCCGGGCGATTCACTGGTTGCAGCGACCACAACGATTTCCTGGCGTCCACGGCCCGCTGTTCCATCGTTTGCGGTTTCGCGCTTTCCGAGGACTTCGGCCATGGCAACCCCATCTCCACCCATTTGGAAAGCGCGGCAATCTCCGTATCCGCCAGCTTCTTCTCCGGCGGCATCTTGATGTCGCCAACATGATGAATGGCCTTCACCAAGAGGCTCTTATCCGGCTGGCCGGCTACTGCCCCCCGTTGTCCGCTCGCTCCCCCTTCCAACAATGCAGCCCGGCTGTCGACGCGAAAGTTCGATTCCTGCTTTTTGTCGGCATGACATTCAAAGCAGTTCGCCACCAGCACCGGTCGCACGCTCTTCTCAAAAAACTGCTCCTGCTCGGGGGTCGGCGGCTTCTCGTCCCCCCACGCGCACGGCGAAAAACAAGCCAGCAGCGCAAGAGTCGATAACAGGTGCAGACGAGACATGGCGGGACTATTGGAAGGAGGGGCAGAAACTGCATCAGGCGGGGAGAGCGCGGCTCTTCTCCCATTATACCCAATCCGGAACTGGGATTGTCGCCTTTCGTTCCGCGAAAGGTCACCTCGTTCCCAGGGTCTCCCTGGAAACGCCCGCCTCCGAGGCTCCGCCTCGTCTGACCGCCGCGGTGAGGCCCCGCCCCTCTCCTTCTGATTGATATTTCTCGGTTCCCTTCTTCGCACCCAGAGACTCGCCGTAACTCCTCGATTTTTCGAGGCTTAAGGTCGGTCCAGTTGATCCATTTTGGCCCAAAAAGGGCCTGTTTTGCTTCACAACACCCTAAGTATCCGTGCGTAAGTCATTGATTTTACTGACCTTGCGCCAGCCACCGGCCGTGAATAACTGGCCCTGATTCACCCTTTTATAACGACTTTTTCGCTTCCCTCGCGCCCCGTTCATTCGTCCCAAGTCCTCGCTGCAAAACAGCTTGCAACTTCGCATTCGTCAAAACGGCACAAAGTTCTATCACCCTCGATAGGCTGCTCTGCGCCACGCGCCGCGGCCTGGCTGGTGGAACATCGGCGGCTGCATCCTCCGGCGCTGACGCCGGAAGAGAAGGCCGAGCGGCACAAGGAGTCGCTGGAGGACGCGCGCCGCGCAGGCGAGCTTGCCAACGAGGCGAGCCGGGCGGCCTGGGGAGATGGTCCGTCTCCACGGAAGAAAACGACATGATCGTAAACTAAAGATGCTGCGTTCATCGCTCCACCGAAACTAGCTCGGGTGGAGGCAGATTTCCGTATTACCGTTTCGGCATCTCCACCACCTCAAAGGCCGAGCCCTTTACTTTGCGGAGCTCTTCGTGGAGCGAGGGGATTCGTTCATCGGGGGCGGAGGAGAGGGCCCAGTCGATGCCGTTGTCGGCGACGAGCATGCCGTGCTTTTTCAGTCCCTTGAGGATGGCCTGCACTTCTTTCGAGAAGCCGCTGATGTCGAAATCGGCCTTCAGCCGCAGCCGTTCCCCCATGCGGGGCAGGTTTTCGTCGGTCTTGCGGCTGGCGAAGTGGGTGGCGGGAGCGACGTAGGCCCGGCGGGAATTTTTCACGGTCACCCGCATGGCATGGTTGACCATTCCCTTTTGCAATTCGTCATAGCGAATGATGGCGGGAAAGAGGGGGAGCCCGGCGGCATCGGTGCTGGTCCAGCCGTCGGGGCGAAGTTTGTTGCTCTGCAGATCGAAGATGGCCGAACAGGCACACTGCCAGCCGGCGTCGGTCTTTTTGAGCTGATAGAACTCGTAGAGCATCATTTTGCCGGGGTCGACGACGATGGCATGGCGGTCCCCACCTTCACCGGCCTTATCGCGCTGAATATCTTCCAGCGGCGGCGGCGTTTTCGCTCCCCGGTCGGTTGTGTAGCTCTTGGGCCATCCTTCAATGGTGATGCCGTCTGGGAGAGGAAACGGCCCTTTGTCGGATTCGTCGGGATACTCAACCAGTTTCACATCAATCCGTTTTTGGTTGGAAGGGACCAGGATGTAACCCATGTCGCTGTTGCAACGGAGCGGCTTGTCGTTGCCGATGGAAGCAACGATCGCGGCGGAGTTCTTGTGAACCGGCCACCGGGAAACGTCGGCGTTCCACGGGTTGTCCGCGGGAAAAATCTGCATCGCGGAGACCACCGCATCCGCCTTCGGCGTGTTGAAGAGGGTCGGCTGATCGACTTTCGGCGGGCCATCGGCCGCCAGAATCACAACGAGCAAGGTCGGCCAGAACATGAGCGACTCCGTATAATGAGGAACCCCGCCACTAACCCGATGCGCCAGCAAGAAAGTATTTCAGACTTCCTCGCTGGCGCTTCGGGTTAGTGAAACATTATAGCCTCCGCGAAAGCCGCTCTCATTAGCCCCCTCAAATCCCGCGACCAAATTGCGTCGCTCTATCTCGATTCGCTGCCGTATCCTCCCTACCCGGTGCAGGAGGAGGCGCTCCTCACGTACTTCACGGCGGACCAGGGGGTGCTCGTTTGCGCGCCGACGGGAACGGGCAAAACGCTGATTGCCGAGGCGGCTCTGTTCGAGGCCTTACACACCGGCACCAAAGCCTATTACACCACGCCTCTCATCGCCCTGACTGAGCAGAAGTTCGCCGAGATGCAGTCTGCCGCGGCTCGCTGGGGCTTTCATCCCGATGATGTCGGGCTGGTCACCGGCAATCGGCGGGTGAATCCCGATGCGCCCATTCTCGTCGTCGTAGCCGAAATTCTCCTCAACCGGTTGCTCCACAAGGATGCCTTTGGGTTTGAAGATGTCTCGGCCGTCGTCATGGACGAGTTTCACAACTTTGCCGACGTGGAGCGGGGGATCGTCTGGGAACTGGCCCTCGGCATGCTGCCACCTCATGTGCGGCTGCTGTTGCTATCGGCGACCGTCGGCAATGCGTTCGAGTTTCGCCAGTGGTTGCAAGCGAGCCACAAACGGAGCATCGAACTGGTGGAAGGGCGGGAGCGAAAAGTGCCGCTCCATTTTCAATGGGTCGGTGACTTGCTCCTCAACGAACAGATCGAAAAAATGGCCGAAGGAGGGGAAGAAGGCCGGCACACGCCGGCTCTGATATTCTGCTTCAATCGGGACCGCTGCTGGGAGGTGGCGGAGCAACTCAAGGGAAAGACGCTGCTCGCCGAAGGGCAGCAGGGAAAGCTGGTAGAGGCGCTTTCCGCTCACGACTGGTCGAAAGGAGCCGGGCCGAAGCTCAAACAGATTCTGCAGCGGGGCGTCGGCGTCCATCATGCCGGCGTGCTCCCCAAATATCGCCGCATTGTGGAGGAGCTGTTTCAGCAAAAGCTGCTTTCCGTCTGCGTCTGCACCGAAACGCTGGCCGCCGGCATCAACCTTCCCGCCCGCAGCGTGGTGATGCCGACGCTTCTCAAGGGAAAGCCCGGCGAGATGAAAGTCATCGACCCTTCGAGCGCCCACCAAATCTTCGGCCGGGCAGGCAGGCCGCAGTTCGACACAGAAGGCTTCGTCTTCGCCCTGGCTCATGAGGACGACGTAAAGATCGCCCGCTGGCGGGAAAAGTTCGACCAGATTCCCGAGGACACCAAGGACCTCGGCCTGCTGCGGGCCAAGAAAGACTTGAAACGAAAAATGCCGACCAGGCGGCAGACGGAGCAGTATTGGACGGAAGCCAATTTTCAAAAGCTCCGGACCGCGCCGCCGGGCAAGCTCGCCAGCAAAGGGCCCATCCCCTGGCGGCTCCTCGCCTTCATGCTCGATGTGTCGCCGGAAGTGGAACCAATTCGCAAGCTGGTCTCGCGGCGGCTGATGGAAGGAAAGGGCATCGTCAACGGCCAGAAGGAACTCGACGAAATGCTGCTCACGCTCTGGGCCGGCGGCTACGTCACGCTGGAGCCGCCACCGCCGCGACAGGAGTCAGGAGTCAGTGGTCAGGAGTCAGGAACACAAGCCCGACGCGCAAGCGAGGGACAAGCCGAGCAGCCGCGGAAAAAAACGGAGACAGAGCGGCTGATGGAAGCGGCGCTCCAGGAGCTGCGGGCGGACCAAAATCCCAAATCCGAAATCCGAAATCCGAATGCTGAATCCCCAGCCCCCAGCCCCCAGTCCCTAGCCCCCTCCTACCGCGCCACCCGCGCGGTCCCCACTCCCGAACTCGCCAAACTGCTGCTGCTCCGCGGCGTGAATCCGCTGTATGGTCTGTATCTGATCAATGAGCTAGGCATTGCCGATCGTGAAGAGCGCTTGCAAGCCATCGAGAGCGTGCTGGAAATGCCGGGTTCAGTCGCCAAGCATGTCCGCGTTCCCTGGCCGCAGGATTTGCCGCCAGGCCCGCTGGCTATGACCAAGCTCGATCCCAAGCTGCTCACGATGGGTCTGGCGACGGCTCAGGAATTGGGAGAGGCCCTTTCCGACGACGAAATCCGGGCCCAGCGCGATCTGCCGCCGGAGGAGCGGATCCGCATCCTCACGCTCGCTGACAAATTGCGGCGACTGTTTGATGCTACCTATCCCGGCGTTCATTCGCTCAACACGGTTCCCGTCCGCTGTGCCGCCGAAGTGCTGCAATTCGGCGGCCAATTCGATAAGTACGTCGCCGCTTGCGGCTTGCAAAAGCAGGAAGGGATTATCTTCCGCCATCTCTTGCGGTTGATCTTGCTACTCAAGGAGTTGGCGCAGCTTGAGCCAGAGAAGGGGTCGGGAGGGGTTTTCGCTGCCACCACTTCCCTAAGCTCTAATGACGCAGAAGCGAAAACTCCTCCCGACCCCGTTGCGGCGGATTGGAAATCCGACCTTCTGGAAGTCGCCGACCAACTCATCGAATGCTGCCGCCGGGTCGATCCGCTGAGCGTCGACAAGGCCCTGGCCGAAGCGGGAAGCGGATTGCTTTGATCGTTTTCCTCTCGCACTGGGTCAAGTGGTTGCGTTAGGATGAAAGGGTCGGCGGGCTCGTCCGCCGTCACATTCTTCCTGGGAGATGTTCACGTGGGTATCGTCGTCGCCTGTCGCTGCGGACAGGCTTTTGAAGCCGACGCCTGGCTGGCGGGAAAGGTGGTGCAATGCCCCGCCTGCCGCAGCCCCATTGCCGTGCCGACCCCCGTTGTCGAAACCGGGCCAGTTTATATTCCCCGGCAACGCCCCGCGGTCTCCCACGAAAGCAACGAAGCCGCGGCATCCATTGCGACCTTTGTGGCGGCGGCTCTCGTCATTTTCGTGGTGGTTCTGGGGCTTTCCGCGGGAATTGTCTGGTATCTCAAGGGAGCCCCTCCTTTGGCTTCGACGAAAATACCGGAGCCTCAGGAGAGGCGGGTGATTGAGACCCCCGCGGTAACGCAGCCTCCTCCCGTGATGGCGCGGCCCGTTCCTTCCGCATCCATTCCATCGGGGCCTGCGGCAACGGCGATCTCCCCCGCTGCGAAGTCCCCCTCAGCCGCGAAACCGATCAATCGTACGCCCCCCAGGGGAAATCTCCCTTCCGGCTGGAATTTTTATGATCATCCCACGGGAGGATTCAGTGCTGCTTTTCCTACGTCGCCAACGATCCTGGAGCGAATGATTCAGGCAACGGCAGGAGACAGCACGATGTTCCTTTTGACGCTCACTCAGAACGGGCACGTTTACGAAGCCTCCCGCGAGATTCGCTCGTACGGGATTCCCGAAGGAGGAGAAGGGGCTGCCTATGAGTCACTTCTCCGAGTGCGGGCCCGCGAAATGGAAGAAGGCATGATTGAAGGTTCCAAGAACGCCACCGTGGACGGCAGGCTGGTCTGCGATGCCATTCTGCGAGGGACCGAGGAGAGCAAGCCCGTTCGGAAGTATCTGCGAATCATTGTCAGCGGCGATACCGTCTTTCAACTTTCCTGCACGGTTCCGCCGGGAAGTGAATCGTCGGACAGCATCAATACCTTCTTGGGGAATTACCAGCTGCCGTAGTGCGGCCGAATCTTACCCCACCAGCTGCTTAATCGCCTGGCCGTCGCGGCTGAGATGGATGGGGCGTCCGTCGGCGGTTTGCAAATTGCGGAGCGGGTCGAGGCCCAGCAGCGTAAAAATCGTGGCGGCCAGATCGGCGGGTGTGACGGGCTGCCGGTCGGGACTTTCGCCCGTCTTGTCGCTGGAACCGACCACCTGGCCACCCTGGATGCCCCCCCCCGCCAGCAACACGCTGAACACGCGCGGCCAATGGTCGCGGCCGGCGGAAGTATTGAGCTTGGGAGTGCGGCCGAATTCCCCCATCACCACAATCAGGGTGGAAGCGAGCAAGCCACGCTCGCTCAAATCATCGATCAATGCGGAAATCGCCAGATCGAGCGACGGAATCAGGCCGACGCCGACCTTCGCCCCGGTATAGCCGGCCCGCAACTGCGTATCGAGATTCTGGTGCGTGTCCCAGCCCGGATTATTCACAGTAACAAACGGCACCCCCTGCTCCACCAGCCGACGGGCGAGTAGACAACTCTGCCCGATGCTCCGCGGACCATACGCAGCGCGCGTTTGCGGCTTCTCCTCGTTCAAGTTGAACGCTCGCTTCGCTCCCGTCGAAGTCAGCAGCCGATAGGCTTGCTCAAACTGTTTCGGGGGACTCTTCTGCGCGTCCGCTTCGCGGCTCAGGCGGTCCAGCGCGGCGAGATAATCGCGCCGGCGGTCGATACGGTCCACCCCGATGCCGGGATAGAAATCGAGGTCCGGCACCTGAAAATCGGGGCGGGCCGGATCGCTATTCAGCGAGAACGGCCGGGCACTGGCCGGCAGATAACCATTGCCGCTCAGATTGCGGCCGCCGACGCGGAAATCCGGAACGGCAATGTGTGGTGGCAGCACGGCACCTTCGCCGCGCAAATGCCCCACTACGCTGCCGACAGCCGGATACTCAATTGCCGGCGTCGGCGCATAGCCGGTCATCAAGTAGTGGGTTCCCAGGTTATGCTCACCCAGCGGCGAAGTCATCGAGCGAATGATGGCGGCTTGCTGCATCCGCTGGGCCAGTTTGGGCAGATGCTCGCAAATCTGAATTCCCTCCACTGTGGTGGGAATGGCGGCAAACGGCCCTCGAACTTCCGCCGGGGCATCCGGCTTGAGGTCGAACGTCTCCAAATGACTCGGCCCGCCGTCGAGCCAAATCAGGATGCAGGACCGGGCTTTCCCGCGAGCTGCTTCCTCGCCTTGCGCACTTGGCATTTGCAACAAAGTCGGCAGCGAGAGCCCGAATGCAGAGAGTCCCCCCACGCGTACAAA
>CAYUJE010000219.1:0-11554 GCA_964444865.1 uncultured Pirellulaceae bacterium | reverse complement strand
ATGAAGAAGCAGACGGAAGTCCACAGCATGCGGATGGCCCTCTCCGAATGGGCCAATCGCCTGGATACCCCTGAAGTCCGACAGGTCGCCACCATCCTCACCCGCGGCGACTTCCTCGGCTCCTCCCTCTCCGGCTCGCTCCGTGATCAGGCGGACCACTTTCGCACAACCCGCAAACAGCTCGCCACCCTGCGGGCCAACCGGACCCCGGTATTGCTCACATTCCCGCTGATGTTCTGCTTCGCCCCAGCCGTCCTCATCCTGCTGATGTCCCCCGCGTTCCTGCAGCTGTCGGACTTCTTCAACCCGGAGACCAACCCGCTCAACGCCAATGACCAGCTCACCGTGAGCACCGACCGCATCGTCGAAACCCTCAACGACCTGAACCAAGACCCCAACGCCATCCGCGACGCCACCCGCAGCCAGCCGGCCGCGGAGTAAGAAACTCGCGCTTCTCGAACTTCCCTCGGGTTGCACGCCCACGGCTTTGCGTGGGCGTGATGGCGGCAGCATGCCGATTGAATTCCACCGCTAATCAAGGCTCAAGCGGTTCAAATCCGCTTAATCGACTTGATGAGCCGGGATGGATACAAAGGTGTCAGGAACCTTTATATGTATTGGTTCCTGACACCTTTTCTTATCCGTGACAAGAACCCCGCAATCTCCGGGGGCAGCTCGCCGGGGCCAAGGAAGCCACGCCTGACACTACTTCCGGACAGTTCCAGAGTGAGAGTGGTACAATAGATTCGGGACGTGACTTTCAATCTTCTGCGCCGAGTAGTAGCTTATTCTCCAGTGCAATCCGAGTCGCCTGAACCGTGCTTGAGTTAAAGACGTAAGTTCATCGCGCGCCAATGGCTCGGTCACGCACTCGCAAGGATTCCTACAATGACCGTACCGATCCGCGAGTCGCCAGATGACTCCGTCAGTCCTTGGGATGCCAAGCTGTTTCAATATGGGCTGGGCGTAATCGTGCTCGGACTGATGGGGTTATTGCTGCCGACCTTCGGATTGCAATTGCATCGGCTTCGGGCGCTCGGATCCGCGCAGTGGATCGTCTTGGTTGTTGCCGTTGTGGCTGGAAGTGGCATGGTGCTGTGGTCGCAACGCAGACGACCCCCTTTGGGACTTGCGATTTCGGGTGCCGCACTTACCGCCATGCTCTTTTTTGGTTGGCTCAGTTTCTGGCGACATCCACCGGAGATTACACTATCCGGACCCGGTATCCCTGCGGCATCGGCTCTGGCAGGGAGCGTGCCGCTGCTCGATGTGAAACTGGAAGGATCGAAATCACGCGAAGATTATCTCCTGCTGTGCGAGCTCGTGAAGGATTGCGTGCCGACCGCGAAAACCAGCCACGGGAATTATCGCGAAGGGTTCGATTCTGCAACCGGCCGGAGAATCATCGACGAACGCTTTGCGATTGGCCCAGTCCCAGACGTTCAGGCAATGATTCGGGAAATTCGATTTGGCACTGCCAGTTGGCAAGGGAACAACACGCTCCTCATCAAGGTTTCCTACCCGTTGCCCACGCGCTCCCAGGCTTTCGAAAAACGAGCGGGGCATTTTCTGGGGGAATTGCGGTCAGGCGATCCACATCGCCAATTACACGCGATCGCGTGCCTGGGAATCTTGGAGCCGATTGCCCGCCGAGAGGAAATTGCCAATGAGCTCATGAAACTCCTCGACCAACCAGGCCGCCCGCCAGGAGTAAGCCAGTGCTTAGCGAAATGGGGAACTTCAGCAGAAGCGCCGGAGATTCTTGCCAAAATGCGGGAAGAGAACGCAAACCTGCCGGAACTCTTCGAGATCCTGTCGGCACTCTCTCCCGACATCGCCGTGAGAGAAGCCGTAAAACTCCTACCCCAGGACGCTCGAGTCGCGGAAAATGCGCTCGTGGCCCTGGGCAATCGTTCCGAACGCCCAGTACTCGCTGAGGCGGAGCATGCCGACCGTGCGGTGCGCGAGGCCGTGTGCCGCATTTTGCTTCAAATCGGCACAAGAATCAGCACTCCAACCCTGATGAAGCTAACCAGCGACCCGGACCCGACAGTGGCAACCGCTGCGCGACAAGCGCTGGAAGCCATTGGTCGGAGAACCCAATGATTTGGGGTATCCGCCAACGCATTGGACATAGCCGTCCACATAAATGAGCCGGAGTTGGAGGGCGATTCACCGTGCTGGACATTTTCTCCGCGCACCAATAATAAGCCCCGCCCGAGTGACGGGGCAGAATCCGCAGCCAAACTCGCCGCGCGCTTGCCCCAGCCGCGGACGGCGACTACGATGGAGAGACAGTTCTGTACCTTCCCCAATGGCTCGTTTTACCTAGGCAGGTGTCCCCATGCCCCTGGAAATTCTCGACCTCCCTTCCACCAGTGACTCCGCCCCCCCCGCCCCGACTCCCCTAACCGTCGATGACGTCGTGCGGGCCATTGCTGGCGATGCCTCCTCGGCTGCCGGCGATTATCTGCGCGATACGGAAGTTCCCCACGGTGGCGAATAAGTCCCGCTCCGTATCCGGCAGCCGCTCCCCCATTTTTCAGCGGCTCATCGGGCTGGAAACCGAATACGCCCTGCACATTCCTGGCGATTCCGCCCACGGTAGCGGTTCGCGGTATGGGCTCTATCTGCAACTGCGGGACGCCCTCAAGCGACTGATTCCCGCAGTGGAAGCCCGGCACATGAAGGAAGGGGTCTTTCACGCCGGCGGCGGCGCGGTCTGGTTCGAGACCGAACGCCCAGCAGCCGGCGGCGGACTCATCGAAGGGGCGACGGCCGAATGTCGCGGCCTGCGGCAACTCCTCGCCCAGCAGCGGGCCCAGGATTCCTTGCTCGCCGATGCCGCCAAGCGGGCCTTCGGCAAGGAGAAAATCCGGCTCCTCAAAAACGATCGCGACGCCAAGGGAAACATCTACGGCGCGCAGGAAAACTACTCCGCGGAATATGCCAGCTCGTGGCGACTCTGGCTCTGGCGCGGGGCGCTCGTCGCCATGCTGCCGTTGATGCTGGTCACCTGGGCCGTCCTTTGGCTCCTAACGCTCGGCATCATTGTCTATACGCTGCTGGCCACCATTTTCTATCTCAGCATCGAGCGGTTTGTCCGCCGGCCGGAAGGACTCGCCCGATTCCTCTTCGGCTGCACGATGGATGAGCTTGGCCGAGCGGCGCCGACTGGACCGCGCTGGCTGGAAGCCTTTCTGAGCTTTATCACCCGCGTGATTACCGCGCCCCTCGCGGGGACACTCTTCGCCGCCATCTGGCTCACCGCCTTCGTCCCCATCCGCCGGCAGATGTTGCCGTTCCTGCTCAGTCGAGCGGTGACTTCGGGCACGGGAATGCTCGACGACTGCGGCCGCTTTCACCTGGCGGACAAAGGGCCGGCGATGAACTGCATCACCGGCATCGGCGGCCTCCTGGCCGACCGTCCCATTTTCACGTTTGGTCATCTCTTCAAAACGGTTTATGCCGAAAGCTGGCTGCCGCAGGATTACTTCACCCTCTTCTCCTCCCAGCAGCGGCTGCAAATCGCCCTGGGGGATTCCAACATGGCCCAGTTCGCGGAGTATCTCCGCGTCGGGACCACGCTGCTGGTGCTCGACTGCATCGAAGCCGGGGCCATGCCCCCCGTGCCACGGATCCGCCGGCCACTGAAAGCCCTGCGGACCATCTGTGCCGATCCGAAGCTGCGAGCGACCGTGTCGCTGGTCGGCGGCGGCAGTTGCACCGCGCTGCAATTGCAACGGTTTTATCTGGAAGCTTGCCGGCGTTTTTTGGACGAGCAGGAACATCCGTCGCTGGAAGCCCGCGAAGTCGTCGAGCATTGGGAAGAGACGCTGGATGCTCTTGAGGAAGATCCGTCGTCGCTGGTTGGCTCGCTCGACTGGGTCACCAAGCGCTGGCTGCTGGAAAAGGCGGGCCACGGAGCATCGTGGCAGACCCGCAAGAAAGTCGACCTCAAGTATCACGAGCTCTCCCCCGACGGTTACTTCGAAAAACTGCGAGCGAGCGGCATGGCGCAAGATATTCTGACCCTCGAAGAAGTCAGTTTGGCCCGCCGCAACCCGCCGCTCGGCACCCCCGCCACCGTCCGCGGCCGCTTCATCCGGGAATTCGCCGGCGGTGCGGAAGCGGTTTCCGCGAACTGGAAGGCGGTCTACATCGGCCAAGGACGACGGACCAAAGTCATCCGCCTTGCCAGCTACCGCCGCAGCTTGCCCCCCGACGGCCCGAGCAAGGACGAGCGGGTAGAGCAGCCCAAGTAGCATCCGTAGCCGTTCGGCGCGGGTTTCCGACCCGTGCCGAACATGGATTACTCATGCCTTAGCGCTTCGATCGGATCCATCTTGGCGGCACGGATGGCGGGGTAGATGCCGAAGACGACGCCGACGAGGACGGAGATGCCGAACGAGAGGGGGATGGAAACCAGCACGACGATCGGCTCCAGCCGTTTGGCCGCTTCGGGAAGAGCTTCGGCAACTTGGGGATAGTTTTCCAGCACGATGTCGCGCACCAAGACGAAGATCCAGGGAGAGGCAACGCCGGCGATGATGCCGAACAGGCCGCCGACGACGGAGAGGGAGACGGTCTCCACCAGGAATTGCAGCACGATGTGCTTCTGCGTCGCCCCCAGGGCGCGGCGGATGCCGATCTCGCGAGTGCGCTCGGTGACTGTGGCGAGCATGATATTCATAATGCCGATGCCGCCGACCAGCAGCGAAACGGCTGCAATGAGCCCCATGAAAACGGCCAAAGTTAAGCGGGCCACGCGGGCCTGCTCCAGCAGTTCTTCCGGCACCACGACAGCGACGTCCTTGCGCGGAGCCTTGGCCAGCCGATTGGTTTCCGTCGAAGTCGTATTGACTTTGGGGACGGCGGCATTGGGGTCCACGACATCCTTCCCCTTTTTCTCGTCGGGAATATTGAGGGTTGTGCGGACTAGATCGGCGGTGGAGCGGACGAGTTCGACGGATTGGACGCGGAGAGTAATCTGGTTGAGTTCCACGATGTCGGCACTGAATTGGCTGCCGCGGCGCGTGACGACGAGGTCGCCGACTTGCTTGCGAATCGTGTTGATCGGGATATAAACGTCGGCACCAAAATCCTGGGCATCGAGAGAGCCGCCAATGGCCGCCGTGGGCGTACGATACTTGAGAATGCCCACGATTTCGTAGTAGTCCTTGCTTTCGGAGAGATAGATGCGTCGACCGAGAGGGTCCTGGTAGGGAAACAACTGCTCGGCAATGCCCGAGGCGAGCACGCAGAAGTTCTTGATTCCCTTGTCGTCCGCCTCGGTCAACAGGCGGCCCCGAGAGAGTTCCAGACGGGTGACGCTGAAATAGTCCGGAGTGCAGCCGACCAGACGTCCATCCACGTCGCGCCCGTCAAAACTAAAGGTGCGGCGGACTTCGCGAATGGGGAGTGCGCCATTTTCGCGGAGCGTGGGGATGTTCGCCTTGAGAATCTCGAAATCGGCCCGAGTCAGGCCATAGGGAACGGGGCCGGTAAAGCCAGCGGTCGCTTCAGCCGGCGGTTTAATGCTGCGGACGATGATGTTGTCGGCCCCCAGCCCTTCAATCTGCTTCTGCATCTCCACGCTGATCCCCTCGCCAATCGACAGGAGCGTGATCACGCTCCAGACGCCGATGGAGATCCCCAGCACGGTCAGCAAGGACCGGAGCGGGTGCAAGAGCAAGCTCTTGATGCCGAGTTGGAAAGTGCGGAGGAAAAACACAGGATAGTCGTCAGCGGAAAGTTGTTAGTTGGTGGAGGGAATGACTAAATCCTAATGACTAATGTCGGATGTTGAATTTCATTAGTCATTAGGGCTTAGTCATTTCTAAGCTGGCACCGGTACCACATGCGCTCTGCGTGCCAGTGCGCTCACTCGCTTCGCTGTCGGTTCATCGCTTTGCAAATAGCCGTCTCTGAGGCGGATGACTCGTTTGGCGTGGGCGGCCACGTCGTCTTCGTGCGTGACCATAATAATGGTACGCCCTTCGTTATTGAGCCGTTCAAACAAGGCGAGAATCTCTTCCGTGGTCACACTGTCGAGGTTGCCCGTCGCTTCGTCGGCCAGGATGAAGTAGGGGTCGTTGACCAGACTGCGGGCAATGGCCACTCGTTGCTGCTGACCACCGGAAAGTTGCGCGGGGCGATGCCCCAGCCGATCTTCCAAACCGACCATCGCCGCCAATTCGTGGCACCGCTTGCGGGCGTAGCCGCCGGCACGGCCTTGGTAATACAGAGGGACTTCAATGTTTTCGACGACCGTAAGCTGCTGAATCAGGTTATAGGATTGAAAGACAAAGCCGATCCGCGAGGCGCGAATCATGGAAAGCTGATCGTCGCTCATCTTGGAAACGTCATCATCCCCCAGGAAGAACTCGCCACTCGTTGGCTTGTCCAGGCAACCCAGCAGATTGAGCAGCGTGCTTTTGCCGGAACCCGACGGCCCCATGATCGCCACATAGTCCCCTTCGGGAACGGTGAAGCTCACGCCTCGCAGGGCGCGGACGGTCTCCGATTTGAGGACATAGTCCTTCTTGATGTTATCCAGCCGAACCGCAACGCTCATTGTCCACCTCCCGGCGCTCCGCCAGGAGGTCCACCGCCGCCACCGCCAAACCCGCCCCGTTCCTGAATCGCCTTGATGAGAGCTTCCATCGACTTAGTCAATTCGTCCTTCGTGACAAAGCCATCCTTGTTTTCGTCGGCATCGATCGTGCGCTGGCGGCCCCGTTCATCGATGTTGGCGATTTCGGCCATCGAGAGTTTGCCATCCTTGTCGGCATCGTTCTCAAAGGCGCGAGCCACCATGGCGGCTGGCGTGAATCCGCCGCCTCCCCGTCCACCGCGTCCTTTGCCTTCGGCACCAGGACCGCCAGCCCCGGGGGGGCCGCCCGCGCCAGGAGGACCGCCGGCTCCGGGTGGGCCGCCGGTATTCGAAGCGGTGTTCAGTGCGGCTTTCGCGGCTGGATCTAGTTTGACTTCTTTCACGACGGTTGGTTCGGGAATATCAGGGAGCACGAGCATGGGAGTAGAGCGGGGATTCATCACGACCATGTCTTTTTCCGACAGTCCGTTTTCAATGACCGCGGTCTTATCGTTCGTGGAACCGATGGTCACTTCGTGCGTGGCAAACTGATCCCCTTCTTTCTTGACGACAAAATACTTGCCGCGGTACTCGGCGAGCGCCTGCACCGGCACTTGCAATGCATCGGGACGGCGTTCGATATGGATGCGAACTTCGGTATTCATACCGGAACGAAGTCCCGGCGGAGGATTTTTCACCGTAATGAAGGCAGCGTATTTCTTCGCACCACCACCCCACCCGGCCGGTTCGGCATACTGGTTGACTTTCGTCACTTCCCCTTCAATCAGCTCATCTTTCAGAGCATCCACCCGAATGGTCACCGGCTGGCCCGGCCGAACGAGGGTGACGCGGGCCTCGTTGATGAGCGCCTTGACCTGCATCGCATTGGAATTGGGAAGCTTGATGATCGGCTGTTGCTCGCGGACCTGGGCACCCGCTTCCACCACGAACTCGGCACTGCTGGCGCCGCGGTTCTGGCTGAACTTATTGACGTAGACAACCTGGCCGTCCTGCGGTGCATAAATGGTGCACTTTTCGATCTGGTCCTGAATGTCTT
The DNA here is from genome assembly GCA_964444865.1 of uncultured Pirellulaceae bacterium. Lineage (GTDB taxonomy): Bacteria > Planctomycetota > Planctomycetia > Pirellulales > Pirellulaceae > SXOA01. The sequence goes on along the minus strand of CAYUJE010000219.1, from coordinate 3,902 downwards.
TCAGCTTGTCGAGTTCCAGCTTGAGGCTGTTTTCTTCCGTGCCGACTTTGGATTTGGAAGTTTCAATGTCGCTATCGAGCTGGGCCAGCATCTTTTTCATCGTGTACTGCTCCAGCACGTTCAGTTTGCCCTGCGAATTGTTCCGGTCGTTCTTGGCTTTCTCGACCGCATACTGGGCACCTTCCAATTGCAAGGAACTAAGCAGCCCTTTCGCCCCCAGCCGCTCGGAAGATTCCAAGGCGAGTTGGGCGGCCCGCAGAGCCTGCTCGGCAACGAAGACTTCGCTTTCGATAACGCTCTTTTCCTGCAGGAACGTCCCTTTCAGATACTCTTGCTTGGCGATTTCAGCCACTTCAAGTGCCTTTTGGGCCTGAAAAACAAGGGCTTTGCTCGACCCCACGATCCCTTCCTGCTGCCGGCTTTCAAGTTCCAGCGAGCGGGAATCGAGCTTCACGAGCATGTCTCCCTTGGGAGCTTCTGGGCGGGGCCCCTTCACCATGGTCCCTTCGGGAACGACTTCGATAATCGTGGTGCTGCTCGCGCCCCCGGCACTGCGGGATTTCACCTCGCAGCGAAGCTCAATGGCGCTGGCCGGTTCGACCTCCCCCTGTTCCAGGACGATAAAGTCATAGGGGCCCCGAGAAACTTCATTCAGGATGGGGCCGGTGGCCTTGGACTGATCCCCGCTGCGGAACATCGTCCAGTAGACAACTCCTCCAATCGCGACCAAAGCAATAAATGCACTCAGCACAAGCAACGTCGTATTGCCACGACGGAGTCTCGCTGTCTGGCGACGGGGAGAAGTGGTCATAGAGTTTGGCTCCGTGAAAGGGTGCTGGGGAAGCACGTCGGCAAATCCAAGGCAGGAGGGCTAGCACGCTAACTCGTCAGTCGGCGGCTGGTGTCAAGTTGGCAGGAGATCAGGATAAGTAGAAAGCGAGGCGACTTTCTCGCCGCTCCCTATCTTACACGGAATCCTTCATTTTAGCCGTTCCCAGGGGGGCTTGTCACGCGAAAAACCAACTCCCCAGGAATCTATCGGCAGAAGGCTCCCCCCGCATGCCAGGCAGCAATCTCCGCCACCGCGCAGCGAGCGACGAAACCCCCTAGAAGTTGAACCCCGCAAAGGTCGCCAGGTTTCGCTCCCCCACTGACCCGAAGCGTCAGCGAGGGAGTGAGGCGATGCCCTTGACAAACTGGTACAATTGTATACAATTGCCTTCCAGCTCCGTCGGTGCGCGCGGGCCTGGAAAATCTAGCGATTGCGCCGACAGAAGGAGGTTCAAGGGGGCCGCGAATCGGTGCCAGTACGCGACTGAAAACACCTTATCACCGGACCTGGCTGAGCATGAATCAGAAACACCGCTTTTTCGGAGATGATTCACCGACTTATGTCGCGTCAATCAGTCGCAACTGATTATGGCATTTTGGTTTGCGTCAACTCGATTCGTCGTAAGTCATTTGAAAAAAACTGGCTGTGAATCATGAATAATTGGCCCTGAGCAGAGCGAAAACGACCTTATCATCCTGGCTTACATCCAATCGTCAGTCAAGGACAAACCTGGGTCCCCGAATGCAATAGGCTTCCGTAAGATGAACGAAACCAAAGGGTGCGAAACCGGGTTTAAGACATAACCATTTTCAAATACCAAGTGACTAGCGAGTTTTTTATGCCCCGCCGTGCGATTTTTCTTGCCTGCCTGGCCTCCCTATTTTCCTTGGGCCTTGCCTATCTCCAGGCCAAGGAAACGGAAGGTAAGAAGGAGCCCGCCGTTGGTCGCAAAGTTATCCCGTTCTCGCTGGGAGACTTTCGGGGCAAGACCTGGTCGCTGGCCGACTTTCAAAAAAGTAAGGTTGTCGTCGTCGCCTTTTTGGGGACCGAGTGCCCGCTGGTGACGCAGTATGGCCCGCGACTGGCGGAAATGGCAGCGAAGTACGAGAAGGAAGGTGTGTCCTTTGTCGGCATCAATGCCAATCAGCAGGATTCGCTCGCTGAAATCGCTCATTTCGCCAAACAGAGCAAAATTGAATTCCCGCTGCTCAAGGATCCCGGCAACAGAGTGGCGGATTCCTTCCAAGCAGAGCGAACCCCCGAAGTCTTTGTGCTCGATGCTGAGCGGACCATTCGTTACCACGGCCGCATTGACGACCAGTTCACTTACGGCAAAGGGCGCGACAAGCCGCAGCAGACCTGGCTGGCGAGCGCCATCGACGAATTGCTCGCGGGGAAGGAAGTCACCACCAAGGAAGTTGCCTCCATCGGTTGTCACATCGGCCGACTCCTCACCCCCAAGACCGAAAGCGACGTCACCTACTCCAAACAAATCAGCCGCATCTTTCAAGACAACTGCGTTGTCTGCCACCGGCCGGGTGAAATTGGGCCGTTCTCGCTGACGAATTATGAAGAGTCCGTCGGTTGGGCGGAGATGATTGATGAAGTCGTCAGCGAACAGCGGATGCCGCCGTGGCACGCCGACCCCAAGCACGGCAAGTTCGCCAACGATGCCCGCCTGTCGGACGAAGCCAAGTCCCTCATTCATCGCTGGGTCGCCGCCGGCGCTCCCGAAGGGGACAAGAAAGATCTTCCCGAGCCCAAGCAATATTTCGAAGGTTGGCAAATCGGTAAGCCGGATTTGGTCATTCACATGTCCGACAAACCGTTTAACGTCCCGGCCAAGGGAGAGGTCCGCTATCAATTCTTCGTGGTCGACCCGGGCTTTAAGGAAGACAAGTGGATCAAAGCCGCCGAGTGCCGCCCGGGGAATCGGGCCGTCGTGCATCACATCATCGTCGCCATGACGGACCAGCTTCGTCAGCGGAAAGAGACAAATGGCGTCCACAACGAGTTTCTCACCGCCACGGCTCCCGGTGCTCGGCCGCTGATGCTTCCGCCGGGGCAGGCCAAGCTCATCCCCGCCGGCAGCAAACTCATTTTTCAAATGCACTACACTCCCAACGGCACCGCCACCACCGACCGCAGCAGCGTCGGCTTCGTCTTCGCCGACCCCGCGGAAGTGAAGCAGCAAATCGGCACCGACAAAGCGGCCAACACCGGCTTCCGCATCCCTGCGGGAGCGAGCAATCACAAGGTGGAAGCGTCGCACACCTTCAACAAAGACATGCTGATGCTCTCCCTCTTTCCCCACATGCATCTGCGGGGAAAAGCATTCCGCTATACCGCCATCTACCCCGATAAGCGTCAGGAAGTCCTGCTCGACATTCCGCACTACGACTTCAACTGGCAGAACGGCTACGTCTTCGCTGAGCCCAAAACCATGCCCGCCGGCACGCGGCTTTACTGCGAAGCCTGGTTCGACAACTCCGCGGAGAACATCGCCAACCCGGATCCCTCCTCCACGGTCCGCTGGGGTGACCAGACCTGGGAAGAAATGATGATCGGCTACTTCGACGCCACTCCCGCCATCGCCGAAGCCGCCAAGATCAGCGGCACGCGCACCGCGGAATTTCTGAAGAAAGCGAAGGAGGGAAGTGCGTCTCCCGATACCAAGCTGACCGACATGGCAAAGTCCGCCTTCAACTCCGACAAAGAGCTGGCTGAGTTCGGAAAGGCTCTGCGGGCCTTCGCCCCGCAGCTAGACCGCGTCTGCTGGACGACCGTGGAAGGGAACAACCTCCTCGTCAAGAAGTGCGTGCAGGATTCCGCCTACGAAGCCGAAGTTGGCGGCACCGGCAAAAAGGTCCCTGCCCGCTGGATGAAGCTCTCCACCTACGCCACTGCCAAAGAACCGATCCTCCACCAGCGCCTCGGCGACGCCGCCGGCATCGACCTGCAATTCATGGCCAAAGCCTACCAGTCCAGCTACCACCTCCCCATCAAAAAAGACGGCCTGGCCGGCAGCATCAACTTCTGGAGCGCGGAGAAAGACGCTTTCCCGCCGGAG
>CAYUJE010000218.1:0-11591 GCA_964444865.1 uncultured Pirellulaceae bacterium | reverse complement strand
GAGGCGGTTTGGGAAGGCAAGACGGTTCGCCGCGGTGACCCCATTCCTGAGTAAGTTTAACGAACGAAGTGCCATGATGCGAACTATTTGCAGTCTGGTTTTGTTCGGTGTGCTAAGCGCCGTTGCTTCTGCCGCCGAGCATCCCAACGTGGTGATCTTTCTGGCCGACGATGCCGGCTGGGGAGATTACAGCCGTAATGGCAACCCGCAGGTACATACGCCGAATATCGATTCCATTGCGGCCAGTGGAGTAACGCTGGATCGGTTTTTCGTTTGCCCGGTTTGTTCTCCCACGCGAGCCGAGTTTCTGACCGGGCGCTATCACCCGCGGGGCGGCGTGCGCGGGGTCTCGACGGGGCAAGAACGCCTGGACCTCGGAGAGCGGACCCTCGCGGACGCCTTTCATGCCGCCGGCTATGCCACGGGTGCCTTCGGCAAATGGCACAACGGCAGCCAGTGGCCGTATCACCCGATGGCCCGCGGCTTCGACCAGTACTTTGGCCACACTTCCGGCCATTGGGGAGAATACTTTGACGCTCCGCTGGAAGAGAATGGCCGGATGATTCGGACCAAGGGTTACATCGTGGATGTTTGCACGGATCGGGCACTCGATTTCATCGAACGTAATAAGTCCAAGCCGTTCTTATGCTACCTGCCCTTCACAACGCCCCATTCTCCGTGGGCCGCACCGGAAGCGGACTGGAAGCGGTTCAAGGATAAGCCGATTCACCAGCGCGCCGTGAACGCTGATCAAGAGAACTTGGACGAAACACGCTGCGTCCTCGCCATGATCGAGAACCAGGACCGCAATGTCGGCCGCGTGTTGCAAAAGCTCGCTGAGTTGAAGCTCAGCGACAATACGATCGTGGTTTACTTCTCCGACAACGGGCCCAATAGCTGGCGCTGGAACGGCGGCATGAAGGGCCGCAAAGGAGGGACCGACGAGGGGAGCGTTCGTTCAACCTGCTTTGTGCGTTGGCCGGGAAAGCTCCCCGCGGGCCACACGGTGATGCAGATTGCCGGGGCCATCGACCTACTGCCGACGTTGACGACGTTGGCGAACGTCCCTCGTGTCGGTGACAAGCCTCTCGACGGCCGCGATCTCAGCAAGCTCTTGCTGAAACAACCGGTCGAGTGGTCGGATCGCAAGCTCTTCTCGACTTGGGCCGGCAAGGTCAGCATCCGAACGCAGCAGCATCGGCTTGATGACCAGGGTCGGCTCTTCGACATGGTCGCCGACCCGGGGCAAACGACCCCCATCACGACTCGCGAGCCGGAAATCGCCCAGCAGTTGACCGCTGCCGTGAAGGCCTGGCGGCAGGAGATGTTCGGCGGTTTCAAGCCTCTCGCCGGCAATGCGGTGGATCCACGGCCTCTGGCGGTTGGCTACCGCGAGTTTCCCATCACGTTGCTCCCCGCTCGTGACGGCGAACCATTGGGCAACGTCAAGCGGAGCAGCCCCGCCCCCAATTGTTCGTATTTCGTGAATTGGACTTCTAAAGACGACCGCATGGTCTGGCGGATTGCTGTGCAGACGACTGGCCGCTATGAAGTCAGCATCGACTACACCTGCCCGGAAGCGGACGCCGGCTCACAGGTCGAACTGAGCTTCCTCGAAAACCATCTTGAAGGGCGAGTCACGCCCGGCTGGGATCCGCCGCTCTACACAAATCAAGACACCTTGCCTCGTCCCCACGGCGAATCGCAGATGAAGGAATTTCGTGCTCTCAAACTGGGTGAAATCCAACTGAAAAAAGGGGAAGGTCCGCTCACGCTCAGGGCGATTGAAATCCCCGGAAAATCGGTGATGGACGTGCGTCGGGTGACCTTGACTTTGCTCGAATAGATCCTTCTCCCCGGAGACCTTGCCATGCCCCAGCGACTGATCATTGCCTTCGCCGTTTTGTTGCTGTTCGGAAGCTTTTCGGCCGCGGCCGATACCAAGCGGCCGAATGTGTTGTTCATCGTTTCGGACGACCTCAACAACATGATCGGCTGCTATGGGGACCCCCTGGCGAAGACGCCGAACATTGACCGACTGGCGGCTCGGGGAGTGCTGTTCGACCGGGCTTACTGCACGTTTCCGCTCTGCGGTCCCAGCCGCAACTCGATGTTGACGGGCCTCTATCCCAACAGCACCGGCATTTTGGCGAATGCCCAGATTTTCCGGCAGACGATTCCATCGCAGGTCAGCATGCCGCAAGCCTTCCGGCAGGCCGGTTACTTCGCCGCTCGGATCGGCAAGCTCTACCACTACAACGTCCCCAAATCGATCGGCACCAACGGTCACGATGACCCCGCTTCGTGGGAGATGGAACTGAACCCGGCAGGCGTCGACCGGCTGGAAGAAGAAGATCAGATCTTCTCGCTGCTGCCGGGGCAGTTCGGCGGAACGCTCAGCTGGTATGCCTCACCCAAAAAAGATCAGTTCCACACCGACGGACTCATGGCCGACGATGCCGAGTGGGTTCTGGAACGCTGTGCGAAGCGGCAAGACCGCCCGTTCTTTCTGGCCGTCGGTTTCTTCCGTCCTCACACACCTTATGTCTCGCCTAAGCCGTACTTCGAAATGTATCCCGAGAAAGACATGCCGGTCGTCCCGGGAGTGAAGGAAGACCAGGCCGACATCCCGCCCCCAGGACTCGGCAGCCACAAGAAAGAGCAGGAGAAGCTCACCGATGACCTGCGGCGGCAATGCCGGCAGGCTTACTATGCCAGCATCAGTTTTATGGACGCACAGGTCGGCCGCGTCATTGCCTCGCTCGACCGGCTCGGGCTGGCGGACAACACGATCATCGTCTTCACCAGCGACCACGGCTATCACATGGGGGAACATGGCCTGTGGCAGAAGATGAGCCTCTTCGAAGAGAGCTCTCGCGTCCCTCTGCTGATTGTGGCACCGGGCATGGCGGCAAAGGGTGTTTCAGCGAAGTCGCCCGTATCGCACATTGACCTGTTTCCGACTTTGGCTGAACTGTGCGGGGTTAAGACCCCTTCCAACATCCAAGGGCAAAGCCTGGTGCCGATGCTCAAGGACCCAAAAGTCACCGGTCGCGGCTGGGCGCTCACGCAAGTCATGCGCGGCGGAGGTCCTGCACGGGCTTCCGTCACCACGAACGTGGGTTCCGATGGCAAACGTTTCTTCGGCTACACGCTGCGGACGCCCCGCTGGCGCTATACCGAATGGGACGAAGGACGCAAAGGGCGTGAACTCTACGATCATGAAGCCGACCCTCGCGAATTGACGAACCTGGCCGAAAAACCAGAGCATGCGAAGACGGTGGAAGACCTGTCGCAAAAAGTGCGTGCCACCACCAAGATGACCTTCCCACCTTCGGGAGAAACACCAGAACTCAAACCGGGTCTTTGGGCGCCAAACCTGGTTGAGCCCTAGATTCCTCTCCCCACAACGAGCAACAACCGTGAAACGCATCGATCGTCGTACTGCAATCAAACTCACTGCTGCCGGAATGGGCGCGATGGCTTTGCCGCCGGGCGAACTTTCAGCGGGAGATGTCGCACAGCCCTACGGTCCCGAGTTTCCCAATCTGGAATCGCTCACCACGGGAGAGTGGTGGACCAAGGGAGTGGCGACCGTCGAAAATGGCAAGGGGAAAGGGAAGGGGAAGGCCAAGGCACAAGGCGGCGGAGCCTTGCCGCCCCCCATGGATGTGCCGCGCGACCAGATCGTCGCCTTTGCTATCTACACGCACCAGGACGGTGTGCTCAAAATGTCCGCGCAGCTTTTCCCCCTAAAGCCCGGCGAAGAACGGGTCGCGCGTTTGGAACTGGAGCGCGACGGCAAGTGGATGGAAGCCGCTAAGGCCGATGTGCACTATCCCGGCTGGGACGCGCACTTCCGCTTGGAAAAATGGGATAGCTCCAAAAACATTGCCTATCGAGTCCGTCATGGGGAACAGGCAATGTTCGAAGGGCTCATCCGCCGCGATCCGGTGGACAAGGAAGAAATCGTCGTCGCCAATATGTCCTGCAACTCCAGCCGCACGACGGGCCAGCGGCCGGAGATTATTGAGAACCTTAAACGGCAAGATCCCGATCTGCTGTTCTTCGGCGGTGACCAGACTTACCGCCATACCGAGCATACTGCCGGCTGGATCGAGTTCGGCCTGCAGTTTCGCGAGATTCTTCGGGACCGGCCGACCATTACCATTCCCGACGACCACGATGTCGGCCATCCCAACGTCTGGGGGGAAAACGGTAAGCGTTCGACGCTTAGCGGCAACGCAGATGGTGGATATTTCTATCCCGTGGAATACGTCAATCTCGTCCAGCGCCAGCAGACGTGGCATTTGCCCGACCCCATCGATCCCAAGCCTGTGGATCGCGGCATTACTGTCTACTTCACGCGGTTACGGGTCGGAGGCATCGACTTTGCCATCCTCGAAGATCGCAAATTTAAGACGGGGCCGGCTGGTAAAATTCCGCAGATGGGCCCGCGTCCGGACCACATCAATGACCCGAAGTATGATCCCAAATCCATTGACCTGCCGGGATTGCAACTGCTCGGGGACCGGCAACTGAAGTTCCTGCGCGCTTGGGGTGAGGACTGGACGGGTGCCGAAATCAAGGCGGTGCTGTCTCAAACGGCCTTCTGCGGCGCGGTCCACATGCATGGCTCGGCCGATGCCCGTTTACTGGCTGACCTCGACTGCAACGGCTGGCCGCAAACGGGCCGAAACCAAGCCTTGGAGGAACTTCGCCGCGCGAGAGCCACACATCTATGCGGCGATCAGCATCTGGCGGTCGTCGTCAAACACGGCATTCAGGAGTTTGGCGACGGGCCGTTTGGGTTTACTAGTCCGGCACTCGTCAACACGATTTACGGTCGCTGGTGGCATCCCGAAGATGAACTTCCTGGCCCCAATGCCATCCCGGGCAGCCCCCTGAAATGGACCGGCGATTTTAAGGATGGTCTCGGCAATCGCATTTCAATGCTCGCCTATGCCAATCCCACCGACATCCGCGACGAAAGACAGCGAGCCGACGGGTACGGCATTGTTCGGTTTAACAAACGAACGAGGCAAATCACTTTCGAGTGCTGGCCGCGGTTTTCCAATGTCGCGGATGGCGACAAGGCCCAGTTTCCTGGCTGGCCCATCACGATTGCCATGGATTCCAACGATGGCCGCAAGCCCATTGGCCATTTGCCAGAAGTAGGTGTCGACGGCGTCACCAATCCGGTCGTACAGGTCATCGAGCAAGCCACTGGGGAGATTGTGTCTACGGTCCGCGTGCGCGACGCTCGCTATCGCCCCCCCGTCTTTGCAGCCGGAAAATACACCGTCAAGATTGGCCGCGACAAACCGGATGTAGCGACCCACAAAGATTTGGAGCCAAGTTGATCGATGGGGGCGCTCCGCTAGCGTTCTCCACACTACTTTTGCCCACACCTCAGATCGCCCCCTCGCACCCGAGAAACCGCTCGTTCTCTCTTGACTGCCTGGTCCACTCCACCTATTGTTCGCGCCCCTGGGAAAACCCTGCGCGGGAGGATTCTGCGCGGGATGCAGCGCGTTAATACGGAGCGTCATTGGCATGAAGCCTGTCATCGAACAACAATCGCGGCTGATGGATCGCCGTCTTTTCTTGGGTTTAGGGCTGGGAGGATTGGCAGCCATGGCGGGGTGCAAATCGCCGCTTTTGCGTGGGCAAACTCCTGAGCAAGAGGAGCTGAAGGAGGAAGGAGCCGACGAGAAAGAGAAGCGGGACCTGGTGGGGAGCTATACCCGTCCCTTCGGACTCAACAAAGTTAAGCTGGAGGCAGTCGGACTCGTCACCAATCTCGATTACACCGGCTCGGACCCACCCCCGTCGGCTCAACGGGATTTGCTGCTCAACGAAATGCTGCAATATTCCACGGAAAAACCAGAAGAGTTTTTGGCTCGCCCCACCAATTCGATGGTCATCGTGCGGGGTTACCTTCCTCCAGGGATTCGGCGGGGAGAACTGTTCGATGTCGAAGTCCGGGCTCAAACTGGATCAGCGACGACGAGTCTTCGCGACGGCTGGCTGATGAAGGCCCAATTGCGGCAGGTGGAAATTCTGGCCGGGTCACTGCATACGGGCAATGTGGAGGGAATTGTGGATGGCGACGTCATCGACGACGCCATTTTTGAAGGGGAGCAAGATGCCGTCACCAAGACTCGCGGCGTCGTTCTGGGCCGAGCGGTTGCCCAGCGGGACCGCGATCTGGGTCTTGCTATTCGCACGGCTGACGCCAGCTTCCGCATCGTCCGTAAGGTGGAACAAGTCATCAACACCCGCTTTTTCACGGTCGAAAATGGGAGCAAAAAGGGAGTCGCTGAAGGGAAGCGGAACAACTTCCTGATTCTCGCCGTCCCCGCCAACTATCGGCAAAACATGGGGCATTATCTGCGAGTCGTCCGCAATATCGCTCTCAGCGAAACCCCCGTGCAGCGACTCGAGCGGATCACGGTGCTGGAGAAAAAACTCCTCGAACCGACCACCACCAGCGCCGCCGCCGTTTCGCTGGAGGCGATTGGCAAGGAAGCGATTCCCAGCTTGAAGCGCGGTCTGACTTCCAGCGATACGGAAGTTCGCTTCTGCTCCGCGGAAGCACTCGCCTATTTTGACGAACCCGAAGCGGCTCCGGTGCTGGGGCAAATCGCCAAGGATGAATCAGCCTTCCGTTGGTATGCCCTGGCGGCTCTCTCCTCGATGCTTAACTCGGTCACATCCCTGGCGGCCCTTTCTGAACTGTTGCATGTCCCCAGTGCCGAAACTCGCTACGGGGCGTTCCGCGCCCTGCGTAATCGCACGACCAATGACCCGACTACCAAAGGAGAGTATCTGGCTCCTCCCGTTGCGGACCCCGAACAAACGCCTCGCGGTGGCTTCCGCTATCATCTCGTGGCCAGCACCAGCGAACCACTCATTCACTTCTCTCGCAGCCAGCGGGCAGAAATCGTAGTCTTCGGCCACGAGCAGCGCCTCCACATGCCCAGCAGCACACAGTGGATTGAGGCGGGCCCAAAAATCCTCGTCAAAGGTGACGGCGACAAACTTCGCATCAGCCGCTTCGGAGCAGGCGAGGATGGCGACAAAGTGGAAGTCTGCTCGACCCTGGTCGACGAAGTGATCCGTTCCATCGTCAAGGTCGGGGGGAGCTACGCAGACGTCATCGCCGGACTGCAGAACGCCCGCGAAAAAGGACTGCTGGAAACCCGTATCGCCGTGGAAGCCCTTCCCAAGCCGACCCGCCAGTATGAACGGGAAGAGGAAGAAAATGTTCCTTCACCGACGGAAGCCGCACCGGTCGATCCGCTGGCCAAGGAAGATGTCGCGTCGAAATGAGCCGTTCGGTTTCCCACGGCGGCGTTCCCAGGAACGGCATTCGGGGAAACTTCGGTCACTGCAATCCTCAAGGATTCTTGATAAACTAAACCGGTCCAAAGTCTCGTAAAAAACCGGCCGTTGTCTCGTCATGCTCAAAGCCCTCGAACTTTTCGGCTTCAAAAGTTTCGCCGATAAGACGCGCTTTGAGTTCCCCGCGGGCATCACCGTCGTCGTAGGCCCCAACGGCTCGGGCAAGTCCAATATCGTGGACGGCATCAAGTGGGTGCTGGGGGAACAATCCGCCAAAAGTCTCCGCGGCAAGGAGATGTCGGACTGCATCTTTAAGGGCTCGGGCAACTCCGGCCGCAAGCCGATGAATGCGGCCGAGGCGACCGTCGTCTTTGACAACGCCGAAGGCCGGCTGCCGTTTGATGCTCCGGAGGTGCATGTCACCCGCCGCGTCTACCGCAGCGGCGAGGCGGAGTACCTCATCAACCGCCAGCCCGCCCGTCTCAAAGACATCAAGGACATGTTCCGCGGCACCGGCGTGGGGACCGACGCCTACAGCATCATCGAGCAAGGCAAAGTCGAAAAGCTGCTGCAAGCTTCTGCCAAGGATCGACGGGCCATCTTCGAAGAAGCCGCCGGTATCAGCCGCTTCAAGGCCAAAAAAGTCGAAGCCCAACGGCGGTTGGAGCGGGTGGACCAGAACATGCTCCGCCTGCGAGACATCGTGGACGAAGTGGAAGGTCGGCTGAAGAGCGTGCGCAACCAGGCGAGCAAGGCCCGCCGCTATCGGGAGTACAGCGAGCGGCTGCAAGAGTTGCGAACGCAGGTCGCCCTCAGCGACTGGCGCAAGCTGACCGACCGGATCGTCGGCTACGAGCAGGATCTCGTCAAGTTCGCCGAGGAGCATGCTTCCGCGGCGGCTCAGGCGGAGTCACTCGAAGCACGACTGCTGGAACTCGAAACCGCCATCGTCTCCTGCGGCGAGGACATCCGCAGCAGCGAGAACCGCAGCGCGCGGATTCGCGAGAGCATTACCCAGCGGGAAGCCATCGTCGTCCAGCAACGGGGTCGGGCCAAAGAACTCGAAGAAGAAGCCGCTCTCCACCGCCGCAATGTTGCCGCCATGAGCGACCGGGCCGGTGATGTGAAACAACGACTCGCTCAGACACTCCATGAAATGTCTGCCGCCCGCAACGTGCACGACGAAATCGAGGCTCGCCTCGCCGAGCAGGAATCGCAAGCCAACCAGCTTTCGCAGCAGCACGACCAACTCAGAAAACAGGGCGAGGCCCGCCGGCAGCAGCTCGTCAGTCGCCTGCAGTCCGTGGCTGTGTTGCAGAACCAGATTGAGGCCTTTCAAAAGCAACTCGTCGCCCAGGAAGCCGCCGCTGCCGCGCACCAGCAGCAACTGCAGGCATTGGCGGCCGCTCGTGAAACCATCGCCGCGGAACTGCTCGCTTGCCAGCAGCGCGAAGCAGCCCTTGCGGCACAAACAACAGCTCGGCAAGGGGAATTGGAAACCGCTCGGCAAGCCCTTGCCCAGTCTCGCTCCGTTCAAGTCGAGAGCCAGCAGAAGCTCGCCGACTTGCAGAACCGCCATCATCGCACCAGCGAACGCATTTCCATTCTGCAGGAACTGGAGCAATCGCTCGAAGGGCTCGGCGTCGGCGTCAAGGAGATCGTGGGCCGCGCCAAAGCCGGCGGCGGCGGAGCGCTGACGCTCATTCGCGGCGTCCTCGCGGATTTGCTGACGGTTCATGTCGATTATGCTCCCGCCCTTGATATCGCGCTGGGTGAAGCGTCGCAGCTCGTCGTTGTCACCGGCGGTTTGGCCGAAGTGCAGCAAGTCGCCGCCGGCGCGGGAGACTTGCCGGGCCGAGTGACATTTATCGGAGCCGAGAGCAACACAACCTCTCCCATCAAACGTGCTCCCGAGGATTTCGCGACTCAGGAAGGAGTCATCGGCAGGGCCGCGGACCTGGCGGATGCTCCTCCGCAGATTCAGCCGCTTCTGGAACGATTCCTCGGCAACACCTGGCTCGTGAAAACACTCGCCGATGCCGTGCGACTGCGGAGTGAAATCCCCGAGGTCAGTGGCTTGCGGCTCGTGGCATTGACGGGAGAACTGCTGGATGAGCATGGCGCTCTGACCGTGGGGCCGCGATCCTCGGCCACCAGTTTGATCTCCCGCCGCAGTGAACTCCGCTCCTGCCTCGCGCAGCTCGAATCGCTCACGGAGCAAATCGCTGTCGGCATGGAAGCCGTCGCCCAACTCACGCAGCAAATTGTCGAGCAGGAAGCGGCATTGCACCAATCGCAAAGCAGCGCTCAGGAACTCGCCAGATCACTGGCCGACGCTCGCCTGCAAACCCGCACCCAGGAAGAACGTCAGCAGCAGACGGCTCAGCAGGAACAGAGCACCCAATCGGCCCTAGCCGAAGTGAATTCCCGCCATGCGGCTTTGGCCGGTGCCGTCACTCGGGGGCAGGCCGACTTGCTCAGTGCTCAAACCTCAGCCACGGCTCTGAATGTGGAGCTTGCGGAAGAAGAAGCCCAACTCGCTCGCCTGGATGAGCAGCGGAAGGATGCCCTGCAGCAAGCGACGACCGCCAAAATCGAGCGGGCCAAAAGCGAGCAGCGGCTGGAAGGGCTGCGAGCCCGGCTCACGCAGTTTGAGGACGACCAGCGAGAGCGGGGCAACGCCCTGCAGCAAGTCGCCGACCAACTCACCCAGTGCCTGCAGCGGCGGGAAACTTGCGACTATGCCGTCCTCGCCGCCAGCAGCGAACTGGCCGAGCTTTACCTGCACAAGGAAGCGTTCGCCCGCGAGCTTGCCACCCACCTCCACGACCGCGACGCCACCGCCGCCCAGCGGAACGAGCAGGCCGAAGGCGCCGCTGCCCTCCGCAAAACCATTCGCAAGCTCGAAGAGAAGCAGCATCAACTCGAACTCGCGGCCGGCCAGGTCCGCCACGAACGGCAGACGCTCGTCGACCGGCTCAAGGAAGACTACAGCATCGACTTGGAAGCGATGACCGCCGCCGCGACCGAAACCACGGCCGAAGAAGAACAGGCCCGCACGGAAGTCGAAGCGGAAATCGAAGCCCTCCGCCGCAAGATCAATCAAATCGGTGCGGTCAACCTCGACGCCCTCGACGAGCTCGACGAACTCGAAAGTCGCTTCAATACCCTCTCCGGCCAGCACAAAGACCTCACCGACGCCAAGCAGGCCCTCGAACGGATCATCCAAAAAATCAACGCCGACAGCCGGCGGCTGTTTGTGGAGACGCTGGAGGCGATCCGGGCGAACTTTCAAATCCTCTACCGCAAGGCCTTCGGCGGCGGCAAGGCGGACATCGTGCTGGAGGAAGGGGTCGACGTCCTCGACGCCGGCGTGGAGATCATCGCCACTCCCCCCGGCAAGCCGTCGTTCAACAACTCGCTTCTCTCCGGCGGCGAAAAGGCCCTCACCGCCGTCGCCCTGCTGCTGGCCATCTTCCAGTTCCGCCCCAGCCCGTTCTGCGTGCTGGACGAAGTCGACGCCCCCTTCGACGAAGCCAACATCGGCCGCTTCGTTGACGTCCTCAAAGAATTCCTCGGCTGGACAAAATTCGTCATCGTCACGCACAGCAAAAAAACAATGACCGCCGCCACCACCCTCTACGGCGTCACCATGCAGGAAAGCGGCGTCAGCAAACGCGTCAGCGTCCGCTTCGACGACGTCACCGACGACGGCCACATCAAGCCAGAAGCCTTGGGCCGGGCCAAGGACGAAGCCGAACCGGAACAGCAGCGGGGAGTGGCATAGTCGCCTTTCGCTCCTGCGAAAGTAGCGTCTTTCTTGTTCCCAGGGTCTCCCTGGGAACACACGTCCCCGAGGCTCTGCCTCTCGGCTCACCCCTCATCCAGCGGGGTGCTTCTGATACCGGTTTTGCGATTGCTCTCTTGATACCTTTCGTGTTGCAACTCTACCTATATCAACACGTTAAAGCAATCGATGCCGCAACAGAGCCCCTTTTCTGATACCGCGCCATCCGCCAGCCATCGCCCCCTGATTCATCGATTCACGCCCGCTATTCCTCGATTTCACTCTCCGCAACTCCCTGCATTGCAACATGTTGCGGTGATTCATTGCAAGAATCAAAGCAAAACCTGATTCACACCTCCGTGATCCCCAGCCGACGAGCGGCCAGCGTAAGCTGGCCGGTCGCATGGAGCCGGCGAAAAGCGGTTCTCCCACCCGCGGACTCACCGGCCAGCTTACG
>CAYUJE010000217.1:4760-11676 GCA_964444865.1 uncultured Pirellulaceae bacterium | reverse complement strand
CTCCTTGCGAGTGAGTTCGTGCAATTCGACAGGCGACCAGTCGAGAACCTGCGCGATTTGAAACAACAGAAACGCCCGCTGAAATCCTGTCGGTTTATCGCGGCTGGCAACTTGTTCCCGGGCAAGTTCCCGTAACTGTGGAAGCGAACCGCTCGAGTGTAGATGCTCGTTCGCGATGAAAGTGAGCGCAAATCGTTCCAGGACCAATCGGACTGCCAGGAATTCAATGAGACTTCCCTGCGGCACCGGATGCGGGACGCGATCGGAGCGGGTTTCCATTTGCCAAATCATTCCGGCCCACCCCTTGAGCGCGAGCAGCGAAGCCGCAATGAAGTCGTCCCACTCTTTTTCGGGAACGCCCAGTTGGGTCAGCGATTCCAGAATCAGTGCGAGTGGTTCAATGTCGGAATCGGAAATCCGGGCCAATTCCTCGGAAAGGCCGTATTGCCAGCGATTGGGTGGCCCTCCCCCTTGGCGATAAAGTTCACAAAATGACTTGAGCAGGCCACGTTCTCGATTGGGAAGTTGCCAACTGGCCTGTCCCTGGTCGGTGAAGCTGGCACAAAAACGAATCAGCAATTCATTGACCAAGGCGTCGCTATCTTCCCCCGTCGCATCCAGGAGCAGGTCCCGATGGCGGATGGCCGGGTGAGGTTCCACGCGAGGTGGATCGGCAAACTGAATCCCATTGCGGCAGACTCGCCACAACACCTGGAGCGTAAATTCTTCCCAAGTGGCTGTGCTCCAGCGTTCAATCGACGATTCACCAAAGCGGCGGATGATCTGCATCAACATTTCTCGCTCGCGCGGAACGACCGTGTCTTTGCCGCTCCCATCACGAACGTCCCGCATCACCCAGCGACGAGTTTCTTCAATGAACCGCTCGCGAGTCGCCTTGGGGGCTTCTTCCCGTAGACGCTTGAGAGCATCCGTTTCCGCCACGAACCACTGCAATTCTTCCTGTGGCCCCATACGCAGGGGAAACTCAAGCATGGCAAGTCGTATTTCAAGGCGGGTGTCGAGCGTGGCGACGTTCTCGCTCGCCCGATCCCCCAGATCCTGACTGATGACCGCCTTGAGATCCGATGTGCGAATTCGCCCGTGTGCCAATTTCTCTCGGTAACGATCCTCCGTAAGGTAAGGGTTACAGCCAAATAGTCTGGCACCCTTGCACAGTCCTTGATCGAAGGGGAGATCCTCCAGAGCCTGGATCGTGTTGAGGAACGCAAATGCGGATATGGGGCCTGAAATGGGGAGAAGTCCACCGGTTTGCGTCACTAAATTCCGCAAACGGTCCCGTCGTGCTTGCTCGAAAGGTGTGGCCCCAGTGAAAATGCGGTCTTCGGTATGTCGCACAGTTGGTCGCTTTTGATAGTTCAGACCAGAAGTCAGTTGGCGACGAAACCAACTCTCACAAATCTTTGGGCTACGTTATGATTCTGACTTCCGTTTGGTAAATGAGCCACCCGCTTTCAGATTACGAGTTGGTAATGTTCGGATTCGTGTCGTGCGAAGTCCCTGCTAGAGAACGAGTTAGCACCCGAGAGTTAGGCCTGCCGTCATGCCCGCGAGCAATCTTCGACGCCGAATTCTGGAGCCCGAGGATATTGATGATCCGGCCCTGGACAAGGAAAAGCTGTTTGGAGCTCTACATGGTCTTACCAGGATTAACTTCCTAAGTGCCAGCGCCGGAAGTGTCTGGAAGCCGATGGCGCGATTGGCCCGTGATCGGAAACTCAATCGGCTGAGGATTCTGGATGTGGCGACAGGTGGGGGGGATATACCTCTGGCGTTGTGGCGCAAGGGACAGGCGGCAGGACTGCAGCTAGAGATTCTGGGGGTCGATATCAGCGAGCGGGCCCTGGAATTTGCCGCCGGCAAGTGTGCGACTTGCGGCAGCGATGTCCGTTTTGAGCAGCGGGACATTCTGCAAAACGGCCTCCCCGAGGGCTTTGACGTCATCGTCAGCTCGCTGTTTTTGCATCATCTCAGCGATAGCGACGCGGGCCAACTTCTTACGTCAGCCGCAGCGGCGACCAGGCATCTTGTGCTGATCAATGATCTGCGGCGTGGCCGTTATGGCCTGACATTGGCATACTTCGCGGGGCATGTCTTGTCTTCATCGCCGGTAGTGCGGGTGGATGCTGTCCGAAGTGTGCGGGCGGCATTCACCATGCAGGAAGTGCGCGAAATGGCAGAAGTCGCGGGGATGCAGGGGGCCACCGTGCAGAGACGTTGGCCTGCCAGATTCTTGCTGGAGTGGAGAAAGAAATAAGTGGGACTGCTCGGTCTAGGTGAATAGCGCCGCTTCCGCAAAGAGGCCTGGTCCGAATCCGAGTGCCAGGCAGGGGCGAGGTGCATTCAATTCCCGCAGTCGATTTACAATGAACAGGACCGTGGGTGAGGACATGTTGCCGTGGCTGGCCAGGATTTCTCGCGACACGTTAGTCGCTTCCAAGGGAAGGCTGAGGCTTTCGGCAATCGCCGACAAAATGCGGGGGCCGCCCGGATGGATGGCCCAGGAGGCGATGGATTCCAGCGACTGGCCATGTTGCGGCAGCCACTCGGCAAGCCAGGGACGCAGTTGCCGGTGAATCAGTTCGGGAACCTGAGCGTGGAGCGTCATCTCAAAACCGTGGTCCCCAATCCGCCAGGTCATGGCGTCCTCGGAATCCGGAATGAGACAAGAGCCGGTCGCGGCAACGGACCATGAATCGATCTCCTTGGGCGAAGCTGCAGAACCAACAACGGCTGCGGCTCCATCAGCAAACAATGCATTGGCAATAATTCGCTCCGGGTCCCAGACAAAGCGATAATGCAAGCTGCACAGTTCTGCCGCGCAAAGCAGCACGTTGGCGGAAGGGTCTGAGCCGGCAATCGCCTGCGCTGTTCGCAAACCGTTGATGGCTCCATGGCACCCCATGAATCCGACCTGGATTCGCTGCGTTGTGGCCCTGAGCCCCAAACCGCGGATGAGGGCCGTATCGACTCCGGGAGCATCGAAGCCAGTGCAAGAGACCGTGACGAGATGGGTGATTTCGCGGGGTTCCATTCCCGCATTGGTCAGGGCTTGTTCCGAGGCGCGCAGCGCGATCGGCGGCGCATGCTCGGCAAAGTATTGCATCCGCTCAGCGGTTGTGGGGCCGAAGGTGGGTGCGGGCTTCGATTCGCTTTCGTCGGCAATGCTGGGCGGAAGCCATTGCTCGGCAATACGATGGGGAAGGGCCGTGTGGCGATTCTCGACCCCCGCCTTGCGATACAGGACCGACAGGAGTCGTTGCTGCTGCTCGGTTTGACAGACGACCTTGTGCGCCAACTCGGTCGCTTCCTGTTGACTCATCGTATTGGGAGGGACGGCAGTGCCCAGACCAAGAATTTTGAATTTCATGCCGGCTTCCTTAGGTGGGTTGAACAACCAGTTTTGATTTGCCGCTGAGCCACGCTCCGAACGTCAAAAGTTTGGGCGAGGCTTGGAAGAGGGGAATTGTTACGGCTACGAGGCGGGGGCGCATCGTCCAATGAGCGATGGCGGCAGCGGCGCGGATTCGGGGCGCGAAGCTGCGCCGCCAGGCACGCGTGTATTCGCGAGCAGCAATTGTCTCATCCCCACTTGCGATGAGGCGTTCCACCAGAAGCCAGGCCGATTGCATCGCCATGCTGATTCCCTCCGCGACCGCGGGATGAGCCTCCCCAGCCGCGTTGCCAACGACGAAGACTCCGTTTCTATGACAGTGGCGGATACCCGGACGGATGGGGCCTGCCGAGAGCCATGGTTCGGCGAGCGATGCGCTTTCCAGCACCGGCTGGAGCGCGGGACAGGATTCCAGAATGTGGGCCAGGACGGCGTCGCCGGCGGGCTGTCCCGGGGTGCGAGCGAGGCTCTCCAGCCGATCGCGGCGAAGGCAACACGACAAGCTGACCCGGTCACCGTCACAATGGGCCATGCCGCCGTAGCCATCTTGAAAACTGAGCAGCGGCATCAAGCCCGGCGGCAGAGAGGCATTTTGGAAATGCGATTTGAATGCCAATAAGTCTCCCGCCCGCGACTTTGTCGGCTGTCGTTCCGTGGGGAGGTCGCCGAGGTCCCAGGAGCCATGAGCGGCGATGACCACGCTCGGGGAAATCTCCTGTAAGTCTGGCGATTGGGGCGATTCCAATTGGCAGCGAAAACCCGCTTCGGCGTGCTCTACCCGAACGCATCTCGCCGGTTGATAAAGCGTGACGCCCAGTTTTTTCGCTTGTTCGAGAAGAAGGGTGTCGAGGTGCTCTCGAGAAAGGGCTCGTCCCCATAGTCCGCTTTCGTCGCGCGAGCGGGGCAGGGGGGCTCGTGCGATTCTTTTGCCGACAAAAATGGCGGTTTCTCGGACTGGGGGGCCTGCCAGGTCGGCAAATGCCTCCGCAATGCCCAGCGAACGCAGCAAAGGCCAATTCGTTGCCGAAAGATACTCGCCACAAACTTTGCGACGAGGGAACTCCTTGCGTTCGGTGAGCGTCACTTGCCAGCCGGCTTTTGCCAGCAAGATTGCCGCCACGCTGCCTGCTGGTCCGCCGCCGATAATAAGTGCGTCGCGAGGAGTCAAGGAATAGGGCTATTTCTTTTTGAGTTCCACGGGAAGTGCGTCAATCTTTGCTGCCAGAATGAAGTCGTTCTCGCTGAGCCCGCCGATGGCGTGCGTCCAGATTTCAATCGCGACATTCCGATAACCGGCCAAGTGCACATCGGGGTGATGGCCTTCCGATTCCGCGAGCCTCGCCACCTCGTTAAAGAAGTTGATACCGGCCATGAAGTTCTTCACGGTCCATTCGCGGCGAATCCGCTGGCCATCATCCGTGAGCTTCCAGCCGGGAAGTTTTTGGACCTGTTCGTTCGCCTCTGCGGGCGAATAGGCGGGAACGCCACCCTCGCAAGGAACGCACTTCTTAACTGCCAATTGGTCGGGCGTTTGGGCGCCATTCATCGTATCTCTCCTTTACGTTTCCAGCCCCAACTGCGGGGCAATTCCCTGCATGGCTGCCACGCAGAAATTGATGTGTTCGTCTAAATCCACTCCCAAATCAGCCGCTCCGCGAGTGATGTCGTCACGATTCACGGCAGCGGCGAAGCCTTTGGCTTTGAGCTTCTTCTTGACGCTGGGGGCGGCAAGGCCCGTGAGCTTCTCCGGCCGGACCATCGCACAAGCGGTGATAAAGCCGCAAAGTTCATCGCAAGCATAGAGGGTCTTGTCGAGTTTTGAGATGCGCGGGCAATCGGTCAGATAATCAGCATGGGACTTAATGGCATAAATGACATCCTCCGGATAGCCTTGCTCCGCCAGGATTTTGGCCCCTTCGAGGGGGTGATTGGGTGCATCAGGCCATTTCTCATAGTCAAAGTCATGCAGCAGGCCGACGATTCCCCATTTCTCTTCGTCCTCGCCCCATTTGCGAGCATAGGCTTGCATGGCCGCCTCCACCGCTAGCATGTGTCGGCGGAGGGATTCGCTTTGAGTGTATTGGCAGACGAGGGCGTACGCGTCGGTGCGATTCATAAGTCGGGGGATGGGTCGGGGCGAAAGGCGGAAACCGGGATTCTCTATCTTCTCTGGACGGGTCTGGTGGCTTTGGATAGTCTTCCTCGCAGTTAGGGGTCGCAGTATCGCGGCAGGAATATCAAGTGCTTACGCAGGAGGCGTATCCGATGAAGGTCCCGCAGATCCTTTCGTGCATTGTACTGGCAGCCGGAGTTCAAATGGCGGCAACGGCGTTGGCTTTGGATTTTCGCGTGGAAACGGACGTGTTCCTCGGGACGGACAATAAAGATCCCATTGCTGAGAACCTGACGCTTTTTTCGGACGGGCAGGTTTACGATTTCCTCCTGAGCGGTTCGCCAGAAATCACCATCTATGATCCGTCGCGTGGGCAATTCAAATTGCTCGACACCGAGCGCAAGTTACGCAGCAGCGTCAGCACGCAGCACTTGCTCGAGATGTTGGAAGGGATGGAGTCCCACATCGTGAAAGGCAATGACACATTTCTGCGAGCCATGGTGAATCCCAAATTCGAAACCAAGGTCGAGGAATTTGACGACAACGGAGAAACGCGGGTGCGGATCACGATGTCTAGTAAGGAAATCACCTATAAAGTTGTCGGCGAACGACCGCAGCATGCGGAAGCGGTTCATGCTTACCGCCAGTTTGCCGATTACTTTTCTCGGTTCAATGCGGTACGTCTGGGAGGTTTGCCTCCCGGAGCTCGGCTGGCACTTGATCAAGCGCTTGCCGAAAGAGGTTTGATTCCCATTGAGATTGAGCGCACTGATTCCGCACCTGGCCGGAAGTTGGAAGTTCGGAGCCGCCATTTGATCAACTGGATTCTTTCTAAACAGGATCGTCAGCGGATTACTGAAGCGGGCAATTACCTGGCGGAATTCAAGGAATTGGACTTTGACGAGCATCGCCTGATGCCGCCTGTAAAGACGGCTTCCAAGTCGACAGGTTCCCGGCGGTAAGGGTAGGGGCAACTCGCTGGTGGAATGTGGCTTCGCCATCCGTTATGATGCGACGGAAATGTGAGTCCACTCTCCCTTGGAGCCACCCATGCGCCGCACCTTCTTTGCACTGGCGACTGCCAGCTTTGTCCTAATCGCTCAATTCTCAGCGGTCCTTTCGGCATTTGCCGCCGATGTTCACGTTGAAAAGTCGGAAACGGGCGTAGTCGTTAAACTTGGCGACCAGCCGTTTACGACTTATATCTTCAAGTCCGGAGCCAAGCCGATTCTGTGGCCAGTCATTGGGCCGACGGGCAAGGAGATGACCCGTGCTTATCCCATGCGGGAAGGGAACAAGCTGGAAAAGACCGACCACATTCACCAGCGGTCGTTCTGGTTTACTCACGGCAATGTGAACGGGCTCGATTTCTGGGCCGAAACCGCCAAGCC
>CAYUJE010000217.1:0-4660 GCA_964444865.1 uncultured Pirellulaceae bacterium | reverse complement strand
GGAATCGAAGATACGGCAGCGTGGGGCAAGGCGTCCCCGTGGGTCGATTACCATGGCCCTGCCCAGGGAGATCATGTGGGGATCGCCATTCTCAACCATCCTTCTAGTTTCCGTTTTCCAAGCCACTGGCATGTTCGCCCTTATGGTCTCTTTGCTGCCAATCCTTTTGGCTTGCACGACTTCAATCCTTCGCTGAAAGAAGGTGCGGGCAGCCACGAGATGAAACAGGGGGACAAATTCACGCTTCGCTATCGCGTGATCTTCCATAAGGGGGATGAAAAGGAAG
The DNA here is from genome assembly GCA_964444865.1 of uncultured Pirellulaceae bacterium. Lineage (GTDB taxonomy): Bacteria > Planctomycetota > Planctomycetia > Pirellulales > Pirellulaceae > SXOA01. Next base: position 4,374 of record CAYUJE010000217.1, on the reverse strand, counting down.
GCAAGATTGCGGACGCCTTCAAGAAGTACTCCGGTAATTAGAATCCGTTATGGCGGGCCATGCGGGATTGTAGCCACGCTTGCCACCGCGTGGGCCTGATCGTAGTCACGCCCACGCAAAGCCGTGGACGTGCCGCCCGGTTCTTGAATTGCCGATATTTCATCCCCTGGAATTCGCCCTCCTGGGCGATACAATGCAAGGCGTTCACTCGCTCCTTGACATCCTGGCATCCGCGGAAGGCGGGCAATGACGTTGCCCGACCTGGGGACGTGCTCCAGCACCACTTTCACTTGCATTTTCAGGGACGTCCTTGATGACTGCTTTGTTTCACACGCCGCTGCATGCCTGGCACGCCGACCATGGGGCTCGGCTGGTCGACTTCGCCGGCTGGCATATGCCAGTGCAATACAAATCCATCGTTGAGGAGCACAACGCCACCCGCACGGCGGCTGGGGTGTTTGACGTCTCCCACATGGGGCGGATTCGCTTTGACGGACCGGGAGCGGAAGCATTCCTAGACAGGCTGCTGACGCGTAAAGTCGTCGGCATGGGACCGGGAAAGATTCGCTACTCGCTCGTTTGCAACGAGGCGGGGGGAATTCTCGATGACGTACTGGTCTATCACCTGCAGGAGCATGGTGGCGGGCTTTACCACTTGCTCGTCGTGAATGCCAGCAATCGGGACAAAATTCTGAGTTGGCTGTCTTCGCAGAAAAAGCCGACGGACGAATTGACCTTTACCGACCGGACCGTTGAGACCTCCATGATTGCCATCCAAGGGCCGAATGCCCTGCGGATCATGGAGCCGCTGGTCGGTGCCGATGTGGGAGGACTGGCGTACTACACGGGTCGCGAGACCACCATTTGCCGCCACCCCGGCATTGTCAGTCGCACCGGGTACACCGGGGAAGACGGCTGCGAAATTATTGTCCCGGCTACTGCCGCAGTGGAAATTTGGGAGCGTATCTTCACCTCAGGAAAGGACCATGGCGTCGCGGCTGTTGGGCTCGGCGCGCGGGACACGTTGCGACTGGAGGCCGCGATGCCCCTGTATGGTCACGAACTTTCGGAAGAGATCAATCCGTTTCAAGCGGGCCTGGCCTTCGCCGTGAATCTCGATGGACGCGATTTCATTGGTAAGGCTGCGATTGCACCAAGAAAGGACGATGCTTCACAACCAGTGCGCGTCGGCCTCACCCTATCCGGCAAACGGGCCGCGCGTGAACACTACAGCGTTTTCTCGGCCAGTGAAAAAATCGGCGAAATCACCAGCGGCACGTTTTCCCCCACGCTGCAGCAGCCGATCGCCATGGCTTATGTTCCGCCGGCCAGCGCGAAAGTCGGAACTGAACTCACCGTGGATATCCGCGGCTCGGCTGAGCCGGCGAAGGTCGTGCCGCTGCCGTTCTACAAACGCAAACAGTAAAGGGGTCGGGAGGGGTTTTCGCGGCGAAACCCCCTCCCGACCCCGTTCACTCACAATTCAAAGGAAGGCCATGAAACCCGAACAACTTCGCTATGCCGAAACGCACGAGTGGGTCGCTGTAAATGACGAAGGAGGCCGCAAGGTCGGCACCGTGGGGATCACGGCCTTTGCCATCGAGCAACTTACCGATCTCGTTCATATGGTGCTGCCCAAAGTTGGTAAGGCTTTGAAACAGGGGGAAGAATTCGGCGAAGTCGAATCCGTCAAAGCCGTCAGTTCCCTTTATAGTCCCATCGACGGAGAAGTGATTGCGGTCAACACCGATCTTCCCGGGCGTTTAGAAACCCTTGGCAGCGACCCTTACGGCGAAGGCTGGATGATCAAAGTCGCCCTGGCCGGCGACGGAGGCGTGGGCAAGCTGATGGACCACGCGGCCTATCAGAAGCAGTGCGCGGCGGAAGGGTAAAAGGAAGAGAAATGGCAGAATCATGGATGGCAGAATCATAAAGGCAATGAAGCCGCCGTGAACATCGAGGTGGGACATGCCCCTGGTGCCGTTGCATCCGATTAGAAAACGATCGCAAGACGATTTTCATCAACTGGACTACAAAGTGATGGCGGTTGCATTTGAGATTCAAAATGATCTGGGACGAATTTACGACGAAGTCGTTTACAAACGAGAGTTTTGCTGGCGATTGGAACGAGCCGGAATCAACGTGGCCCGAGAGTTTCCCATTCGAGCGAGGCACGCCGATTTTGAACGCACATTTTTTGTCGATTTGCTGGTGGATGGAGGCGTCGTGTATGAAGCCAAAACGGCAGTAGCGCTGACTGATGCTCATCGATCACAGACACTGAACTACCTATTCTTGACCGATACCCAGCACGGAAAACTCATTAACTTCCGGCCCGTAAAAGTGGAGCATGAATTTGTTTCTACGCAGTTGACTTTGGCTGCTCGTCGAGACATTCAAGTCATGGGCCGGGCCTGGATGCGAGTGAATCCTGAGAGTTCACGGCTGAGGGAACTTATCGTCGGACTGATTGCCGATTGGGGGGCATTCCTGTCGCTGGAAGCGTACCGCGATGCTCTCATTCATTTTTTCGGCGGTACGCTGGAAGTTTGTCGCGAAGTCGAGTTGATCTTTGATGGCCGTTCGATCGGAACTCATCGAGTGAATGTCATCTCGCCGGATACGATTTTTGCTCTGTCGGCAATCTCTTTTGACTTTACTGGAATGCAACAGCAACTGCTTAAACTGCTTCACCTCACACAATACTCTTATCTTCAATGGGTGAATATTCACTCCCACTCCATCCACCTGACAACGCTTGCCCGTTCTTCATGATTTTGCCATCCATGATTCTGCCATTCACCCTTCCGTGATTTATGCCTTACTTCTACAACACTCCCGAAGACAAACAGGCGATGCTGGCCGCGATTGGTGCGAACAGCATTGACGAACTGTTTAACGTGATTCCCGCCGAGCATCGGCTGAAGCGGCCGCTGGCGTTGCCGCCGGCGATGTCGGAGATGGAACTTGCGCAGCATCTCGGCGCGTTGGCTGCGAAGAATGATGATGCCGGAAAGAAGGTTTGCTTTCTCGGCGGCGGCAGTTACGATCACTTCGTGCCCGCGGTTGTTGATGCGCTGGCCGGTCGCGGCGAGTTCTATACGTCGTATACCCCTTATCAGCCGGAGGTGGCGCAGGGGAATTTGCAGGTGATGTTCGAGTACCAGACGCTCATCTGCGAGTTGACGGGAATGGATGTCTCCAACGCCAGTCTCTACGACGGTGGCAGTGCCGCTGCCGAAGGTGTGCTGCTGGCGATGAGCGTGACCGGGCGGCCGAAGAAGGTGGTTGTGGCCGGCAGTGTCAATCCAGAGTATCGGCAAATCCTGGAAACGTATTTTGAATGCATCGGGGCGCATCTTGTCACGGTCTCGGCTCCATCGGGCGTCGTGCAGCCGGCTGACGTGGCGGCAGCGGTCGATAACGACACCGCGTGTGTTCTGATCCAGCATCCCAATTTCTTTGGTTGCCTCGAAGATGTGACGGCAATCAGCAAGATTGCCCATGATGCTGGAGCGTTGTTGGTGCAGTCGTTCGATCCGATCAGTCTGGGACTGCTCAAGCGGCCGGCTGACCTGGGAGCGGACGTGGCGGTAGCCGAAGGGCAATCGCTCGGAACTCCCATGCTTTATGGCGGGCCGTATTTGGGGATCATGGCCTGCAAGGAACAGTTTGTCCGCCGCATGCCCGGCCGAATTGCCGGCCAAACCGTGGACCGCCGTGGACGCCGCTGCTGGGTGCTGACGCTGCAAACGAGAGAGCAGCATATCCGCCGCGAGAAAGCGACGAGCAACATTTGCACTAATCAAGGACTCTTCGCGCTTCGCGCCGCCATCTACCTCGCGCAGATGGGACCACAAGGGCTGAAGCAGACCGCCGAACTCTGCCTGCAAAAAGCAGCTCATGCCCGGCAGAAGCTCACTGCCGGCTCACGATTGACGTCCGCATTCGCGGCACCGACGTTCAAAGAGTTCGTGGTCCGCGACCGGCAGAATCGAGTTGCCGACTTGCTTCAATCGGCTTCAGCAGCGGGCTACTTGGCCGGCATTCCACTCGGCAAATGGTATCCCGATCTCGAAGACTGCTTCCTCGTGACGGTGACGGAGAAGAGGACCAAGGGAGAGATTGAGGGACTGGCGGACATTTTGGAAACATTCGTTACGGCAGAATAATGTTGGGCAGAATAATGAAGCAGGGAAAACCATGTTCGACGTGATCTTGACCTGAAACTGATCAAACTTTTATGCCGCTGCAGCCAAGAGTACTTATCCATGCAAGGACGGAAGAGGAATTCCGCGCACTCGATTACCGAGTCATGGGAGATAGTGCAACAACCTGTCTGTAAAAGTGGGAACTTTGTGAAGGCGGGTTAGT
>CAYUJE010000216.1:0-11719 GCA_964444865.1 uncultured Pirellulaceae bacterium | reverse complement strand
TTGACCGGCGTCTGCACGCTCTGTTCCCACGCCGCAAGCTTCGCCTCCCAGTCCGGCGAGCTGTGCGTCAGCCCCGCTTCCAAATCCTTGATCTGCTGCGACAACTGGGCCACTTTCATCAGCTCGTCCGCCGCGTAGACCGTCCGCTGGGCCTCGTGGTCGTTGTTGAGGTAGGCGAAGATGCGGTAATACTCTTCGTGCTGGATCGGGTCGAATTTGTGCGTGTGGCACTGGGCACACTGGATGGTCAGCCCCAGCACGCTCTTCCCCACGGCGTCCATCCGGTCGAACATCGCGTCCATCCGGAACTGCTCGGGGTCCACGCCCCCTTCCTCGTTGATCATCGAGTTCCGCAAAAAGCCGGTCGCCACAATCTGGTCCTGCGTGGCGTTTGGAAGCAAATCCCCCGCGAGCTGCTCGATGACGAACTGGTTGTACGGCAGATCGCGGTTGAAGGCCCCGATCACCCAGTCCCGGTAGAAATAGATGTACCGCTGCTTGTCCTTCTCATAGCCGTCGCTGTCGGCATAGCGGGCCGCATCGAGCCAGTGCCGGCCCCAGCGCTCGCCGTAATGCTGCGACGCGAGCAGTTTCTCCACGACCTTTTCATACGCCTTTTGCTCGTTATTTGGTAATGCTGCGTCTGCCAGAAACTCATCCACTTCCTTCGGCGACGGCGGCAGTCCGATTAGATCGAGATAGAGCCGCCGTAGCAGCGTGATTTTGTCCGCCTCGGCTGACGGCTTTAATTTTTCCTTCTCCAACCGAGCGAGGATGAAGCGGTCGATGGGCGTTTTGGACCAATTCTTGTCCGCAATGTCCGGTTCCGCGGGCCGCACCGGTGCTTTGAACGCCCAGTGGTCTTTGCCGCGGAGGTCGAGCGTCACGGAAGCACTCTCCGGCCACTCGGCTCCCTGGTCAATCCAAGCCCGGATGATGCCGACTTGCTCCGCCGTCAGCGGATCCCCCTTCGGCGGCATCTTCAAGTCCTTCTCCACCCCCGCCACATACTTCACCAGCGGACTCTCCGCACTCTTCCCCGCCACAATCGCCGTCCCGATTTCCCCCCCATGCAAAGCCGTCCCCTTATGGTCCAGCCGAAATGCCGACTCCTGCTTCTTCGGCCCATGGCACTCATAACACCGCGCCGCAAACAGCGGCTGCACGTCCTTTACGAAATCAATCTTCCGATCAGCCGGCGGAGGGAGCTTGGGCTCGTCGGCATGGGCAATTGCAGCCAGACATATCGCCAACAGCGACACTTGCCCGACGCGCAAGCGAGGGTGTTGCGCGCCGCTCCCTCGCTTGCGCGTCGGGCTAGTGTTGGAATGGCCGTGATTTTGAAGAGACTGGCGCATGGGGAGGTTCCTGCGGCAAGGAAGGCGGGATACTACGACTTTAACTGCTGGCGGGCGCGGGGGAAAGTGAATGGCATGACGCTCGCGTTTTCTCAAGCAACATGTCAGAGTCCGCATGCGAGCCGAGCCAGAACCAGACCAGCGCATCGCCGTCGAGTGCGGCTACGGCCCGGTAACTGATCCCCACTCGCGCCGAGAAAACCAGCGGGTCGTCATTGACCTATTTGAAATGGAGTCCAGGGTGGTGCTGGTCCGCCTGAAACAGCCGGCATGCCTTTCGCGCCTGCTCCTGGACATGAGCCGGCAATCTAGCAAACAGTTCGCGGAACTGCCGGGTCGTGCGGGACTTTAGAGCCGCTCCGGGTCTAACTTTTCTGTCTTGCCAGCTCGATATTCGTCGATGGCTTGCCGCGCGAATTCCCCGAGCTTGTCTGCCGACCCCGCAATCTTTCGATCAAAAGCATCCTCGGCAGCCAATTCTGCCAAAAGTCGCGAAGCCAGCAGATCTTGCTCCTGGATGGAGCGCTTAGCGGCTTCGTCAAATGCCTGTTGCAAGAGTGTCGTCATGGAAATTCTCCTGCCCTATTCTGCTATGGAGTCCCACATTCATCTCTTGCTTTGCGCCACGAAATCGTCCGCTCGCAGCAGCCATGAAGGGCGCGGCGAGTTAATTGCCAACCACCTTAGAAGGGCAACGTTCCAACCTGCGGGTTGGGCCGATTACACCGCGGCTGGAGCTTCTTCCAGATACTGGGCAAGCGTGGTGGCTGGTGTGGCCAGCCGGAGCACCGGGGCGAATTCCTCAAAGGCTTTGTCCACCTCCGCCAGGAAGTTGGGAGCGCTGATTCCGTTGGCCGCAGTCAGTTGTTGGAAGACGGCCAGGAAGCGATCACGATCGTTCCATTCCTTGTCGCTGGAGGCGGGAAGCAGTGAGGAAAGGGCTACCGCCAGTTTGCCCGGAGACTTGCTGCCGGTGGCCACCAGTTCGTCCAACTGACAATGGGATTCGATCAGGGCGGCGAACTCTTCCGGCAAACTCCAAGCGCGGCACATGAAGGCAGCCGCGTCGGCGTGCGTCCATCCGAGGTGCGTTTGTTCGAGATGGGAAAGGCGTTGCTGTCCGTCAGCCCGATCTTGAAACAGTTTGAGGTAGCGCTGGGGAATTTCCTTGGCCAGAAGGGGAATGGCCATGTCTTGCAGCAGGGCAGCAGCAAAGCATTCTTCGGCTTCCTTCATGCCCAGGAGTTTGCCGAAGTTGCGGGCAAACAAGGCGCGGCGGAGGGAATCCTGCCACAGGCTTTTGAGATCGAACGGCCCGCAGCGCGGGTTCGGCATCAGGCTGAAGACGGCGCTCCACAGGGCGAAATTCTTGATGGTGCGAATCCCCACCAGTGTGATCGCCAACTTGACGCTGTTGATCTCCCGCGAGAAGCCGAAGTAGGACGAGTTGACGAACTTCAGGACCTGGCCGGTGAGGCCAGGGTCGGCTTCGATGGGAAGGGCGAATTCAGCCGGCCCGTTATCGGGATTCTGGGACAATTCCAACAGACGGATGGCGCTTTGCGGCAGCGCGGGCAACTGAGCGCTCCGCAGCAGGTCTTTGAGTTCAGGGGCGGCTGTCGTCATGGGTCAAACTTCCTGCATCGTGCGGATAGATATTCGTGTGCTTCGAGGAGCTTCGCGCACGAAAACTTAGGCTACACATAGCCTGTGGGCAAATCGGCAAACCCGCTGCGGCAGGTCACTTACGACCGTTCCAAAGTGGGGCCGTTTCCTATCGGCAGCGGCTGCAAAATGGCAACGGCGGGCCCTGGCGAATGATGCCCGGACGCCTCACACCTCAGCCCGGCACCCGGCAGCCAATTGCCCTAACTGCAAAGGGCGACAAGACTTGCAAGTTTTGGGCTGGGTGAAAGTCGATACTGGCCTTGCGCGTGCTTCATGTAGTCTGGCATGACGCAAACAAGGTTTCGCAAGCTTCGCCTTTGTGGCTCAGCGATTTTGCTGGTCTTAGCGGCCGGTCCGAATCTATGGGCCGACCCTTCCCCCGTCGATGACGGCTGGCGGCGGACGGCGCAGGGCTGGGAATTGTTGCCAACAACTCCGCTGCTCGCTGTGGCGCATGCTTCGCCGCAGCCCTTGTGGTTCCATCCAATTCTGCTGGCGGCCCTGCAGGTGAGTGTGGTGGCGGCAGCTTACTGGCGATTTCCTGTGAAGAAGCAGAGCCTCAATTGCGGTGCAATTTGCCGGGTAGCGGAATTACAGTAAAGCCTTCATCTCGCGGACCGCGCGCTCCATGCCGACGAGCACCGCGCGAGAAACGATGCTGTGGCCGATGTTGAGTTCCAGCATGCCGGCAATGGTAGCGATGGGACCGACATTGTGGTAATTCAAGCCGTGCCCCGCATGGAGCCGCAGGCCAAGACTATTGGCGAGTTTTCCCGCGGCGACGAGCTCCGCCAGTTGTTGCTGCTGAGCCGCACCTTTGGCGAGGGCGTATTGGCCGGTGTGCAGTTCGATGGCCTCGACACCGAGATCTTTGGAAAGCTGAATCTGCCGCGGATCGGGATCGATGAACAGGCTGACCAGGATGCCAGCGGCTTGCAGACGCTTGACCGCCCGCGCGATGGCGACCATGTGAGACTTCACATCCAGTCCGCCTTCGGTGGTGATTTCCTCGCGGCGCTCCGGAACGAGCGTGGCCTGGTCGGGTTTGGTCTGACAAGCGATGCCGACAATTTCATCCGAGACGGAAAGTTCCAGGTTGAGCTTGGTGGTGACGGTCTCCCGCAGCACCCGCACGTCCCGATCCTGGATATGCCGGCGGTCCTCGCGCAGGTGGATGGTGATGCTGTCCGCCCCAGCGAGTTCGGCCAGCACCGCGGCCGCAACGGGGTCGGGCTCATAGGTTTTGCGGGCCTGCCGAATGGTGGCTACGTGATCGATGTTGACGCCGAGTTCGGGCATGAGAGGCTCCTCGCTTAGCCCCCGCGTCCACGCGGGGAAGCGCCGCGTGGACGCGGCGGCTAAGCAGATGTTGGACTGCTGACAAGTTGGGAAAGGTCTTCAAAAAACTGGGGATAGGTCTTCGCCGTGCAGCCGGGGTTCTGGATGATGACGCCGGGGATCTTCATGCCGGCCAGGGCGAAGCTCATGGCCATGCGATGGTCGTTGTAGGTGGCGATCGTCGCGCCGTGCAGCGGCCCGGGAGTGATGCGGAGGCCGTCGGGCAACTCCTCCACCTTGGCACCGAGCTTGCGGAGTTCGCGAGCGAGGTCGCCGATGCGGTCGGTCTCTTTGTGGCGGATGTGGGCGACGCCGCGGATGGTTGTGGGGCCTTCGGCAAAGAGAGCGACAACGGCCAGCGTTTGCGCTGTGTCGCTGATGGCGTTCATATCGACATCGATGCCGCGGAGTGGAGCACTGGGGGCGGTGACCGTGGTGCCGCGGCTGTCATAAGTGATGCGGCAGCCCATTTGTTCGAGGCACTGCGCGAAGGCGATGTCTCCTTGCAGGGCTCTCTCGCCCAGTCCTTCGACGGTCACTTCGCCGCCGGTCACCGCAGCCAGTCCCCAAAAGTAACTGGCGGCGGAAGCATCGGGCTCGATGGCATATTCGCAGCCGCGGTAGCGCTGCTGGCCGGCGATGACGAAGCGGGAGAGGCCGGAAAAGTGCGATTCAACGCCAAACTCTCGCATCACGCCGACGGTCATCGTGACGTAGGGCTTGGAAACCAGTTCCCCTTCGACGAGGAGTTCCACATTCGACTTTGCAAGTGGAGCCGCCATGAGCAGGCCGCTGAGGAATTGACTGGAGATATCCCCTCGAATCGTAGCCTGGCCGCCGGGCAAGCCGTTGGCGTGCACGATGACCGGAGGACAGCCGGTGCCGGCTTCGCTCCGCACATCGGCGCCGAGTTGGCTCAGCGCGCTGAGCAAGTCGGCAATCGGCCGTTCGTGCATGCGGGGCACCCCATCGAGCCGATAATTGCCTCGACCCAGCGTGGCGAGGGCGGTGAGAAAGCGGATGGTGGTGCCGCTGTTGCCAACAAACAGGTCGGCTTCACCAGCCGGAATGACGCCGCCGCAGCCGGAGACGACGAGGCGAGTTCCCTCTTTCTGCCGCTCCACGCCAATCCCCAGCCGCTGGAGACTGTCGATCATGACCTGGGTGTCTTCGCTGTCGAGCGCGCCGGAGAGGGTGGAGATTCCTTCCGCCAAGGCAGCACAAACGAGAGCTCGATTGGTGATGCTCTTGGACCCCGGCGGGCGAAGGGAGCCGCGAACGGGTGGGCAGGGAGTGAGGGAGAGAGAGTCGGGCACGGGACCGTTACGGGACAATCTTGTACAGGAACTTGTCGCTGCGGAGATACATGGCGTTGCCGGAGACGGCGGGTGAGCCGAGGATCGTGTCTCCGAATTCCATCGTGCTGACGAGTTCGGCTTTGTCGTCGCCCGGCTTGATGACAAAGCACTGGCCGTCCTGGTTCACGCAATAGACATGTCCGCCGGCGACCACGGGTGTGGCCCAAAATCTACCCTTGAGCCGAACTTGCCAAAGCTCTTCTCCGGTCTTGTCGTCGCCACCCGTGAGAACGGCGCCTCGAAGCGAGAAGACCTTGCCGTCCGCGATCACGGGGCTGGCGTTCTCTCCAGCCAGCTTGTTGGAATCCCAGGCGATGTTGGCGGTTGTCGCGCCGGCCTCGGCCTCCAAAACGGTCAGGCCATTGGCCGCCAGATAAATACGGCTGCCGATGGTGGTGGGGGACGGAATGATACTACAGCCGGCGTCGTACTTCCATTTTTGCTCGCCGGTAAGGGGATCGTGGGCACTGAGTCCCTTCGCGGACTGGAGAAGCACAAGTTGCTTGCCGTCTTTGCCGCGGAGAGCAGCCGGAGACGCCCAGTTGGCCTGCGCGGGGCGGTCGACGCGCCAGCGGGTTTCCCCCGTGGCGGTGTCGATGCCGGCGGCGAACGAATCCCCTTGGTTTTCGACCTGCACGACGACGGTGTCCCCGACGACCAGTGGGGAGCTGGACATGCCCACGTCGTTGCCGGCCTTAGGATAGTCGTGAGCCAAGCCGCGATACCAGAGCAGGTTGCCATCGAGATCCAGGCAGACAAGATCATTGCTGGAGTAGAAGGCAAAGATCCGCTTGCCATCGCTGGCGGGGGTGGGCGTGGCATTGGCCATCGTCGGATGATGGAAGCAACGGCCGGTGGCCCAGAACTCCCGCTTCCAAAGTTGCTTGCCGCTCTGGGCGTCGATTGCCAGCACGTGCAGATGGTCGTCTTTCACCGCGCCGCTACTGGAGGAGACGAAGATCCGGTCTCCCACCACAATCGGCCCGCTGGTACCGCGGCCGACGAGGGGGGATTTCCAGGCCAGGTTTTTCTCGGGGTTGTAGCTGGTCGCGAGTTTGCTATCCAGCGCGAGACTGGTCTGATCGTTGCCGCGGAATTGCAGCCAATCGGCGGCGGTGAAGAAGGGGAGGAGGAGCAGCGGAATTGCGATGAGGGCGAAGCGTTTCATAGCGAGAGCCGGAATTGGAGATTGCTAATTTGAGATTCGAGACCAGAGCGAAGCAGGGACCATCATCGCCGTATCTTTGGCAGAAAGGCTGTCTTCGCCAGTGGCCGATCCTGGGAGAGGATGGCGGTACCGATGCTGTCGCAGACTCGAAACTGGAATTGCCAGTTCTGGGCCCACATCTCGGTCTGCTCGTTCTGGCAGATCTTTAGCAGGATGGCATTCTTCCCCTTTTTCAGTTTTCCCTTGGCCAGGTACTGGTCGATTTCCTGCCCCGCGTGGTAGACGTGGTTGGCGGTCAGTTCCTCACCGTTCAGCCACACCTTGTTGGCATTGATGCACCCCAGCCGCAGGTCGACGTCCTGGTCCTTTTCGGAAATGAATTCGGTCGAGGCATAGGCGATGGCCCCTTTGTGTTTGTCGAGTACCTTGGTCAGGTCCACCATGCCGAAGTCATCCTTGCTGGTGGTCTCCTTCCAACTAATTTCTCCCTTCAATCCGGGATAGGCCGCGGCCAGATCGATCTTGTCTTCCGGCGGATAGGCAATGTTCCAGCCCTTGTCCCCCGTGTTGTCGAAGGGACCGATGATTTGCCAGGTCAACAGAAAACCATAGTGCGTGGGGAGATCCACCGTGTCACCCAGGTCCTTGAGTTTGGCCGCTGCTTCTTTAATCTGGTCGTTGTCGCGGGCAGCGGCGAAGGCTTTGCGATAGGCGGCCTTGAGGGCTTCTTTCCCCTCAACTTTGGCGGCATCGGCCAGGGCGAGGGCGACCGCATCGCGGCGGAGTTCCAGACTGGGGTCGTTGAGCAGTGTTGGAATCAGACGAGCCTGAGCGGTGTCGTCCACCTTGGCAATCAGTTCGTAAGCCAGCCGGCGAGCGCGAGGGGCGTGCTTTGTCTGCGCCAGGAACTTTTCCAGTTCCGCCACAGGGAGCTTGCCGCCAGCCTGTTTTTGAGCAACCGCTTCGGCGATGCCCCGCAGCCAGTTTTCCGCCAGAACGCTGGTCCCATCCATCGCCGCCAGAATGACCGGGAGGTCGGCGGCATTCGCGCCGGCTAGCGCCTTGGCGGCAGCACCTGCTTCCCGATGCCCTTCCCCCTTAACTCCGACCGCCCGGACCTTCGCCAGGTTCTTGGACAAGTCCGCATCGGCGGCAGAGCAGAAAACGGGAACGGCAATCACGAGACCCCAAGTGAAGAGAGAATTTCTCAAAATCATCGTTACCTCAATGAGACTGCGGCGGAGAGAGCCCATGGTAGGAATCGGAACACGGCTGGATAACAGAGCTTATTGTAATGAACTTCGGTTTCGCCGGGGACTACGGGAAGTCCAGCCGCAGAACGACTATTTCTCTTGCATCTTCTGCCCGTTCTTTACGAACCAATCCAGCCAGGAAAGCACAATGGCATCGTTAATGGTTTTTCCTTGACGCAACTCCGCAGGAGTCTTTCCCCAATAAAAGCCGACCCAGCCGTGGGCGTGCTCACGGGAGGCGAAGAGGAATTTCTCAAACTCCTCGAGCGGCGCTTTCAAGGGGAACGTTTCTTCGATGATGACCGGCTTGCCGACTTTGGAAAATCCTTTCAAGGTCTCCAGATCCTCGTCGAATTTCCCTTTTTGGGGATAGAGATGGATGCAGAGGAAATCAAGTTCGGGGGCGATTTTCTCCGGCACAAAGCCGCTGGTGAGGCCGGGGCGATCGAGGCTCCAGTCCACTAAGCCAATGGTGATTAGATGCTTCTCGTCGACTTCGCGGATGGCGGCTACGAGTTGCTTTGTCCAAGCTCTGGCAATTTCCGGCCGCGGCCGGCCCGCCTGATCCAAAGTAATGACTTGCACGAAGTGCTTGCCGGCGAAGGGGGGGCCGAGCCAATCCTTCTCCTTCCGCTTGCCGCCGGGAACCACCGGCTCGTTCATCAGGTCGTAGCAAAAGATCGCGGGGCTTTCGGCACAGGTCTTGGCGACGGCTCGCCAGAAGGCGGCCTGCGCTTTCCAACGGCCCGCTTCATCAAGTTCGTCATACCAGGCGGGAACATCCTGCTTGTGGTAACAGCCAAGGCCGGTCAGATCGAGATAGAGACCGGTCTTCTCGGCCAGCTCAACGAGCTTGTGCAGTTGAGCCAGCGATTTTTCGTTCGGCTTATCCGCGGCTTCCATGAACTTGCCGAATTGGATGTGGAGGCGGACGACGTTGGCTCCGATTTCCTTCATTTCGGAAAAATCGGCCTCCACCTTGGGCCACTCCTGCTCCCAATAGTCCTCAATCAGCCGCCCCTCTTCGTCGTGATCGTAATTGAAGCCCCAGGGGACGAACTTTTTGCCGCTCTCCTTAAGGACAAAACCTGTGTTGTCTTTGGCAACTTCGATGAAGGTGAGCTTTTTCGCCGCGGAGGGCCCCTCGGCGTTCGTATCCGCAGCCAATAGGGCAAGAAGTAAGAAGGCAATGAACGACAATTTCAACTGGTACATAAGCAGGCTCCCGTCGATTCCTGGGGCTTGATTCCGCCTATCATTCTAAGCAATGATTGCCCGCCCTGCCCCCATTTCCCTGCGGTTGCTGGTGGCTCGGCATCATGGCGGCTACAATGCCGGGGCCATTGCCAACGACAGGATGTAGAGGCGACGGCTCCCACCGCTGATTGCCCGCCCCCCGAGCGGAAAGACTCCGACTCTAACCCATTTTCAGACATGTCGAAACTTGCCTCCACGCTCCCTACGCCTCGGCTCACGGCAACGCAATGGCTGATTTGTGTGATTGCCGCGATTGGATTTGCGTTTGATACCTATGAGTTGCTCATGGCACCGCTCATTCTTCCGCCAGCGCTGAAGGATTTGGGGGGACCGGAACTTAAACCGGGATCGCCCGAGTTTCAGAACTGGGTGGGATTGATGTTCTACGTTCCGGCCATTTGCGGCGGGATTTTCGGGCTGATGGGGGGCTACCTGACTGACCTCCTGGGCCGCCGCCGCGTGTTGACCTGGAGCATTCTGCTTTACGCCTTCTCGGCGTTCGCCGCGGGATTTTCCACTTCGCTGTACATGCTCCTCTTTTTCCGCTGCCTGGTCTTTGTCGGCGTTTGCGTGGAGTTCGTGGCAGCCGTGGCATGGCTGGCGGAACTCTTTGACAATCCCGTGCAGCGAGAGAAAGTGCTGGGCTATACGCAAGCGTTCTCGTCCGTGGGGGGGCTTCTGGTGGCGTTCGCCAACACCTGCGCCGTGGCTTGGTCCGTGGGCAAGTCGGCGGATTTGTTGTTTGGAATCTCGCTTCCAGCCCTGCAACTGCCCGAGGTTTGGTTGCCCGACTGGTTGAATTTTTTTGGTGGAACGATCAACGACCATCATGCTCCGTGGCGGTACACGCTTATGTCCGGGATCATCCCGGCGATTCCGCTGATTCTGATTCGTCCGTTCTTGCCGGAATCCAAAAAGTGGGCAGAGAAGCGAGCCTCCGGCAAGCTCAAGCGGCCGAACATTCTGGAACTCTTTTCCGCGGAATTGCGACAGACAACGCTCATTACCACCATCATGTTTGCCTGCAGTCTGGGAGCGGCCTTTGGTGCTCTGCAGCAACTGCCGCAAATCATCCCCGGCGTGCCCGAAGTTCAGGCGGAAGTTAAAGAAGCGGTCAAAGCCGCCGCGGAAGCCAAGGGAGTGACCGTCGACAAGCTCCCTGCTCCCGAAAAGGCAAAGGCCGGTTCGGTCATTGTGCAAAATGCCGCCGCGCATGCGACCAAGATTCAAGAAATCGGCGGCCTGGTTGGACGCTTTGTCCTGGCAATCCTGGCGGTCATTATCATCAGCCGCCGCTCGCTCTTGCGGGTGTTCCAGATACCTGGCCTCATTCTGCTGCCGATTGTGTTCTTCTATGCTCCGTTTGCCGGCATCAACTATCTGCACGTGGGCATCTTCTTTGTCGGCTTCACGACGGTAGCCCAGCTCAGCTTTTGGGGCAACTATCTCCCCCGAGTTTATCCCGTCCATCTGCGTGGAACTGGCGAAAGCTTTGCCGCCAACATTGGCGGTCGCCTGATCGGCACGTCGATGGCTTTGGTCACGAACAAAATGGTTTCGATTGTTCCCGGTGACAGCCCCGCGGTGAAAATGGCTTGTGCTGCCGCGATCGTTGGCTTTTCGATGTATGCCATTGGCACGATCGCTAGTTTCTTCTTGCCGGAACCCAAGCCTGAGGTCATCGACGAATAGCCGGTCTATCCAAGGATTTTTTCGCATGCAAATTCTGGCCGCGCTGGCGTCGCGCGCTAAAATCCTGTTGCGGCTGACTCTGCGCTTGAAAGCGGATGACGCCCCCTGAATCGAATGTTTGTTCACACGCCTCTGCCACCTTGTCCCCGTTGGACGTAAAATACTGGTCCCTCTTGCCCAGTCAGACTCTCGAAAGAAAGCTCGCCCACCATGGCCAAAAGCTTCGACGCCACCACCGCCCTGATGCAACTCGATCTGGCCGCTGCCGCCAAAAAAGTCACACCCGCCGCCGCCGCGAATATCAAGATCTGGCTGACCGAACCCCGCTACCGTGAATACGCGCCCCAGGTGGCCCAGCACATCACTTCCGGCAAGTGGAAGGAACTCGACGACGCCTTCTGGACCATCATTCCCTTCGGCACCGGCGGCCGGCGCGGCCAGATGTATCCTATCGGCTGCAACATGATCAACGACCGGACCATTGGCGAGAGCGCTCAAGGGCTGGCGACTTACGTTCTCGAACAAAACCTTCCCCCGGAGGCCCTCTCCTGCGCCCTCGACTACGACACGCGGCACACCTCGCGGCACTTTACCGAATTGTGCGCGGCGCTCATGGTCGCCAATGGA
>CAYUJE010000215.1:7349-11747 GCA_964444865.1 uncultured Pirellulaceae bacterium | reverse complement strand
GGGTCTCTACCTACGCAATCCGTATGACGATGGCGTGAAGTTTGTACCGGAACCGCCGACCAATGGCCGCACCCGCCTGCCGACGGCGCGGATATGTATACTCGGCTGCTTGATTTGGTCAGTCACGAGGCGGAGCGACCTCGATTTCAAAAAAGGAACCCTTCATGACCACGCAACTCAAACTGGGTAACAGCGGATTGACAACGCCACCGTTGATACTGGGAGGCAACGTCTTCGGCTGGACGGCCGATCGGGCGGAATCCTTTGCCGTCCTGGATGCGTTCGTTGCCGGGGGTGGACAGATGATCGACACGGCTGATGTTTATTCGGTATGGGTGCCGGGCAATGTGGGGGGTGAGTCGGAGACGATTATCGGCGAATGGCTGGCAAACCGCGGCCGCCGTGATGACGTACTGATTGCCACCAAAGTCGGCATGAAGCCGGATGGCCCGAAGGCGCTCTCGGCTGAGCGGATTACCGCGTGTGTGGAGGCCTCACTGAAGCGCCTCCGCACGGATCACATCGACCTGTACTTTGCGCATCGCGACGATGCCGAGACGCCTCTGGAGGTCACACTCACGGCCTTTGACCAGTTGATTTGGGCAGGCAAAGTCCGGGCGATCGGTGCCTCCAATTATGAAGCCGCACGCTTGGAGCAGGCGCTCGGAATCAGCAAAGAACAGGGAATTGCCCGTTACACGGTCTTGCAGCCGCACTACAACCTACTCGCCCGCGAGAAATTTGAGGGGTCACTCCAGGACTTGTGCGTGGCCCAAGGCATCGCGGTCGTCCCCTATTTCAGTCTGGCCTCAGGCTTCCTGACCGGCAAGTATCGCACACCCGCCGATTTGGCGGGTAAAACCCGCGCCAGCGCCGCGGGAAAATACCTGAACGATTTTGGCCTGGGAGTGCTGGCCACCCTCGACAAGGTCGCCGCGGAAACCCACTCAACCCCGGCGGAAGTCGCCTTGGCCTGGCTGGCAGCACAGCCAAGCGTCGTTGCGCCGATTGCCAGTGCGACCAGCGTGGCCCAAGTCGAGGAGTTACTCGCCGCGATGCGACTTAATCTCACGACCGAACAGCTTTCCCTTCTGGACTCAGCCAGCGAGAGGCCATGATCGGCTGCGCCACCGTACTGGGCGTCTGCGTGATCCACCGGTGATACCCATGCGGTTGGGATCAATGCCGTAATTGCTGGAATGTGCGCGAATGAACCGTATTGCCCGGTTGGTGTCGGCCACGGCTCCAGGAATTGTGACATTCGGCTGGCTGCCGTGAAACACTGCGAACACCGTGCCCGACACGAAGACCAGCGGGCCCAGCAGGGCGCTATTGAGCGGCTAATGGTCGGACACCCAGCCACCGCTGACTGGGTATCTGTCCGGACACTGCAATGATTCGCAATACCCGACCTTTCTTAATCTGCCGGCGCTTGCGGTTTGTTTCCCAAAACAACGTGACAAGTCTGGCTTTGTTTACTGGCCAACTTGGCCGGAACAACTGTCGGTGCAGTCAGGAGTTCGGTCAGCTTTTTATGGGCTACGAGTCGTCGGACGAAGGAGTTTTGAAAGACAGTGCCGGCCGCTGCCTCCTCGTTCTATCGAAATCGGAGTGATCGAACGGGAGTTAAAAATGCCGCGAATTGAATGCACACCACGGCGGTAGCTGTGCAAGGGCGGCTAAATCGGATT
The DNA here is from genome assembly GCA_964444865.1 of uncultured Pirellulaceae bacterium. Taxonomy (GTDB): domain Bacteria; phylum Planctomycetota; class Planctomycetia; order Pirellulales; family Pirellulaceae; genus SXOA01. The sequence goes on along the minus strand of CAYUJE010000215.1, from coordinate 10,056 downwards.
CGCAGAGCGTGTACACCGGCCCGAAAACGCGCCTTCGAGGGCTAACGAGCCCGGTTACAATAAAGTACCACGATTTTGGCCCGTTTTTAAGCTGCAAGAACCCGTGCATCAAGTTTTGCACAGATGCCGGCGAGCCAAGCGAGAAGATACCGGCCAGCAAGCATGGATTCGTCGCTTCGGTCGATGTCAACCGAAGCTTGCAACGCTCGGGAGTCGAGAATTTCCATAATTTCAGGTTCCGGCGCTCACGCCTGCCCAGGATGGCCGCCTGATCCGACTGGTTCAGCCAGAATCAAGGGAAAGGTGGCTGCTCCAAATCCGGTGTGTTGAGACCTTAGCCAACGACCCTCAGTTGTGGCGAGTCTTCCGCCGATACTTGCCGCGGGCGACTAGCCGGTTTCACATTTCGTGGCTTCTGTGCAGCATTCGACTTTCTATTTCCAACGAGCTGCCTGCTCGCCTTTTTGAGCTTCGCGTAAAGCCAGTTGCGAACGTGATCCGCGACGGCGCGCAGACGCTCATCCGAAATGTGTTCGCGGTAGGCGTCAGCAATAGAAGCATCGGCATGCCCCATGATGCTGTTACACGCCGGCTGGTCGCGCGACTCATCTGCAATCGTACGAAAGGTATGGCGAAGGGAATAAAATCCCAGTCCTGCCCGGTGAATCGAAAGGTCGTCAAGCAGTTTACGGAATTCCTTAGTTATCGGATTGTCAGTCGTTTCCTTTGCCCAACTCGCGCCGTACTTCGTAACGAAAACCAACTCCGCGGCGTCATCTTGCTTAGGCGTAGGACGATCCGCCAAGACCTTTTTCAGCGCGGCGACGGTTTCGGGCCAGAGTGAACAGCGACGATCAATCCCGGTCTTCGGGCGATGGTAATTCAACCAGCCGCCGACAAGGTCCAAGGAAGACAAGGGCATCGTCCCTACGTCGCTGTTACCAAACCCACAGTTGACCGCAAGCAGGATCATTGCCCCGAGCTGCCCATCGGACTTTTTAATCATCTTTTGGATTTGATCCGCAGTAAAGAGTTTTTTGCCTTTTTCGGCGCGAGCCAAGCGCAGGACTTTTTTGCTTGGGCGTTTGAACAGCGGACCATATCGAACCGGGCGGTCAATTAGTCCCGCGTCGTAGCCGTACTTGAACACGACGCGAATATGCGTAATGAGGTTGCCAAGGGAAACGGGGCCAAGAGTTTTGGAAGCTGCCGCGCGCAGGGACTCAAAATCCTCACTCGCAAGGTCGGTGACAAGTCGATTCTTTCCGAAGTGTGAAATCAGGCGGTCGGTTGTCGCTTTGTAGTTTTTCCAGTGGCGCGCGGTAATCTCGCCGCCGTCCCGCTGTTGCTGCTTGGCGGTCAAGAACCGATTGCACAAGTCTCCCATAGTCAAACCGTCAGCCTTCACGCGCGGTGTGCGGCGGGCGTATAGATCGTCCTTGACGCGGTTCCATTCATCTAGCGCCTCCTGCGCGGTACCGCTGAAAGTATGGAGCGTGCCCCAAACCTTCTTACACCATCGGCCGTCAGTACGCGGAGTCAGTGGGAAATCGGGGTAAGGCTTCCGAGGGGCCGTCGCCTTGGTAGAATGAGCCATTGTTGCACCTTGCTTTAACAGGGTTAGGTGAAGCAAACACCCCGAACGGTAGCAGCCGCCGGGGTGTCCTTTTTGACAACCGCCGTGGTTGTCAGTTTTGACCTCCGAAAGCCTATCGGTTGTCAAAACGGTTGTCAATCGGCAAGTCCGTCCCAAGAGAGGGCAGCGGTGAAGACGCAATAACACCGTAAATCACCGAATGTAATTCACTTCGGGGCTGTAGCTCAATCGGTTAGAGCAGCAGACTCATAATCTGTTGGTTCTCGGTTCAAGTCCGAGCAGCCCTATTTATTGGCCGGGCAGGCCTTATTTCATTGCTGTCGCAGGGGCGTCTGGAAGGGATAGCTTCAGCAGCACGCAGAGGAGCGTGAGCATCACGGCGGAGCCGGTGGCGATCAGGAAGGCTTGCTGGACGCTGGTTCGTTTGGCATAGGCTCCGATCATGATCGGAATGGCGGTCCAGCCGATGCCGCCGATGCAGAAGAAGATGCCGACGGCGCGGCCATGAAGTTCGCCGGGCAAGTGACTGAGCAGAATGGCGATGAGCGTGGGAAAGATGGGGCCGAGGATGCAGCCGGCGAGAATAACCATGGTGCAGGTCAGCCACGCGGAGCGGCTGAAGGCGATGCCGAGCGTGAAGGCGATGCAGAGGATTGCCATGCCGATGACCAGCGTCGTGTCCAAACCTTTGGGGAGGGTCAGAGCGGCAATCAGTCGCGAACTCATAAAGGTGAGCCAGAACACGGAGAGGAGCGTCGAGGCGGCTCCTTCCTTGACTCCCTTGTCCGTCATCAAAGTGGTGGCCCAAGTCGCCACGGCCGCTTCCACCGGCACATGACAAAAGAACGCCAGGCAGCAGAGCCAGACAATGGGGTTCGAGAGAAGTTGGGCCAGCCCGCCGGCCACGGTTTCCGAATTCTTGGGATTCAGAACTTCGGCATCCCAGTTTACGAAGAATCCCAATAGCACGGGGACAATCGCCAGGGAAGCCAGAAAGAGTAACGTTGAGGAGAGATTGAGCTTTCGCGTGAGATATGCGACAAGAATTGGGGTCAGAAAGGCCCCCATGCCAAACACGAAATCTCCCATATTCATGGCATAGCTCATGCG
>CAYUJE010000215.1:0-7249 GCA_964444865.1 uncultured Pirellulaceae bacterium | reverse complement strand
CACAATCAACAGCGCAAAGCCGCCGCCGAGAACTGCTTGCTTTCCCACCGCATCTACCAGAAAGCCGAATACCAACACCATCGGAATCAGTGTGAACCCAAAAACGCTGACCAGCCCGCCGACCCGCCCCTCATCAATTTTCAGCCTTGCGGCCAGCGGCACTTTCACGCTTCCCAAAAGCGCGTGGCACATTCCTGCTACTGCCAAAGCGGCGACTTGCATCGATGTTAACCAAGAGTCCATCGCATAGATCCTTCTGAAGAGCAAAATCCGCGGGCTGAATGGCTCCAAGGTAGCGGTTTCCCAGGCAAATGCGACCCTTTCGATTACGATTCTGCAAGCTTTGTTCCCTTTGCACTGTTCCACTCGGTCCCTGAATTACAGAATGGTAGATGAAGAGCAATCAACCTATTGCGACTGCCACTTGGTACGCCACAAGCCGCGAAATCCATGGAACTTCTAGTTGTTGAAGACGATCAGGTGCTGGGGAAAGCCATTCAGCGAGGCTTGACGGACGCAGGGCACATTTGCGAATGGGTTCGCAACGGGCAACGCGGTCTGACGGAAGCGCAGACGCAGCGATTTGACGCCATCGTGCTGGATCTCTTGCTGCCGGACTTGTCTGGGATGGAGATCATGAAGAGCATTCGCGGTCAGGGAATTCGAACTCCCGTGCTCATGCTCACCGCCCTCAGTTCCATCGAGGATCGGGTCGGCGGTTTGAAGGCGGGCGCGGATGACTACCTCGTCAAGCCGTTCGCATTTCCGGAACTGATTGCTCGTCTGGAAGCGATTATTCGTCGCACGGGGGATCGCCCTTCCACGCTGCTGAAGGTGGGACCGCTCGCGCTGGATTTGACCAATCGCCACGTTTCTCGCGGAGATGCGGAGCTCAGCCTGACCCCTACCGAGTTCAGCTTGTTGGAATTCTTGATGCGTTTTGCGGGCCAGGTGGTCACCCGCAAGATGCTCTGCGAGCATCTTTGGGAATCGGATTGGGAAGGAGTGACCAACGTTGTCGAGGTACACATCAATCGCCTGCGTGGTAAAATTGATCGCGGTTTCGATGAGCCGCTGATTCAAACCGTGCGGGGTCGAGGATATGTTCTCCGGGCACCCTAGGGCATTCATGCGAACGCTGCGTTTTCGCCTGATGCTGTGGAATGCGCTGGCGGTCATTTTGACGGGAATTGGGATTCTGCTCTGCGTGCGCGAAGGGGTGCGCTACACATTGCTGCGCGAGCTGGACCAGGTGCTTAGCGAAGACCTGCAAGAAATATCGCTTGGCTTTCAGGAGCAGAGCCGAGTCAATTGGAAGATTTTGCAAGAGGAACTGGACCGCAAATCGCGAGGGCATAAATTTCACGGCTGGTTTGTGCGGTTCCTTGATAAGAACGGCAGCCCCACCTGGTCCAGCGCCAGCACGCCGGACGTTTCGGACCTCGACTCGATAAGAAGCGAAGCCGCTTCTCGCCAGGGATACCGCATCCGTCGCTTGACGCTGACGAATGGCGGCGCGAAGGCGAGCAGTGTGATTGTGGGCTCGTCGCAAGACTCCATCAATCTGTACATGACACGCATTGATGAACTGGTGATCGCTGTGATGATGGGCGTTCTGCTCGTCGCCCCGCTGGGGGGCTACTTGCTGGCGGGTCGAGCGACTCAGCCGTTAGCGCAAATGATTGCCACCACCGAAAAGCTGCATCCTTCGCAATTGCACGAGCGGTTGGAGATTCGGGGGACCGGAGACGAACTGGATGCCCTGGCCAAGACAGTCAATCACTTGCTGGATCGAATCGGCGATTACTTGGGGCAGAAACACGATTTCCTGGCAAATGCGGCGCACGAACTGCGCACTCCCCTGGCCGCCATTCGCAGTAGCGTGGAAGTAGCTCTGGCCGGGGATCGTTCGGTGCATGAGTACCAGGAACTGCTGGGGGAAGTGATTGACGAATGCAGCTCCCTGGAACTGCTGGTGAATCAACTGCTGTTGCTGGCGGAATCGGATGCAGACCGACTCAAGCTGTATGCGGATCGCGTGGCGCTAGACAAGCTGCTGGAAAACGGCGTGGAGATGTTTCGCGGCGTGGCCGAATTCAAGGGACTGCGGTTGCGGGCCTCTCCCTTCCCCGCGGTGGCGGTCGCCGGCAATCGCAACAGCTTGCGCCAGGTCATGAACAATCTGCTGGATAACGCCATCAAATTCACTTCGCAGCGTTATGGGTTTGGTCCGGCTCAGTCTAACGGAGACATGCCAACCGCGGGCGAGATTCTTGTGGAACTGGAGAGGGACGACGATCGCAGGGAAGCGCGCATTCGGATCAGTGACAACGGTCCTGGCATGTCCGTCGAGCACTTGCCCCTCATCTTCGAGCGGTTCTACCGAGTGGACAGAGCCCGCACCCGCGAAGGAGCCGGCGGCAGCGGCCTGGGGCTTTCCATCTGCCGGGCCATTATCGACGCCCATGCCGGCACCATCGAAGTGGCCAGCGTGCCGGGCCAAGGTACCACCTTCACCATCACTTTGCCCCTGGCCCCGGTTCTCTTGGGTTCGCCGGCAGGGATTTGAGCCGTCAAAATCGAGGGCCAGAGGTCCTAAATCCGGCTGGCAAGGACAGCACTTCACGGTTCCTGAAAGCGATGATATGATGGACCTAGCCCAGAAAAGGGGCGGTAGCTCAATTGGGAGAGCACCTCGTTCGCAATGAGGAGGTTGAGGGTTCGATCCCCTTCCGCTCCACTTTTCATTAACTGCTTGGCCCCGCAAGGGGCTTTTTTCGTGGCTCTGTGGTCGAAAGCGGATTGCACTTCCCCCGGCCCACCGGCCCCTTTTTTTCGATTACCATATCTACTTGCGGACCGAACGTATCCCTCCTCCAGTCCTGGACCCCTCCACATGCATTTCCGGGAGTATCTCATGTCAAATCGCAGCCGCCGTCACTTCCTGCAGGATTCCATGCTCGCCACCGCCGCTGCCGTGGCGGCTAATTCGGCTCCCAATTTGTTTGCCGATGACGAACCGCCGCAGAGCAAAAGCCCCAATGACCGGCTGAAGGTCTGCGTGATGGGGGTCAATGGCCGCGGCGGCAGCCATATCGGTGCCTTCGCCGGCCGCAAGGATACGGTGATTACCCACATCTGCGATGTCGATCGGGAAATCGGCGGCAAACGGACGATCGAAATCGGCAAACGGCAGGACATCGTCCCCAATTGGGAGCCGGATATCCGTCGTGTCCTCGACGACAAAACGGTGGATATTATCAGCATCGCCACGCCGAACCATTGGCATTCCCTGGCCGCCATCTGGGCCATGCAGGCGGGCAAGGATGTGTATGTCGAAAAACCCGTCAGCCACAATGTGAGCGAAGGCCGTCGCGCGGTGCAGATTGCCCGCAAGCACGGCAAAATCTGCCAAACCGGCACGCAGTGCCGCAGCAATCCCGGCATGAAAGCCGCCGTCGACTTCGTCAAAGCCGGCAAGATTGGCGAACTCAAGGTCGCCCGCGGCCTGTGCTACAAACGCCGACCCTCGATTGGGGCGAGGGGCGTTTACGATGTTCCCGCCGGCGTCGACTACGACCTGTGGTGCGGTCCGGCTCCCAAGGGGCCGCTCACCCGTCCCAAGTTCCATTACGACTGGCACTGGCAGTGGGATTTTGGCAACGGCGATCTGGGAAACCAGGGAATCCACCAGATGGACATCGCCCGTTGGGGCCTGGGCGTGGATGAACTGAGCAAGTCGGTTTTCAGCTACGGCGGACGACTCGGCTATGAAGATGCCGGAGAGACCGCTAACACGCAGGTCATCGTCCATGACTACGGCAATAAGTCGCTGGTCTTCGAAGTCCGCGGCCTGCCGACGCCCAATTATAAAGGTGCGGGCGTGGGAGTCATCTTTGAAGGGACCGAAGGGTATGTCGTAATGTCGAGCTACGATTCGGGCACCGCCTTCGACCTAGACGGCAAGGAGATACAGTCCTTCAAGGGTGATGCCGACCACTTTGCCAACTTCCTCTCCGCCGTCCGCAGCCGCAAGCATACGGACCTGAACGCGGACATTCTGGAAGGACACCTGTCGAGCGCCCTCTGCCACCTGGGAAATGTTTCCTATCGGCTCGGAACAAAAGTCGCCGCCGGCGATGCCTGGAATGTCATTGAGAAGTCGAAGTCCAGGGACAATGCCAAGGAGACATTCGAACGGACGATGGCTCACCTCAAGGACAACAAGCTGGACGCGGCCGATATTCAGCTCCAGGTCGGCCCCATCCTGGCGTTCGATCCCAAGAGCGAGCAGTTCACCGGCGAGCAAAAGGAAACCGCCAACCCCATGCTGACCCGGCAGTACCGCGCCCCGTACGTGGTGCCGGGAGCGGATGCGGTGTAGTTCTAAAAAAAACAAATCTCAAATCTCAAACAAATCCAAATTTGGGAATCGGGAATATCTAAATGGGAAGCTCTCTGTTTCCTGATTTGAGTTTTCCGGATTCAGTATTGTTTGAGATTTGAGATTTCCCATTTCTGTCCGCCGCCTGCAGACGGAGTGTACAGGCTACTGAGGAACAATCCTCACCACCTCGGTCTGCAACTCTCCCCCCGTGACATGTACCGTCCGGTCGGGACCGATGAACACGTCCACCTCGCTCCGGACGCCAAATTCCGGCAGATAAATACCGGGCTCGATGGAGAAGCAGGTCCGCGGCAGCACGAGCCGCTCTTCGCGGGTCTCCAGGTTGTCCATATTCGCCCCATTACCGTGGGTTTCCTGGCCAATGTTGTGGCCGGTCCGGTGGCAGAATTGCTCGCCGTAACCTGCTTCCTGGATCACATCGCGCGCCGCCTGATCCACCTCCCAACCGCGGAGCGGCGTGCCGGAGGCAAACGCCGATTTGACCTTGGCAATTGCCGCATCGCGGGCGGCAGCGACAATCTGAAAAACCTTTTCGTATTTCTCGGGAACGGATTTTCCAATGAACCCGACCCGAGTGAGATCGCTATAAACCGCTCGCGGTTTCGCGAGCTTTGCCCACAGATCAATGAGCACAAAATCCCCTGCCTTCATCGCGGTGTCGGTCGCGGGGGTTGTTTCATAGTGCGGGTCGCCGCTGTGTTCGTTCACGCCCACAATCGGCTCATGGTACGTCGTCAGGCCGTGCTTTTCAAAATGGGCCATGATGACCCCCTGCACTTCGCTTTCACGCACCGAACCGGCGGAGCGGATTCTCTCGGCGATGAATTGCCAGGCGACGGCGTATGCAGAGTCGGTGTGGCGGGCCGCTTCCAGGTGCATCTGCCACTGCTCGTCGTCCCAGGTCGCTTCGAACATCTGGATCAAATCGCCGGAAGAGACGATGTTCGCCCCAAACCAGCGGACCAGCTCAATCACCCCCGCATCCACGCGGCTGACGTAGGGATTGCCGTTGCGCGGGGAATGCTCCATCGCCACATTCTGGGACTTCCCGAGCAGCTTCTGCACTCCTTCTTCTAACTCCTGCCAGCGGAGATAAACGGTCTTCTCTCCCGGCAGATGGTCGAGTGCCCCGCTTTCAATCCGGTGCACCAGCTTCCTCGGCTCGCCGCTGGCCGGAATGCAATAAAACCATCTCCGCGACCCCGCCGGACCCTCCGGAAAATCCAGCACCCGCCGCGCGAGCACGTTGCTGCCGCGAAAGTCGTAGAGGAGCCAGGCATCAAGGTGAAGATCGCGGAGAGCGGACTGAATGGCGGAGAGGTTGAACATGAGGGAGTGGGTGTTAAGGAAGAAATGAAATCGGAAATCTCAAATCTCAAACAAATTAGAATAGCGAATGATGAAATATGAAACGAGATGCTCAGTGCAATTCTCTGTTTCTATTTTCTCAATTCTATCTTCCCATTTGTTTGAGATTTGAGATTTCTATTTTGTTATCTCAATCTGCCGCACCGCCTCATACATGGCCACCGCTGCCGCATTGGATAGATTCAGGCTCCGCACCTGGGGCCGAATGGGGATTCGCAGCGTCTGCGCGGGATGTGCCGCCAGAATCTCTTCCGGCAAGCCGCGGGTCTCGCAGCCGAAGATGAGGGCGTCTCCCTGTTGGTACTCGATGCCGGTATAGGAAAAGGTTGCCTTTTTGGTGAAGAACCAGGCCCTCCCACGGGCAAAGACGTCTTCCAGCCGCTGCGTCAGTTCCTGCCAGTTCTCCACGACTTCCCATTCCAGATGGGGCCAATAATCCAGCCCCGCCCGCCGCAATCGCTTCTCCGTAATCTCAAACCCCAGCGGCTTCACCAGCCACAGCTTGGCCCCGATGGCAACACAGCTTCTCGCTACGTTGCCGGTGTTGGGGGGGATTTCTGGCTGATGCAGGACGACGTGCAGGATGGGATCGTATTTCGGCGGGGTGGGCATCCTTTGGGGATAGCGTGACGGTCCGGCGTCGTCAACAATAGCGATGCGAAAAGGAGACCTTGTATGGCGTCCACGGCCACCCTTCCCCATTGCCCCGAATGCGGCGCTCCCGTCAAAAGCGGCGTCAAACAGTGCTGGATGTGCTATCGTTTGCTGGGATGGGAGGGAGCTGCGGTCCAAGCAGTTCCCGCCAGCCCGTTTTCCGAGCAGGCTCCGCCACAGCCGCGAGTTTATTACCGGATCAACCCGTGGGCGATTGTCGGGCTGGTGCTGGCCGCCGTCGCGATGGTTCCCGCCGCGTGCATCGCCTTCTTCGTCACCTGCATCGTGTCGCTTTCCGCGAATCCTCAGGGAAATGAAGGATTGCTCCTCGCCACCAGCGGTGGAGCGGCATTTATTGTCTTCGTCGGCTTTTGCATACTCATCGGAACTCTGGGAATGCGAACCACACGTGCAGTCCGTCTCTGAGGCTTTTCAGCCCAAGGAAATCCCCATGAATCCCGTCATCCACTTTGAACTCCATTCTCCCAACCTGGAAAAGAGCCTGGAATTCTTCCGCACCGTCATGGGCTGGGAACTCAACGCGTGGGGAGGCCCGCACGAATATTGGCTGGCAAAATCTCACCAGCCGGGCTCGCCGGGAATCGATGGGGGGATGATGCGTTCCCCCGATGCCGACTCCCGCACGGTGAATACCATCCAGGTTTCCAGCGTCGACGACTACGTCGCGAAGATCGTCGCGGCCGGGGGAGAAATCGTCGTTCCCAAAATGGCCATTCCCGGCGTGGGCTACGTGGCCTACGGCAAAGACCCCGCGGGGGTCCTGTTCGGGATCATGCACCCGGACCCGTCGGCCAAGTA
>CAYUJE010000214.1:0-11777 GCA_964444865.1 uncultured Pirellulaceae bacterium | reverse complement strand
TACGTCGCACAGCCGCCGAAGTATTGCCAGCAGTCGCGGTGGTGCGGCGTGCGGCAACTTCGGCAGGAGACGAGGTCGGTCGAAAGCGGCTCGCCGCAGACGATGCAGTGGGGCTCGGCTTCGTCGCTCGATGTTGTAGAAGCCGCGGATTCAGGCGTGTTGATGAACTCGATGCCGGCAGAGGGGACGAGACTGGCGACATCGAAGAGGTCGAGGAACAGCTCCATGAAGGGGTCGACCTGTTCGACGCTGGTGAGAAAGCCGAACTTGGTGACGGTCAGCCACCCGCCACTGATATGGAAGTAGACATGCGGCAGCCAAGTCTGGCCGGTTTTCAGTTTGTAAAGCTGCCCGATGCGCGATTGGACTTCGGGCGTGAGCAGCGCCTTGATGGCCTCTTGGTCATTGCCGGTGATGATGAAGGTGTCGTCGAACCAAGGGGAGCCGATCTGGATGTCCTGCATGCCGATCAGTTTGCGCAGGGCCGAGACGGGGGATTCGGGGAAGATCTCGCAGCGGAGCTTGCGGTCGGGCCAGGAAATGGAGAGGCTGGTTTTGTAATTCTGCCCCTCGTCTCCTTGAGCGAGATAGCTCAGGAGCACGGTGCGGCCGTTGTGCTGCAAGCGCAACTTGGGGAGCCCGACAAGGCCCGCCCGTTCCAGCGTACAGCCATATCTTCGTGCCAGCTCCGCGAACTCTTGGTTGCGCTTCTGGTTCGCTCCGTTGTTGATGAGCAATACGACGACGATCACGGCTACGGCGGCAATGAGGCCGACGATGAACAGCCCTGGGCCAATGGCATCCGCGAAAATCATTGGCTCACCGCGGCTTCACCGGTTTGGCAAAAGGTGATTCGGCGTTTTCATCCGGCAACGGTCCCGCTCGCCGCGGCAGCAGGTACTGCGTCTCGCGGCAGCCGTAGGTGCTGCAGGCGCCGTTGTATTCCCAGCATTCTCGGTGGTGGGGCGTTTTGCAGCGGCGGCAGTAAACGATTTCGCTTTCCATCAAGTCTCCGCAGACCCGGCACTGGGCATTCTCAATCGCTTGGATCGAACCTTCCTTGAACTCAATGCCGGTGGTCCGTGTGAGTTGGGCCTGATCGAAGAGGGACAGGGCGAGTTCCACGAATTGCTCCACGTCGGCCGGCCGCGTGGAGGACCACTTCTTTCGCAGCAGCATCCAGCCGGGGCGGATGCTCAGGGCGACTTCGCTGTATTCGGGCCCTTCCCACAATTGTTCCAGTTGCCAGCGAACACCGGCTGAGAGCAGCGTGCGGGCTTCGTCTCCATCATCGGCCCGCATCTGCCACCGGTGCCGCAGGTCATCCCAGGTGAATTCCACGGGGAACAAGCCGGGCGATTCGCTGATGAGCTGCCACGAAGGCGCTTTGGGAAGGACTTCGCAGCGGAAGCGGGCGTCGGGAAACTGCAGTACCAATTCCAAACACCGCGGCCCGCTGCTGTTGCCCAGCGTATAAGTGGTGAGCCGCGCAAACGTGCTGCCGTAGTTAATTCTGAGCTGCGGATAGCTGAACCAGCCGCCGAACTTGAGGTCGCCTCCGAAACGCCGGGCAGCGCCGGTGAAAGCCTGGTTCCACCGATCCACCCGCGACTGGGCTCGTGCCGCCGCAATCACCAGGAAGGCGAACACGCCGGCAATAATCAGGAAAGCAACGCCAAGACATTCCACGGGGGGGCTCAGTAAGGAGTAGGCAGAAGGCGGTAGGCAGTAAGTGCCATCATTCCGCAATTGTCCGCATGTAAAGAGAGAAGTGCAATGGTTGCAGCCTGCCTACTGCTTTCTGCCGACTGCTTTCTGCCTACCCTCACTCCGGCCCAATATACAGCACATCCCCCGACCGAGGCCGCTGGGGAGGACGCGAAGGGATGCTCGGCACCGGCGTGTTCTCGTCGATGAAAATGACTTCGCTGGGAGTTCCGGGGGCGGGGATTTGCACACTTTGACCGCGGCGCTGATAGCGAACGATGTTGGCGTTGCTGACTCCTCCCCGGTCACGCAGCGGGCGACGGTCGAGGGGAAGGTCAAATTTGTTTTCCTTCTCGAACCAATTCTTCGCTGAGAAGTTGGCGGACTTCTCCAGGTTCATGTGCGCCCCACGAGCAACGTCCCACAGCCGCTCGCAGATGACATCGAGCCCCAAATCCTCGCTCCACGGCAAACCGACTTCGGCCAGATTCAGAAAGCCGCTGAAGGAAATGTTCGGGTGCAGAATTGGAGTGAGCCAACGGATATCGGGCGGATGCTCCGGATAGCCGTAAGGCATCCGGAGATCAATCTGATGCAGTTCGACAACGCCGATATCGGACCCGGATGCACTTCGGGCGAGACCCTTGCCGCGAAACGTGATGGTATAGCGGTCCGCCGGCTGGCTGGCTTCGAATTGCAGAATGGTGGACTGGGCGCGCAGCGCCTCCAGTGCTGCCAAATCTGCCGCCAACCGGTTTTCGCGTTGTTCTTGGTCCATGGGAGGAAATTGGAAATCTCAAATCTCAAACAATTGGGGATGGAAAAACCTCAAACATAAGTCGGACCGATTACTACTTTAGCATTTCCAAATTCCCGATTTGAATTTGTTTGGGATTTGAGATTTCTGATTTATTGTTCGGTGTGCGCGGACACCTCTATTCTAATTCGCCTCAGGCGTCCCACTCTTGGATTTTTCCTCGGAAGTTGGCCGAACAGGCTGGGGTTCTGCAGGCAAGTTTTCGTCCGCCGGCTTTTTGAGCAGCAAAAACGCAGCCGTTCCCAGCGTTATCGCCACCAGCGTCCCCCCCACGACCCACCAGATGGTGTAGTCCTGCTTTTCGCCATCCCCTTCCGCTTCACTTTCGGGCTCTTTCTTAGTGACCTCCTTCAGCTTCTTGGTTTGTTTCTCATAGTCGTCCAGGAGAGCGGCGTACTGCTTCTTCTCGCTGTCCAGCTTTGTCTTGAGTAGCTGGTTTTGCTGGCTGGCTTCGTCCAGGGTGTCCTCCAACTCCTTTTCCCGGGCCTGCACTCGGGGCTGCTGGCCGCGGAGGTACTCGAGTTCCTGAGCTTCCTTCTCAATTCGGGCCACATAATCCGGCGGCGTGCCCTTCAGTTCCATCAGGATGCGACTATACGCTTCTTGCCGGGCTTGTTCCCGGGATTCGTACTCCTTGGTGTCCGCCCACTGATCGATTCGCTTGATGAGTTTAGCCAGGTCATCGCTCTTGGCCTCCGGCGGAGCTGCAGGGACGAGCATCTTCCAAGCCAGTAGCGCCAGCAAGGCAAATTGCAGGCTGAGCATCCCCAGCACGGCCATTCCCTGCCACTGCGGCTCCTTGTCCCGCGGCTGCTGCACGTTGATGACGGGGGCTCCGTATCCGGATGGAGAATATTGCGCGGGCATGGCTGGCACCTTCCCTTCAAGCTCCGCCACGTAATTTTCCAGCTCCGCCTGGCGGAAGCGGCTGGTGATCAGATAAAAACCGCCCGTGCGGCGGCACCGATTGCGCGGATCGCCGGTCCACTGGAACATGGCCCGGTCGCCGCGGCAGGGGTCGATGACGTACGCGACATCCAGCTTCTTATTGAAGAAGTTGTCGCAAATGAACATGTCCATTCCGGACAAAAACACGCCCCAATCCGGATGCGTATGATACCACCCCACCATCTGCAATTCGGCGGGAAACTCGTCCCGTTCGCGGCTGATGGCGGACCAGGTGTCGTGTGTGAATTTGAAGCTTCCCTTCGTGCTCTCATAATGGGCAGCCCGCAGGCTATCCGTGATAAGCACAAACGGCTTGCCGTCATCATCCGTGCATTGTGCCCCCAGCAGCACTCCACCAAGCTCTACGGTCTTGTCGCTCTGGGCATGCACTTCCATGTCCCGGGCGACATCCATATCCAAAAAAATCGGCAACTCCCCGTCAGCCGGCGTGCCGTAGGGAGCGACGGCATAATGCTTGTTCCGATCCGGCCGCAGAGTCTTCTGCGGGGACGCTTCTTCGACTTCGCCGAACTGGATGTCGTCGTTCATAAAGTTAGCCGCCACCTCCGTGGGCGACTCGGTTCCAAACTATCGGTTGGCTTCGTTACCAGCTTAACGGGTATTCGTCGCGATGCCATAGAGATTGGCGGTTCGCCGGATGCGAATCGCCTCTCGGTATCTGGGAAGTCGAGCTGCCCAGAGGCAGGGAGCATCTAATCCTCAAACAAGCGCAACTCGCCGGGGGAGTCAAGTCTGGTACGGAACCGACTGCCGAGCGTTTGTGCTCATTCCCGGTGGCTCATTCCCTTGTTTCCGGCTCCGACGCTTGCGAGCCTGTAACTGTCGTGCGATGCTAGACTTCGCTCGAATGGGTGTTGAAGAAGTATTGCGACCTCCTTAAATCCACAATTCGCGATTGGCGCTCTCGATGATGCCAGGCTGAGTGAACGAAAACTCCACTTTCATGCCCGATTGCACTTAGCCCCATCCTCGATTACCAAACACTCTTCCAACTTTATTCCCTTTCACCAGCCAACTCCCCATGACCATCAGCCAAGCGGTTCTCGATAAGCTCGCCAAGTACGACACCCCAACCATCTGTAACATTATTGAGTTGTTCGACATCCGCCCCCGCAATCGGGGTTACATGGATGCCCGGGTGAAGTGCAACTTCCCCGAGTTTCCCCCCATCGTCGGCTATGCCTGCACGGCGGCATTCCGTAGCGATGCTCCCCCCGCCGGAGGCGATGCCTATGGCAGCATCCAGACGCAGCTTGAACAGTTCAGCAAACTCCCCGGACCCGCGATCGTCGTCTTCCAGGACCTCGACGACCCGCCGGCTGCCGCGGTGTTTGGGGAAGTGATGTGCTCCACGTACAAAGCGTTTGGCTCGGTTGGTCTTGTTACCAACGGGGCCGGGCGGGATTTGGAGCAAGTGCGGGCGTTGAAGTACCCCGTGTTCACCGGCTCTACCATCTGCTCGCACGGCTATTGCCACATGCTGCATCTCGGCCTGCCGGTGCGGGTCGGCTCGCTGATGGTGAATCAGGGAGACCTTTTGCACGGCGACGCCAACGGCATCACCAGCATTCCCGTGGAAATCGCCAGCGAAATCGCCGACATCACCCCCGAATTCATCGCTGCCGAGGAGATCATCATGAACTACGTGAAAGCTCCCGGCCCGAAGGTTGTCTCCAAATACGACGAACTGCGGAAGGAATTCCAAGCGGCGGTGAAGAAGCTGACAGCGAGAGTGGCGAGGAAGTAGGGCTCGCTATTCAAAAGGAGCGACCCTTGCTAATTGAACCACGCTGCATAACCGACGGCCATCGGATCATTGAAGACTGAGAGGACGCGGAGCAGCGTGCCGACATTGATAAACTCTCCCTTCTCGAGATACTTTTCCGCCGGCCCTTCCCGCCAGACCTTTTCCCAATCCAGTTCGGCAGGGGGATCCTCCAGAAGCGTTTTCATGTTGAGTCCCCGATTTTCCTTATTGACGACGCTCACGTTGAACATCAGCTTCTTTCCTTCGAGCATCCCCTCCAGTTCTCCCACGGCAGCGAGCCAGGCGTCGATCATTTCTTCTCGCACGGACATCCGAATCACACTGGTCTGCTTGGGATGAGGGAGCCATTCGTGATCATTGTCCGTCTCCGCGCGGATGAACCGCCAGGTTTCGCGATTCAGCTCGGCAACTTTGATCAGATGCCCGCGAAACCGTGACAGCCTGGCTGGTTCGATGATACGCAGGACACGATGAGCCTCCCCCGATTTCTGTAGCCGTTCGAATTCAGTGCCGACGAACGTAACCTTTGGTTTGGCGAAGGCGGTATCCGCCCAGAGGCCAAAATCTCCCTTGGTATCGACGGCCAGATAGACATCAAGCATGCCGGAAAGCAGATGGCAGTATGCCCTCAGCCAGGCAACGTCGCCACGGTCAAAACGCACGAGAAACGATGGATTGTATTCGAGAAATTCGAAGCTCTGCCCCCTCATCATCTTCGCCAGGATGTCCGCAAATCGATCGGTCGCGTTGCCGTCGCCATCCAGGTCTAACTTCACATCCGCCAGGCGCAGCGGGAGTGCAACCCGGTCGTCGGTGATGCCCGCCAGTACCCCTTCGGCGTCCATGAGGTCACGGCGAAAATCGTCGAGTATCCGCCGGAAATCTTCGTAACGGATGACCGCCGGATCCTGGTTTTTCGGCACTGGCAGCCGCAGAAAAGGTGCGCTTTGATGCTCCGATTTCAGTCCATATTCGTGGAAGGACTGTGCCAGTCGCTCCACGCCGCGGACGAATTGCAGCACTCCCAGGCCAAATCGCAACTGGTCGTCCTTGGGGGAAGCCGCCAGCGCCCGCTCAAGTTCCTGCTGTCCCTTCACCAATTGGCCGGAATGGAGGTACTTCTCAGCCAGCGGCTGTGCCTCGGGAGCGGCCAAAACTTTCCCGGCTGAAATGAGAACGAGAGCTATGGCCAGATATCGCATGGGGCACCTCGCGAGGGGAAGCGATTGAAAGTCGTTAGCGGTAATACCCCGCTTCCGGCCCCCCGGGTTTTTCGATTCCAATCCTTTACACCCGATTTTCCGTCGCCTGAAACTAGGGACTCAGTCTAGCCGCTAGCATTACATTCCGCAGCTTGGGCAAAGTTTTCCGGCAGAAGTTGCCGATAATAGTCGGCAGCGCGGACGGTGTCTGGTTTCCCAGGAAGAGGAACGATGTCTCAGCCGGAATCTGAACACGCCAGTCCAATTGCCTCCGCGGGGCCGACCGCAGGCGGGACGAGTTTGCGGTCGCTCCCTCCCTATACCCGCAGTCTGCTGCGGATTAGCGTTCCCGTAATGGTGACGCTGGCGACCACGCGGATGTCGCTCCAGCGCATTTTACAAATCGGCCCCGGTTCCATCGTGCCGCTCGACAAGTCGTGCGAAGACCCGCTGACGCTGCAGGTGGGCAATCATGATCTGGCCGTGGGGGAAGCGGTCAAGGTCGGCGACAAATTCGGCATCCGAATCAACTCCATGGTGATGCCGCAGGAAAAGTTCCTGGCGATTCGGGGCAAGCGGGAAGAGAAATAGCACGCCATTTCTCGCCATTTCGCTGGCGACTACTTCGCCCCCTTCATCCCGACCCACTCTGCCTTCCGCTTAGTCTTCTCAAGCTCTCCGTAAACTTGCGGCAGATCGAACTTCGCCAGAACTCCCGGCAAGAACGACGAGAGGGGCCAGGTGTAATCCTCGGACATGGCAATTTCCTGGTAAGAAGTCAGTCCTTCCAGGAGCGAGACTTCCGTGACGGAGTCACTGAGCAGCGCGGCGAAGGCGGCTGGGATCGTCCCCCAGCCTTTGGCCAGCAAATGCACCTCGCGATGGCCGGCGGTGCGGAGAAAATCGAGCACGCGAAGCAAGTCGTGTGTCTTCTGACCAACGTACGGCTTGTCGAGCATCAGCGCGTGAATGGCGTAGAAGTAGTCGCTGCCGTAGGGAGTCAGGAATTGATCACTGCCGCAGGTGTCCGGGCGGGATTCTCCGATGCCGCGAAGGTCGCAGGCATAAAACGGCTGGTCGGGAGACTTGCCTAGCCGTTCCTTGATGGCCGGCTCTTCGCGCATTTCGACATCGGCTGAGTGATGTGAGACATAAAGCAGTGCCGGGCTGGGATCCTGCGGGGGGCGGGAGATATGCGACTGGTTCCCCAAGCGAGTGACGACCGCAAAGACCCCTGGTTCACTTTCCACGGCATACGTCGTGGCGTGCGGCCGCGGATAATTCCGAGATTTGAGGCCACGGAGAATGCGGAATTCCGGCGGTTCTGTGGCAGGGGACGGAAGTTGCAAAACGGCAGCCACAGCCTTCTTGAGTTCTTCGCCCGCAAGCGGCTGACAGACTTTTTTCAATTCTTCCGCACGGTCTTTGGTGAAGGAAAACACCGTCCGCGATTTGAGTTCCGCCACCTGTCCATGCGGAGTGCATTGCAGCGTTTCGTCCTTCTCAATCGTCAGGGCCGGCTCTTTGTCGGCGTCGGAAATCTTGGTTACCCGGTTGAAGAAGCGATACATGGCTTCGCGATTTTCCTGGGAATAGCCGTGCTCGGTCGGGCCGATATGAAGCTGAATGTTGTCCGCCGCCCCGAGCAGCGTGTAGAGCCGCTTGAGGCGGGCAAAGGCTTCCAGCGAGCCCCGGACGTCGAAGAAGTCCCGCTCCTTGGCCAGGATAATGACCGGCCTCGGTGCCATCACCGCCAGGAAGTCGTCGTGATCAAGGCCCAGGGCGATAGCCCGCGGCGGGCATTGCTCCGTGTCGGCTGGGAGTTCGTTTTCCAGATTGCGGCGGAAAGTAGTGACGAAGCAGGCCGGTGCCGCCATGGTCCAGCGGGGCTCCACGCCGCAGAGCCAGGTCGTCATCGTTCCGCCGCCGGAGTTGCCGGTGATGCCGACATGCTTGGGATCAACCTCCTCGCGGGTCAGTAGATAATCGAGGGCCCGAATGCCATCCCAGGCCCGCCACATGCCGAAAAACTCGCCGACCAGAAACTGCTGATTGCCCGCATAGAGATGCTCACCAACGCCTATCCCTCGTTTGGGCTTGAAAGCCGCATCAACGTATTGCAGCCGCTCCCCCTGGCCAATTGGATCAAAGATGAAAGTCACATATCCCTGCCGGGTCAGTCCCTGAGCAAATGACTGGTACGCTTCAGCCGCCTTGCCGTTCGTGGAATGGCCGCAGACCCCCACAACTCCCGGCAGCGGGCCTTTTGGCCCCTGGGGAAGATACAAATTGCCGGTAACGAGAAATCCCGGTCGGCTTTCAAAAATGATCTTTTCAATCTTGTAGCCGTCGCGTAGGGCCGTGCCGGTGATTTTGGCGTTGAGCGGCGTTCGCTCCGGGGTGGGGCCAAAGGACTGGCGGATCTTGTCGCGAATGGAGGCTATATAGGCTTCGGCATCCTCTTTGGTTTTGAGAGCCGCTTTGGCTTTCAGTGCTGCTTCCTCGGCCTCCTTCACGCGGGCGACGAAATACTCCTGCACCATCCGCGAAAAACGGTTGAGCGGCGGCAGTTCGCGGCGAGGCTGTTCGCCGGCACCTTTCGGCTCCTGAGCGAAGAGGGAAAATGAGCCAGGTGATGTCAGGCCCGACATTCCCAGAGCGGAACAGGCGGACCAGCGGAGGAGATCGCGGCGAGATGGTTGCAGGTGGGACATGGAAGCCTCGAAATTGGCCACGGCAGAGAAACGGAGGGAAAAGACCAGGATACTCGACCGGAAGAGCAGGGAGTACTCAGTACGAAGTACTCCGCACTCGGTACAATAACCTCCCTCCGATGTCGACTTCGCTTCCCACCTTGAATCCTGCCGAACTCTTTGAAGACGTGGCATGCACCGTCTGCGGTTGCGTCTGCGATGATTTGAAGCTGACGGTGGAAAACGGGCGGATTGTCCGGGCCGAGGGGGCTTGTGATCTGGCGGAGCCGTGGTTTTTTTCCCAGGACAGCCGGCGGCCAGTGGTGGCGGAAATTGCCGGCAAGCCTGCAACTTTCGAAGCGGCGGTCGCCAGGTCGGCGAAAATCTTGCATGCGACCAGGTCGCCTCTGATTTATGGCCTCTCCCGCAGCAGCACGCAGGGGCAGCGGCAGGCGGTCCGTTTGGCGGATGCTCTGGGGGCGAACATTGATACCACGGCTTCGCTTTGCCATGCGCCGTCCATCATGGCCCTGCAGCAGGTGGGGGAATCGACCTGCTCGCTTGGTGAAATCAGCAACCGGGCGGACCTCGTCATCTACTGGGGCTCCAATCCAGCCGTCAGCCATCCGCGGCATATGGAACGGTATGCAGCCTTTCCGCAGGGGCAGTTTGTTCCGAAAGGGCGTGAAGGGCGGACGCTCGTCGTTGTCGACGTGCAGCCGACGGAAACGAGCGAACAGGCCGATCTCTTCATTCAAGTGGAGCCCGGCAGTGACTTTGATTTGCTGTGGACTCTGCGAGCGATGGTCAATGGCATTTTGCTTCCTGATGACCCGCAAATTCGTAGGATGGGACTCCCGTCCCGTCCGAATTCCTCACGGACGGGACGGGAGTCCCATCCTACGGGCATGGTCCTGTGGGATTTGGCGGAACGAATGAAGAACTGCCAATGCGGAGTCTTTTTCTTTGGCCTTGGTTTGACGCAGCAGGGAGTCGGTCATGCCAATGTCGAGGCGCTGCTGCGGCTGGTGCGGGATTTGAATGCGTTTGCGCGATTTCATGCCCGGCGGATGCGAGTTTATGGCGATGTTGCCGGTGCCGATACGGTTCTCTGCTGGCAGACCGGATTTCCGTTCAGTGTGAATCTGGCTCGCGGCTATCCACGGTATAGCCCCGGCGAATATTCGGCGAATGACTTGCTCGCCCGCGGCGAGGTCGATGCCTGCCTGCTCGTCGGCAGTGAAGGGATCGAGCCGCTTTCAGCCGCGTCCAAGGAGCATCTTGGCAATATCCCGGTCATCGTTCTCGACTATCCGCAGGCAGACATCCCCGCCCTAGAGCAGCCACTGGTTCCAGCGGTGAAGTTCACCACAGCAGTCTATGGGATTCACCGACCGGGGACCGCCTACCGCATGGATGAGGTGCCCATTCCGCTGCGTCCGGTGCTGGAATGCGATTATCCCAGCGACGACGAAGTGCTGGCGGCGATTCTGCAAGCGGTGGGTCGAGTGTAGAATGTAGGACGCATGAGCAACGCGAAATGCACGCGTGAGAGATTCGTTTTTCGGGGCTAATTTCCGCGGCCCGCCACCCGCATTACGCGTGCATGGCGCTGACGCTTATGCACCCTACACTATGCAATCGAACGCTCCACTTCTCGATTCCCTCGGCCGCGTGCACACCAGCTTGCGGATCAGCGTCACTGACCGCTGCAATATCCGCTGCTTTTACTGCATGCCGGAGACGGTCCGCTTTTTGCCGCGGGAAGAGATTCTGTCGTTCGAGGAAATCGAGCGGTTTGCCCGCGTCCTCGCACCGCTGGGCGTCAGCAAGCTTCGGCTCACAGGCGGCGAACCGCTTGTTCGATCCGGCCTGCCTCGGCTGGTGGAGCGATTGGCCGCGATTGAAGGAATTGAGGATATCGCCCTCACTACCAACGGCATCTTGCTGGAAGAAAACGCAGCCGCTCTCAAAAATGCCGGCTTGCAGCGAGTGAACATTAGCCTGGACGCCCTGACCGAAGAAACCTTTCGCCGCATCAGCCGGCGGGATGGTCTGGACCGGGTGCTGGCGGGCATTCACGCGGCGAAGAGAGCCGGCTTTGAAAAAATCCGCCTCAACGCGGTCGCCATCAAGGGAATCACGGAAGCCGAGATAGTGCCGCTGGCCAAGTTCGCCCGCGAACAGCAGATGGAAATGCGATTCATCGAATTCATGCCTCTGGACGCCGACGACCAGTGGGATCACGACCAGGTCCTGACCGGCGAGGAAATCCGCCGCGAGATTGAATCCGCCATCGGCCCGCTTGTTCCCGCTCCCCGGCCCGACCCCAGCCAACCGGCATCGGACTTTGCCTATAGCGACGGCGGCGGCGTGATCGGCTTTATCAACCCGGTTACGCAGCCCTTCTGCCACGACTGCAACCGTCTGAGACTGACGGCGGAAGGGAAGGTTCGCAATTGCCTCTTTTCCACGGTTGAATGGGATGCCCGCGCGGTCCTCCGCGGCGGTGGCAGCGATCAAGACCTGGCGGACCTCGTTCGGGACTGCATCTTGAATAAGAAGCCGGGGCACGGTATCGACTCGGAGCAGTTCGTAAAGCCGCAGCGGGCCATGTATCA
>CAYUJE010000213.1:0-11809 GCA_964444865.1 uncultured Pirellulaceae bacterium | reverse complement strand
AAGGGGTCGTCCACCACGCGTGCATTCCGCTGCGCTGCATGCACCCTACGGTTCTAGGCGACTATCAGGCGACTGTGTGTATCTGTTGATCAGGAGAAGTGTTATGATACCTTCAGAACAACTAAAAACATATTGTCCACAAGAAGCACCCCAGGGAACCGCAAACCCCCCTTCCGGGCAGAGGGGTGTTGCAAAAGGCGCTCGCGATGGGGCCGCAACCTGTTTGCCAGCCGATGCTTGCGGCATACGGCCGCGCGAATACTTCAACAACGAAAAAAAATCCCCCCGCTCCCCCCGGCGTGGTCGCGGTCAGCCGCCGCGACTGACGCCAGGTGTCCAGCGCACTCTTTGCGATCTGATCTCGCGAGGAATGTCACGCCGGGAAGCGGCTCCCTGTCTCGGCATCGACCCCCAGTGGACTCGGGAAGAAAAGGAGTTATTGCGAGGCGATTGATGCGGTTAAAAATAGTCGCCTTTCGCTCCCGCGAAAGTAGCGCTACTTTCGCGGGAGCGAAAGGCGACTATGCCGGCAGCTTGTCAATTTCCTCCTTAAGGGGTACTTTTGAAAGATTGCACCTGTTGCGGCCAGAACGGGCCGATGAACCATGTCCCATCACTCTCCAGACCGTTTGCCCGACAATCAGCGGATTGTCATTACCGGCGTTGGTCTTACTGCGCCCAGTGGCAACAATCTGGCGGAGTTCCGGGCCGCCATTCTGGCTGGTAAGTCGGGGGTGACGAAGTACGAGATTCGCTACGTCGGCGAGACGCTGGCTGGCGTCTGCAAGTTCGACGCCCTTCGCTATCAGTCCAAAAAGGACATTCGCCGCGGAACTCGGGCCGGCAGTGTCGGCATCTACTCGGCGAACGAGGCGGTGAAGGATGCGGGCATTCCCTGGGAGACCACCGACAAGTCGCGAGTCGGCATTTATGTCGGCGTGACGGAGCACGGCAACGTCGAGACCGAGAACGAGGTCTATCTGCTCAAGGGGTATGACTACGACACGCAGTTCTGGTCGCATCATCACAATCCCCGCACCGTCGCCAACAATCCGGCCGGCGAAGTCGCCCTGAACATGGGAGTCACCGGCCCGCACTACACCATCGGCGCCGCCTGTGCCGCTGGGAACGCGGGGTTGATTCAAGGGGCGCAGATGCTGCGGCTGGGAGATTGCGATCTGGCGCTGGCTGGTGGAGTTTCCGAGAGCATCCACACCTTCGGCATTTTCGCCAGCTTCAAGAGCCAAGGGGCACTCGCCACCCACGAAGACCCGACCAAGGCCAGCCGTCCGTTTGACACCAAGCGGAACGGCATCGTCGTGGCGGAAGGGGGCTGCATCTACACCTTGGAACGGCTCGACGATGCCCGCCGCCGGGGAGCGAAGATTTATGGGGAGTTGGCGGGCTATGCCATCAACACCGACGCGACCGATTTCGTCCTCCCCAATCCCGAACGGCAGGCGGAATGCATGAACCTGGCGATTGCCCGGGCCGGCCTGCTGCCGCAGGACATCGACATTGTCAGCACGCACGCCACGGGAACAGGGCAGGGGGATGCCCAGGAATGCGACGCCCTCCGCCGCGTTTTCCGCGAAAGCGAGAAGACCTACTTCAACAACACCAAGAGCTTTATCGGCCACGCGATGGGAGCCGCCGGTTCGCTGGAATTGGCGGGGAATTTGGGGGCCTTTGACGATGGGGTCTGTCACGCCACAATGAACGTGGACGAGTTGGATCCCGAATGTGCCCTGAACACGCTGGTCATCGGCCAGCCGCGGAACATCGGCCCGGTCCAATACATCCTCAACAACTCCTTCGGCATGCTCGGCATCAACTCCGCCGTGATCATCCGCAAGGCTCCGTAAACTACTCACCACTTACTGCTGCTCATGACCGACGCCGAAATTCGGGACGAAATCCTCGATATTCTCTCCGACATCGCCCCCGACGAAGACCTTTCGACCCTCGCCGATGACAAGCCGTTCCGTGAGCAGCTTGAACTCGACAGCATGGACTTTCTCGACATCGTGATGGAGCTTCGCAAGCGGCACCGAATTCAAATTCCCGAAGCGGACTACAAGGCGCTTGCCAGCATGGCCAGCACGGTCGAGTATTTGCGTCCGACGATGAAGGATATGGTTAAGAAGTAAGAAATTTGAAATCTCAAATCTCAAACAATCGGGAAATGGAGAATTGGGAAATCAGAAATGGAAATCCCGTTTCTAACTTTCTGATTTGCATATTTCAATTTGTTTGAGGTTTGGAATTTGAGATTTGAGATTTCCCCCTATGCCCCACTACGACACGATCATCATCGGCGCGGGGATGTCGGGCCTGGCAGCTGGGATTCGACTGGCGTATTACGACCAGAAGGTCTGCATCCTCGAGCGGCACTACACCATCGGCGGCTTGAACTCTTTCTATCGCCTCCGCGGCCGGGATTATGACGTCGGCCTGCATGCCGTCACCAACTACACCCCCAAGGGGGCGAAGAAGGGTCCGTTGGCCCGCCTGCTGCGGCAGTTGCGGTTTCAGTGGGAGGACTTTTCGCTCTCGCCGCAACTTGGCTCGGCCGTCGCGTTTCCCGGCGTCACGCTCAACTTTACGAACAATCCGGACTTGCTGGCGGCGGAGATTGCTCGGGCCTTCCCGCGGCAGAAGGACAACTACGCTCGCCTCTTGACGCAGATTGTGGACTATGACGATCTCAACCAGGAGATGTTCGTTCTCTCCGCCCGGCAGGTGCTCGGCGAAACGATTTCGGACCCGCTGCTCATCGAGATGCTCCTCTGCCCGCTGATGTGGTACGGGAATGCCCGCGAGGACGACATGGACTGGGGGCAGTTCTGCATCATGTTCCGCAGCATCTTTTTGGAAGGAATGGGCCGCCCCCATGCCGGCGTTCGGCTGATTCTGAAAAACCTGGTGCGCCGCTTCCGCGAACTGGGGGGGGAGCTCAAACTCCGCAGCGGCGTCTCCCGCATTCATGTCGATGAGGACCGCGCGGCCGGCATTGTCCTCGACAGTGGGGAAGAGATCACCGGCACGCACGTTCTCTCCTCCGCCGGCGCGGTGGAAACGATGCGCCTGTGCGACGACGTCACTGCTGCCATGCCTCCCGCCGCAGCCGGCCAACTCAGCTTCTGCGAAAGCATCTCCATCCTCGACAAGCCGCCAAGCGCTCTCGGGCATGAGAAGACCATTGTCTTCTACAACGACTCCGAGAAGTTCCACTGGCGAAAGCCAGCCGGCGAGCTGGTGGATGCGCGGACCGGCGTCATCTGCTCCCCCAATAACTTTGCCTATGGCGCGGAAGACGGAGAGCTGGCCGACGGCGTCATCCGCATCACGGCACAAGCCGACTTCAGCCAGTGGCAAGGGCTCAGCGAGTCGCAGTACAAATTGGAAAAGCTCCGCGGCTATGACCGGATGGCCGCTTCCGCGGTCCGCTTCATGCCGGACTTCCGTGGCCGGGTGATTGATACGGACTTGTTTACGCCGACGACGATCCGCCGCTTCACCTGGCACGACAATGGGGCGATCTACGGAGCGCCGGAGAAGAAACTGGATGGCACCACCCGCCTCAAAAATCTCTTCCTCTGCGGCACCGACCAAGGCTACGTCGGCATCATCGGCTCCATCATCAGTGGCATCAGCATGGCGAACATGCACTGCCTGCGGGGGATGTAGTCGTCGACACTTTGCAGGAAGTCGCCTGTTGTATCCAAGTCACGGTTTGGCGGCCGATTGCTCTGCTTCTTTTCGCAGGCGGGACACCATGTCGCTCACCCGGGTGACGATCCTCTCTTCAACGTTGGGTTGAAACGGGCCGGGCAGAGAGGCGTAGCGCATCGCCCCGCCCCCTTCGTAGCCTCCCTCCTGCAGAACTCGCTTGGACGGGACATAGGCAAAGACGTCGTTGCTGTAGCCAGCGACCCATACTGGCGTCGTCCCCAGTTCCCGCTTAAGCCGCAGGGAATAGTCCACAACCACTTCCCCCGCCAGAGCGACCAGCGTCAGGTCGCCGCCGAACTGAATGACCTGAATTGGATAGCTGTAGGTCTCGCGAACCTTGCCCAGCCGCTCCGCCTCCTTGAGGAGCGCCTCCGCCCCGCGCTGCTCGTAGACATCCTTGGATTCCAAGCGTTTGAGCAAGTCGTTGCGAGTGACCGGCGCAAATTCCAGGTCAATGGCTTCCAGGCCCACTTTCAGCGGTCCTCGGAGCGGTTGGGGCCCGGGTAGCAAGGCCGCTTCCACCGCTGCGGCCAGGGAATTGCCGTGAGTCATCGCCCACTCGATCTTTCCCCGCGGGTAAGGATTCTGATCCCCGCCACACCCCATGACAAACAGGGCCGTCACGCCCGGATGTTGCTTCTCGATTTCCAATTGAGCATAGCCGGCATAGTCGGCATTAAACTGCTGCAAGGCCGTGGTGGTGTTGTGGCACGCATAGCCGAAGGCGACAGCCAGCAGCTTGCCGTCCGGCGATTCCACACGCAGCACCGGAACATCTTGATCGACGGGGCCATCGGGATACGGGCTATTCTGAAACTCACCTTTCACCGGCAATCGGCGATTCATGGCGAACCCGCAGCGGGCATGACTGTAGCCAAGTCTGGCCGGCTTAAGTTCGGCGATTGCAGACCCGATGACCGCGACGAGCTTGTCCCGCAGTTCGGCAAAGTACCCTTCCACCCGCCGGCGCTGCTCGGGTTCCAAGCGATACATAACCGAGAGTTCCAGGTCATCCTTCACCACGGGACTGCAATGTGTGTGCGAACAGTTCAGAAGCAAACCGGCGGGATCGAGTTTGAACTTTTCGGCGACAGCGCCAGACACCTGCTCCCGCAGCATCCGCGGAATGGAGATCAAGTCGGTCGTGACAATCACCGCCCTCGTCCCAGCCGCATCTTCGATGACCAGGGCCTTGGCCCGCAACTCCGTCAGCACGCCGTCCGAAGGTTTTGTCCGCGAGGCATATCCCGCCATCCACATTGACTCTTGGGGTGTGATCTTGACGGTTGCCACCCCCGCCTTCCAGTCGGCGGGGCCATCGGCGGCCAGGCCTCCATTCGTCCAAAAGCCTGCGAAGACGCCCACAGAAAACAACGAAATCAAACAGAGCCGCGTCATGAGAATCGCTCCCGTGGTATTGCATGCAAAACCGAATCAGTCCACGCCATCGACATACTTTCCATCCGCCTCGCAGCATGGCAGATTGCCGCAGGGCTGAAAAGCATCGCCCCGCCAAAACCCGAAAGCTCTTGGCGGCGATGGCCGAAACCTAGTAGACTGGACATTGCCAGTAACGTGGTGGCCGGCAAGAGTCCACCGCCACGCCCGCCTTCCCATCGCCTACCTCGGTGAATCCATGTTGCGACTCAATAGTTCTAGCAATCCGTCCGTTGCTTCGGGAAGCTCCGCGTCCCTCTCGCGCCGCGGCTTTTTGCAAATCGGAGCGCTCGGGGTCGGTGGTCTCACGCTCGCCGATCTACTACGTCTGGAAGCCGCGGGAGCCTCGGCGGACAGCAGTGGAAAATCCGCCAGGCGGCATAAAGCGGTCATCATGGTTTACATGTGCGGTGGTCCACCGCATCAAGACATGTACGACATCAAGATCGATGCTCCCGCTGAAGTTCGCGGCGACTTCGATCCGATCAAAACGAGCGTTCCTGGCATCGAGGTCTGCCAGCTTCTTCCCGGCATTGCCCGCAACATGGACAAGCTGGTCCCCATCCGCACCATCGTCGGCTGCCGGGATGATCACGCCGGCTATCAATGCTTCACGGGGCATCTCAGTCAGAACGAGCCCGCGGGGGGGTGGCCGCACTTCGGCTCGGTGGCGTCTCGCCTGCAAGGGCCGACGCTGCCGGGTGTTCCTCCGTTTGTCAGTCTCTGCTACACCACCCAGCACAAGCCGTACAACGAACCGAGCGGAGGATTCCTTGGTCTGGGGCACGCTTCGTTCCGCCCCACCGGCCCCGGCCGCGATGATTTAGTTCTGCAAGGAGTCACCTCGGACCGGCTCGACGACCGCCGCAACTTGCTTACCGCCGTCGACGGCTTCCGCCGCGAATGGGATGGACGGAAGACGATGGAAGGGATGGACACCTTCACGCAGCGCGCGATGGGAATCCTCACCTCTTCGCAACTCTTTGATGCTCTGGATATCAGCAAGGAAAGTCCGCAAACCCGCGAGCGTTATGGCACCGACGACGCTAATCGCCCCCAAGGAGACGGTGCCCCGCGCGTGCCGCAAAATCTGCTCCTCGCCCGCCGGCTGGTCGAGGCAGGGGTCCGTGTCGTAACCGTCAACTACAGCTTCTGGGATTTTCACGGCCAGAACTTCCGCAACTGCAAAACAGAGCTTCCCATCTTCGACAAGGCGATCTCCGCTCTCGTGGAAGACCTGCACGAGCGAGGAATGGATAACGATGTCACCGTCGTTGCCTGGGGTGAATTCGGCCGGACGCCCAAGATCAACAAAGATGTAGGCCGGGACCACTGGCCGCGAGTCTCCTGTGCCCTCCTCGCCGGCGGCGGAATGAAGACGGGCCAGGCGATCGGCACTACCGACCGCCTTGGCGGCGAAGCTGCCACCCGCCCAGTCACATTCGAGGAAGTTCACGCCACGCTCCACCACAACCTGGGTATCAACCTCGCCACGGCTCCGCGGCTCTTCGACTTCCGCGGCCGCCCGCAGAATCTGGTCGACCCCGCGGTAAAGCCGATCAAAGAACTCCTGTGAAAACTCCCTGCGTTGCCCGCACCGTATTCTTCGCTCTGAACGTCGCCTGCTTCGGGCTGTTCTCGCCTGGTGAGGCCGGAGCAGAGGAGCCAACCGTCGTCATCGAAAAATGTTCGGTCTTTGATTCGCTCCGTGGTGAGATGCTTCCGGATCGGACCATCGTCATTCGCGGTGAGCAGATTGTTGCGGTAACCGGACCTGACGAAAAAGCCGATTTCCCCGCTGGCGCGATGAAGATTGATGGCCAAGGCAAATTTGCGATTCCTGGCCTGATGGATGCTCACGTCCATCTGGTGCATGTCCTCGACTTTGCTCACGTCACCGGCGACGAAGTGCTGCCGTTGTACTTAGCGGCAGGAGTGACCTCCGTCCGCAGCACGGGGGATGAAATCGTGGCGGCGACGCTCGTGGCTCGTTTCGCAGCAGCACATCCGGAGTCCAGTCCCCGCGTCTTTACCTGCAGCCCACTCCTCGACGCCGAGCCTCCCATTCACCGCGACGTTGGCCGAGGAGTGACTGATCCGGCACAGGTTCCGGCAGTCCTCGACGAGATGCTCCGCTGGAACGTCTCTACCGTGAAGATTTATGCCGGCACGGGGCGAGAAGTGGGAAAGGCGATTATCGAAGAGGGGCATCGCCGCAAGCTGTTCGTCACGGCCCACCTTGGTCGCTACTCGGCGCAATATGCGGTGGCTGACGGCATTGATGGCCTGGAACATATCTGGTCGGTCTTCAATTATGTCATCCCCGCGGATGTAGCGGGAAAGCCGGGGCACCGGGGCAACCTCGACCTTGATAATCCGCTTTGTAACGAATTGGTGGCCGAACTCGCCCGCCGCAAAGTGTTCGTCGATCCCACGTTGGCCGTGTTCCGCAATATGATTCTCCTCCCCGACGTGGCGGAAATCAGTGGCCACCCGGATAATGCCTTGGCCCCCCAGCGATTGCGGGATTTCTGGCCGATCTACTTGAAGCGAGCCGGCTGTCCGCAGGGTGGTCCGCTGGAAGATCGGCGGCGGGAGTTTGCCAAGTTTCAAGAATTGACCGGCAAGTTGTATCGGGCCGGAGTGCCCTTGCTGGTGGGGACCGATGCGCCGGAGCCGCAAGTGACACCCGGCTTCTCGCTCCACCAGGAGCTCGAAATGCTTGTGGAATCTGGCCTTCCCCCGGCAGCCGTTCTCAAGGCGGCGACCATGAACAATGCCACTGCTCTAAGGCAGGATCAAAAACTGGGATCGATCACGGCGGGAAAGCTGGCGGACATCGTGCTCCTCAAGGCAAATCCTCTGGAAGACATCCGTAATACCCGCAAGATTGAACTGGTACTCCGTGGAGGAAAAATCTGCAGGCCAGCCGAATTGCTGAGGCTAGTTCCGAAAGATTAGCCCGGTGTCGCGTAGAATGGGCGGATGGCAAAAGCAGGACATTTCGACCTTCTCGCGGACCTTCTCAAGCTAGAAGGAGCGGAGGAGGAGAAGAGGCTGGCGGAGCAGTCGCGCCGTCACGGGGCGAGTGCCGAGAAGCAGGGGACCGCTCTAACCAGCCTCGTCATTCGCGACGAAAACCCGGCGCTAGGTGGCCGAGTGATTGTGACACTCGCCAAGCGGAATCAATCGCTTCGCCTGCCCTGGAACCGTTTATCGGTCGGCTCTCCGGTACTACTGACGGAAGAGGGAGTCTCGGACCAGCGGGGGTGGAGAGGAGTCGTATGTGGGCGCAGTAGCCAGACCATTGAAATTGCCCTCGCTCAATCTCCTGACACCGAGTCGGAGCGACCGACCTATCGCGTGGTTCTTTCCAGCGATGAGATCGGCCGCCAGCGTCAACGAGCCGCACTCGATGCGGCCAAAGCAGCCGAGCGCGGCCGACTCGCCAAACTCAGGGACGTTTTTTTGGTGGCAGAGCCCCCTCGCTTCGCCGAGGCGGAGTCAATCGCGCCGCTCGCGACCAATCTGAATGTTTCCCAACTGGAAGCGGTGAGTTTCGCACTGGCTGCCAAAGACGCGGCGATTATTCATGGTCCACCGGGAACGGGCAAGACCACCACGGTTGTGGAACTGATTCGCCAGGCAGTCTTGCGAGGAGAGCGAGTATTGGCCTGCGCTCCCAGTAATCTCGCGGTGGACAACCTGCTGCAGAAGCTCCTTGCTGCCGGCGAAAGGGCCATTCGGCTTGGCCATCCAGCCCGGGTCCTGCCCGAGCTTCAGGAACACACGCTCGATCTGATTGTCGATGCTCATGCAGATGTGGCTCTGGCTCGGAAACTCATCCGCGAGGCCAACATTCTGCGCGACAAGGCGGCCCGCTTCACCCGCGCCAAGCCGTTGCCAGGGGCCAGGCAGGAGATGCGCCGCGAGGCTCGCGAACTGATGGATGATGCTCGGCGTATCGAAGATCAACTGGTGGAACATCTGCTGGACTCGACCCCCGTCCTTTGCTCCACCTTGACGGGGCTGGATAGCAAAGTCATTGGAGATCGCTCTTTCGACCTCGTAGTTATCGATGAAGCGTCGCAGACCACCGAACCGGCCTGCTGGATTCCGATCCTCCGGGCCGGTCGCGTCATTCTGGCCGGGGACCATTGCCAGTTGCCGCCGACGATCTTGTCTGCAGCCGCCGCGAAGCTGGGACTGTCCTTAAGCCTGATGGAAAGACTGGTTCAAAGGCTTGGGCGCGGCATTTCGCATCGCTTGTCCATCCAGTACCGGATGCACTCGGCAATCATGGGATTTTCATCGGATGAGTTTTATGACTCGTCTCTGATTGCCGACTCCTCGGTCGCAGGCCACTTGCTAGAGACTCTGCCCGGAGTTGCTTCCACGCCGCATACGATGACCCCACTCGAATTCACCGATACGGCCGGGGCTAGTTACGATGAAGAGGTCGAACCGGATGGCGAAAGTCGCTTCAACTCGTCCGAGGCGGACTTGGTCGTCCGCCGAGTTCAATCATTGCTGGATGCGGGGCTCGAAGCAGCTGGAATCGCCGTCATCGCTCTTTATGCCGCGCAGGTGCGACTCCTGCGCGAACGACTGCCGATTGAGAATTTGGAAATAGACACCGTGGATGGCTTTCAGGGGCGAGAAAAGGAAGCAGTGGTTATTTCGCTCGTCCGCTCGAACACTCAGGGGGAAATCGGCTTTCTGGCCGACACCCGGCGGATGAATGTAGCTCTCACCCGGGCTCGGCGCAAGCTGATCGTGATCGGGGACAGCGCTACGATCGGAGGGCACGAGTTCTACGCCCGGATGCTCAGCTACTTTGAACTTCACGACGCCTATCGAACCGTCTGGCAAGAGCCGGCCGATGGATAGCAGTGTTAAAATGCTTCCGTTCTGCTCCCCCTGTCACACGACTAGATCAAACCCACGACACTTTTCCAGGGACCTACTCCATGATTATCCGAACCACGCTCGCGATTGTTCTTCAACTTCTTTGCCTAACCGCTACTGCCCAGGAAAAGCAGGCGGCTTCGAAATACTACGAGGAGGAAGTCGCCGCCTCCAACCCGCTCCGCACCCAGCAAGCCAAGGAACTCGACGCTTACATTCTTAATCTGAAGCGAGACAACTCGCGTTTTTCGGCGCTATTCAAACCCGACTACACGTCTCCGGAAGCCTTCGAGAAATCCGCCCAGCCCCTCCGCCAGGCGTTTTGCGAGAGCATCGGCTATCCTCCGCCGGGTGAGGCCCCGAAGGAAGAAGCCACCTTTGACAAACTCGGAGAAGATACTCTTGGGACGTACTATCGGGCCATGATCCCGGTTCTGCCGGGAGTCCATGCCGAAGGAATTTATATCGTGCCGAAGGGGCTCAAGGAGAAAGCGCCGTTGGTGATCTCCATGCACGGCGGCGGGGGCTCGCCGGAAGTTGCCTTGTTCCACGGCGGAGCAAACTATCACGATATGGTTCGCGGCGGTGTGAAACGTGGCTACATTGTCTTCGCGCCGCAGCATCTCTTCTCCGCGGAGGGCTTTCCCCGCGATGTCCGCAACAAAACGGATGAACGCCTGCGGCTGGTGGGGACGAGTCTGACTGCCGTCGAGATCGCCAAGATTTCCCGCAGCCTGGATGTCCTTTTGAAGCGGCCAGAGGTCGATGCGAATTGCGTGGCCATGGTGGGGCTGTCCTACGGCGGCTATTACGCCCTCGTCACTCCCGCTCTCGATACGCGCATCAAGGTTTCGGTATCCAGTTGCTATTACGGCTGTCAGGAAGGCCGCTACGAAAAGGACGAGCTTTCCGTTCCAAGCGATTTCAAGTTCAAGGACCGCTTCACTCTATTTCGGGATTCCGATCTGGCCGCCCTTATCTGCCCGCGCGCCTTGGAAATTCAAGCGGGCGCCAAAGATGATTTTGACCATCTCGAGCCAGGCAAGCTACTCGCTCCCATTTCCGAGAGCTATTACAAGAAGCTCGGAGTTCTGGATCGATTCCGGTATCTGGTATTCCCAGGAGGCCACGAATTCCATGACGCATCCGCCTGGGAGTTCGTGAAGAAGCACCTTTAATGCTGGCCCCAGTGCTTCCAGGTAGAATCCGAGAGACCTCGTTTCAACATCTCTCTCTGGAGCACCTGAATGACACTCTCTGCACCTCCCAATACCTCGCGCCGGCAATGGCTTGGCTCCATGGGGCTTTCCGCCCTGGCCGGCGGAACGGCAACGCTTGCCGGCGGCGCGATGCTCTCCGAAATGGTCTTGGCTCAAGACAACCCCGCGGCACAGGTTGCGGATCGCACCACGACCATCAAGCTCACCAAATTGACGGCCACTCCTGTCGGCCGCAAAGTCTTTCTCAAGCTGGAAACCAATCACGGCGTCACCGGTTGGGGAGAAATCGATCAGCTTGAAACGCAAGTCGCAGCGACTTTGGCCCGCTCGCTGTTTGAACTCCTGGAGAATGAGAACCCCACGCGGATCGAGCATCTCTGGCAGAAGGTCTACCGCTCCCACCGCGACATGCGGGGAGGGCCATTCATGACCCACACGCTGGCGGGGGTCGACATGGCCCTTTGGGGCATCACCGGCAAGCCCTGGGGGGTGCCGGCGTATCGCCTGCT
>CAYUJE010000212.1:2749-11834 GCA_964444865.1 uncultured Pirellulaceae bacterium | reverse complement strand
GTCGATGATCATTCCCCCCACGCCACGAACCGTCATGTTCGCATTCCGCGTCGCCAAGGGCTGAGCGATGACCACGACGATCTTGTCGTTTCGCAGAACGTAGTCCCCGTAGATGCAGTCCACCTCTTTCCCCTTCGGAGCGAACTCGTCCCAGTTCTTCTCCGTGAGGATGGCAATTTCGGCGGCGAACCCCTGAGGCAGGAGAGCAACGAGCATCGTCAGCACGAAGGCGGCAGAGAGGTAATGGCGGTGCATGATGGTGGGAGAGTGAAGGGCTTTGCGGGCAGAACGAGTCCGCATTAATATCGGCTGCCGGAAAGGCTGGAGCAACCCGACAGACGACAATAAACGGCCAGCACCCTTTCACCTGCCGTGCGGCCTGGAGATAATGCGTTGCTCATCGCGCCGCTGGTCGCTTGCCTGGAATTCGCCATGAAATTCTGTTCGATAAATCCCTTGCTCTCTCCGGCCCTGTTCTGCTTTCTGCTGCTCTGTGGCGGAAGTTCCTCCGAAGCCCAATTCGATGACTGGGCGAAAATGAAAGCCATCGCTCCTCAAGGCTACGTCTGCGGCTTCGCGGCGGAGCCCATCAAAGTGGATGGCCGGCTCGAGGAAGCTCTTTGGAAGGCGGCTCCTTGGACCGAAGCGTTTGTCGATATCGAAGGGGATCGCAAACCCAAGCCGCGGCTGCGGACCCGTGCCAAAATGCTCTGGGACCGCGAGTATTTCTATATCGCCGCCCAACTCGATGAGCCGCATGTTTGGGGAACACTGACCAAACATGATGCGGTCATCTTTCAGGACAACGACTTCGAAGTCTTCATCGATCCCGACGGTGATAACCACGAGTACTACGAATTCGAAATGAACGCGCTCAACACGACCTGGGATCTCTTCCTGCCGCGTCCTTACAAGGATGCCGGCACCGCGGACAACCGTTGGGAGATTCCCGGTCTCCAGTCCGCCGTGCATGTTCAGGGAACGCTAAATGATCCGAGCGACAAAGACGAAGGCTGGAGCGTGGAAATCGCCATCCCCTGGAAAGTGCTTGCGGAATACGCTCATCGGCCGGCACCTCCCAGCCACGGCGACACCTGGCGGGTCAATTTCTCGCGCGTCGAATGGCAGCAGGAAGTTGTCGAAGGGAAGTACCGCAAAGTTCCGGACACGAAGGAAGACAACTGGGTTTGGTCCCCGCAGGGAATCATCGATATGCATCGCCCCGAGCGGTGGGGTTTCGTGCAGTTCTCCAAGGAACCGCCCGGAGATGCCAGGTTCGTGCCGGATCCCACTCTCGCCGCCCGCGATGTGCTGATGGGGATCTATCACGCGCAAAAGTCATTTCAAAAAGAGCACGGCAAGTGGGCCACGGATCTGAAGCAGCTCGGATTGACACGTTCCATCCCGGGCTTTCCTCAGCCACTCGCATTTCGAACCACGAAGGATGGCTTTGAGGTGGAACTCGATGTTCCCGTGGGTCAAGGAAAGACGGAGCGCTGGCAAGTACAGCAAGACTCGCGCCTTCGCAACGTCTCCAAGGTTCCTCTCCAACCGGCTCTCGAAAAGGCGGGGGCCAATCGAGCGGAGATTGAGAAGGCGCTCGATGAAGTTTCACCGGGCCAGCGCGAGGGGATGGAATTTCTCGTCGCCAATATGCCGAGTCGCGACTTGGAAAGCCTGACAGCCGAGTTTCTACTGGCCGAAGTAAAACTGGCGTACCAGACCTGGGAAGAGTCTCACTGGAAGTCCGCGATTCCCCAAGAGATTTTCTTCAACAATGTCCTCCCCTATGCCAGCATCAACGAGCGGCGGGATGCCTGGCGGCAAGATTTCCGCAAGCGATTTGGCCCGCTGGTGAAGGAGGCCAAAACGCCGTCCGCTGCGGCGGCGATCTTGAACCAGAAGATCTTCTCCGAGCTCAAGGTCCGTTATTCCACGCAGCGGCCCAAGGCGGATCAGAGTCCCTTTGAATCCATCAAGTCCGGGACGGCTTCCTGCACGGGCCTTTCCGTGTTGCTCATCGATGCCTGCCGCTCGGTCGGCGTGCCGGCCCGCTTTGTGGGGACGCCCCTCTGGTCCGACAACAGCGGCAACCACTCCTGGGTAGAAATCTGGGACGACGGCTGGCACTTCACGGGTGCCGCCGAACCAAGCGGCGACAAACTGGATCAGGCCTGGTTCATCGACCGGGCCTCCAAAGCCCAGCGTGATGATCCGCGGCATGCCATCTATGCCGTCAGCTTTCAGCACACGCCGCGAAAGTTCCCCCTCGTCTGGGATCGCGACATCGACTACGTCTTTGCGGTCAACGTCACCGACCGGTATGCCAACCAAGCCCCTAAACCACCGGACGGAACCGTGCTGACGATGTTCACCGTGCTGGACCGCCCCGGCGGAAAGCGCATCGCGGCAACGCTCAAGATCACCGATGCCTCCGGAAAGGGCGTGCTGGAAGGGTCCACCAAGGACGAAGGTTTTGACTCCAACGATTTTCTGAGCCTCTATTTGCCCGCGGGAGAGACTTATCAGGTGGAAATTCGCCAGGGAGAAACGGCTCTCAAGTCGGAGTTCAAATCGGAGCAGCGAGCGAGGCCCCTGGTTTGGTATCTCACCGACGGGCCGAAGCCCGCTGCCAAAGTGGAAGCCACCTCAAAAGCGGTTGCCGACCTGGCAAAGTTTCTCGCGGAACCAGCCGACCAGCGGGGCCCCCTCGACCAGCAGCCGTTTGCCGCGGTGCCACTCTCCAAAGCCGACGCCGCCCAGGCCGCGAAGCTGCTCTGGCAGGATCATGCGGCTGCCCTTCGCAAGTCGCGCGAGGCGGAGATGAAGGCTCGCGAAGTGACCTCGGGCAACCTCAAGATGCCGTTCACCTATCAGCTTTTTGGCGCCAAGCCGGCCACGGGCCGCAGCCTCTACATCTCGATGCACGGCGGGGGCGGGGCTCCCAAGCAAGTCAACGATCAACAGTGGGAAAACCAAAAGAAGCTCTATCGTTTGGAAGAAGGAGTCTATCTTGTGCCCCGCGCGCCGACCGATACGTGGGACTTGTGGCATCAATCCCACATCGACGGGCTGTTTGGCCGCCTGATCGAAAACATGATTGTGTTTGAAGACGTCGATCCTGATCGGGTTTACCTGATGGGATATTCCGCCGGCGGAGACGGCGTCTATCAACTGGCTCCCCGCATGGCCGACCGCCTTGCCGCTGCCGCCATGATGGCGGGGCATCCCAATGAAACGTCGCCGCTGGGCCTCCGCAATCTGCCCTTCGCCATCCATGTCGGGGAACTCGACTCCGCCTACAACCGCAACAAGGTCGCCCGCGAGTGGGAGACAAAACTGGCCGACCTCCACAAAGCCGACCCCGACGGTTATGTGCACTCCGTCACTCTGGAAGCCGGCAAGGGGCACTGGATGGATCGCAAGGATGCGGTCGCGATTCCCTGGATGGCCAAGTATCGGCGGAATCAAATTCCCAAAAGGATTGTCTGGAAACAGGACGACGTCACCCACCATCGCTTCTACTGGCTGGCCGTGGGGCCCAAGGACTTCAAGGACCGGGCGGAAGTTATCGCCAGTCGCGAAGGACAAAAAATCGACCTCCAGTCCCAGGATGTCACCCGTTTGACCGTTCGCCTGAACGACGACCTGCTCGACCTGGACCAGCCGGTGTCCGTCACCCGCGGGGACAAGGTTCTCTTTCAAGGCCCCGTTTCGCGAACGATTGGAGTCCTCGCCAAAACGCTGGCGGAACGAGG
Organism: uncultured Pirellulaceae bacterium; assembly: GCA_964444865.1. GTDB lineage: Bacteria > Planctomycetota > Planctomycetia > Pirellulales > Pirellulaceae > SXOA01. The sequence goes on along the minus strand of CAYUJE010000212.1, from coordinate 8,076 downwards.
CGATCCCAAGGGAGTTTTCAGCGGAGAGGTGAGTGTCGACTTGCCGGCGGATGGCACGGAAAAATGAGCCGCAAACACCAGCCCGACTCGCCAGCGAGGGTAATACGGATAGCCGTCTCTAGCCCGCTTCCACGTCCAGAAACCTCGCTGGTGCGTCGGGCTAGTGATTTTATAACCGCTTTTTGCAGTTCCATTTTCGCCGCAAGCGGTTTCCCCGCAACGCCTTACGTAACTTCTCTTCAAAACTCCTATAACCGTTCATCAGCACCTCTTCAGCCCGCCTCTCTCTTTGGAAGAGGCCGGATGAGGGGTTTCGGATGCTGAATTTGCACTCGCGAGCTCCCTGATGAATTAGCCCCCCCCCGATTCATCACCCCCTACGGCATGCAAAACAGGGGTCTGTGATGAATTGGCGCTCCCCCAATTCATCACCCTGGTGACCAGACCCCCTCGAAAGTACTCCCACGTAGGATGGGACTCCAGTCCCGTCCCCCCACTAACCCGAAGCGCGAGCGAGGGAGGAGAATCAGCGATCTCCGCGCGCGAGTTTTTTGCCCACAACCGAATTGGAAAAGATCACACCCTCCTTGGCCCCCAGCGAAGCCCGCTGGCGATAACACCGCGCAGTTCCGCCGCTATTTGTACAAGATTATACTGAACAGATTGGCACAATCAATCCCTCGGCAACCAGAATTCGGAAGATTTTTCCGGTCCCTGGAACAGGGGCAGGAGACCCACGCCGAGAATTGGGAAGAATCCGAGTCGCTCGGGCTTTTTGACTGATAATCGCAGCCCCGTGTGGTGTTCGCATATTCGCTCTGTAAAATATTTCCGTCGTTATTTTCATAGATTTCTTCCGACGAGACTCCACATGTCGCAGAACTACTATGCCGAGATTTATCTGCACCTGACTTGGCACACCAAGCTCAGCAGGCCGATGCTTAACCCGCAGGTTGCGGACCTGACGTATGCGGCGCTCCGCGAGAAAGCTGCCAACCTGGGGGGAATCTTGATTCATGACATTGGCGGCATTGCCACGCACGTTCATCTCAGTGTTTCGATCCGGCCGACGGTGACGATCAGCGAAATGATTGGCGCGCTCAAAGGCTACAGCTCGCACGAAGTCAACCGCCGCGCCTCCCGGGGCGGCAAAGTACTCGAATGGCAGACGGGATATGGGGTCGTGAGCTTCGGGGCCAAAGACCTGGAGTGGGTTTCAGCCTACATTCGCAACCAAGAAGCCCATCACGCAAGCCGCACCGATCAAGAGCGGCTGGAGCGAATTACGGAGTTTGACGACGGGCCGCAGGAATGAATTCAATGTGCAGACGCAGCTAATTGGCGCGATTGGTTCAGGGCCATTCATGGCCCTTTTCTTCCTCTTTAGGCCCGCCATTTATGGCGGGTCACACTGTTTTGATTTGGGTTTGCCAGCCCCGTTCACGGGGCTTACCTTCGGTCGGCTTGAGCCTTCATAGCGGGCGGCTAAAGCCAAGAGCGAGAAGCCCCATAAATGGGGCTGTCAGAAATTATCCGTCGCTTCACGTTACCCGGCGTAAACGCCGGGTCTAAGGTGAGCAAGCCCCGTGAACGGGGCTCTAGACCGAGAAACGCTGACCGCGTCGCCGCTGTCCTATTTGCACTGGCAGTCAAAGGGGCCCTATCGTTGCTGGCCAATTCAGAACAACGGCAAGAGCTCAGTCTCTGTTGGCCAAATAAAGTCCGTTGGATCTAAACTCACGAAATTCCCGCGGGCGACGGGTGCCGACCACAAGCGGGTCTTATCGTCAAATTCGATAACCAATCCTGTTGGAACGAGAGAGTCTTTGAACACAATAAGGCTGCATGCCGTAAGGGCTGATCCCTTTCCAACGCCAAGTTCTCCGCTATCGGCCGCTTCAAATAATTCATAACCGTTCGTCTCGCTGGAATTCCAAAACCCCGGAGCATTCCAGATTGCTAGGCGCTCTTCCAGTTTTGCCATCGCCAAACCGTCTGGCCAAAGCTCGATTTGCACTATCGGCGTCTGCCCATCGGCGGCAGTGCGACACGTACACTCGCGTATGACACCGTCAACGCATGCGACTTCCATATGCAATTGGACATCCGTGCTTCTTAGGCCGTCAGCATCCGGCCAAATCAGGAGTCCAATACGTCGCACTCGACCGCCCAACAAGCACGGCAAAGGATGAAACTGTTCGCCCATTCTCATGCCAAAATCTCCCTCACCACCCGCCCATAAACATCCGTCAGCCGATAATCCCTCCCCGCGTGGCGGAAGGTGAGCCGTTCGTGGTCGAGGCCGAGGAGGTGGAGGATGGTGGCGTGGAGGTCGTGGACGTGGACCTTGTCCTGCACCGCCCGGAAGCCGAAGTCGTCGGTGGCGCCGTGGGCCATGCCGCCGCGGACGCCGCCGCCGGCGAGCCAGGTGGTGAAGCCCCAGTGGTTGTGATCGCGGCCGTCTCCCCCTTCGGACGTGCTGGTGCGGCCGAATTCGCCCCCCCAGATGACCAGCGTGTCTTCCAGCAGGCCGCGGCTCTTGAGGTCGGCGAGGAGGGCGGCGGTGGGGCGGTCGATGTCGGCGGCGAGAGTTCGCGTCGTCTTGTCGTGACCCGAGTGCGTGTCCCACGGCTGGCCGTTGCCGTAATAGACCTGCACCAGCCGCACGCCGCGCTCGACGAGGCGGCGGGCCATGAGGCAGGAGTTGGCGAAGTGCGAGGTGCCGTATTCCTCGCGGACGCGGGCGGGCTCGCGGGCGAGGTCGAAGGCTTCCGAGGCGGCGAACTGCATCCGGAAGGCGGTCTCCATCGAGCGGATGCGGGTTTCCAGCGCGGATTCGCCGGCGTGCTGGGCGAGGTGCTGCGTGTTCAGCTTCTTCAGCAGATCGAGTTGCCGCCGCTGCTGGGCGGGGGACATGCCGCTATTCTGGATGTTCGGCAGCATCTTGCGGACATCGAGGTCGGAGTGGTTGATGTAGGTCCCCTGGTATTCGCCGGGGAGAAAGCCGCTGGACCAAAGCTCTGAAAACCGCACGGGACGTCCTGGACAGAGGACGACGTAACCGGGCAAATCCTCCGTCTCACTGCCGAGGCCGTAGAGCATCCACGAGCCGAGGCTGGGGCGGGTGGGCGTGATGGTGCCGTTGTTCATCAGGAACAGGGCGGGGCCGTGGTTGGGGTTGTCGGTGTGCATCGAGCGGATGATGCAGAGGTCGTCGATGTGTTTAGCCGTGTGCGGCAGCAGTTCGCTGACCGGCAGGCCGCATTGGCCGCGGGGCTCAAACTTGTACGGCACCGCCATGCAGCCGCCGGTGGCATTTTCCGTGCGGAAATTCACTTCCTTCGGCCGCTGGCCGGCGAACTGATTAAGCGCTGGCTTGGGATCGAAAAAGTCCCCCTGAAACGGACCGCCGTTCATGAAGAGCTGAATGATCCGCTTGGCCCGCGGCTGGAAATGGGGCTGGAATTTGGCTGCCGGGGAATTTGCCGCGTCGTTTCCGAGCGCGCCTTCAGCGGCCAGGAGCTGGGCAAGGCCGCACATTCCGAGGCCGCCGCCGAGGGTTTGCAAAACCTGGCGGCGGGAGCAGGAAGTAGATTCGATGGAGGTCATTCTGAAGTAGGGTGTGTCAAGGCGAGTCTTCGAGCCGCCGACACACCATGCCTTTCGTCATCATTCTGGTGTGTCGGCGAGCCGAAGCGGCTCTGGACACACCCTACATTAGTCTACAAACAGCAGCTCGTTGCTCGCCAGCAGCACCTGGGCGAATTCTCGCCAAAGGGCATTGGCCGTCGCGCCGTCCGCGGCGGTGCTGGAAACGAATTCCAATCCCAATGCCAATTCATCCGCGGTCGGCTCTCGCTGGAAGAGAACTTCGTAAGCGCGGCGAATCCGGGCCGCGGCGTCGCTACCAGCTTCCGCTTGCAAACGAGCCACCAGAGCCTCGCTCCGTTTGCGGATGTAAGGGCTGTTGAGCACAAACAATTGCTGCAGCGGCGAAGTCGTCGGCACCCGCGCGCTGCTGGAAACGACCGGGTCGGGAAAATCATGCAGCCGCAGCAGGTCGGAAAGTTCGCGGCGCTTCACCGTGCCATAAAGGGTGCGGCGGCGGTTCCCCAAATCGGCCAGTTCCTGAGCCGCACCACCTAATTCCTCATCGAGTTCCCCCGTCGCCGCCAGCATCGAATCTCGCCAAGCTTCCACATCCAGACGGTGCACCGGCATCCGCGAGAGATAGATATTCTCCGGATCTTTCGCGGCTTCTTCCTCTCGGCTGCTGACTTGTTGAAACGTCGCCGACAAAACCATCTGCCGGTGGAGCCACTTGAGGGACCAGCCATGTTCGATAAAACGGGCGGACAGGTCGTCGAGCAATTCAGGGTGCGACGGCTTTTCTCCTTGCGTCCCGAAATTGCTGGGTGTATTCACCAGCCCGCGGCCAAAATGCTGCTGCCAGACGCGATTGACGAAGACTCGGGCCGCCAGTGGAGCCCCCTCGGTGACAATCGCTTCGGCGAGTTCGCGACGGCCGCTTCCCTGCTTGAAAGTGACGCTCGAATCCTTGGCCAGCACCGACAAAAACCGCCGCGGGACCACGGCACCACTATTGGCAGCATTGCCGCGAACTTGCACGCAGACATCCTGCGGCTGGTCCGGCTTGTATTCGATTTTGGTTCGGGAAGGTCCATCGGGCAGGACATGCAGGCTTGCCTCGATGACGCTGTAGGCCAGCGGTGTGTCATAATGCGGCGTCGTTCGCTTGACCTCGGCAATCTGCTCTTCGAGGGCCTTCACCTTTTCCGCCAACCCTTCCGGCGGCGGCTTTTGGTCCTTGAGCTTTTTGATCTCCCCTTCGAGTTCCTTGACTCGCTCATGCCCCTTCCTGGCGGCTGCGGCCAGATCCGGCGCGATGATGGGCCGGTCCTCCAGCCGAATGCTGGCGAGGACTCCGGCGAGGGCGTAGTAGTCTTGCGTGGTGACGGGATCAAATTTGTGATCGTGGCAGCGGGCACAGGCCACGGTCAGTCCCAAAAACGTGCCGCCGATGGCGTCAATCCGCTCTTCCCATTCCTCGGCCACCACCTGCTTGATCACGTTGTGATCCAGTTTCAGTTCCTTCCAATACGTCGGGCTGAGGCCAAGGAAGCCGAGGGCAGCCGATTCTTTTGGTTCGAAGTTTGGCAGTAGATCCGCCGCAAGCTGCTTGCGGACGAAATCGTCGTACGGCAGGTCATTATTGACCGCTTGCACCACCCAGTCGCGATAGAGCCAGGCTCGCGCCTGCCCTTCTCGCCACGATTCGGGAACATCGCAGTAGCGAGTCAGATCGA
>CAYUJE010000212.1:0-2649 GCA_964444865.1 uncultured Pirellulaceae bacterium | reverse complement strand
CGCGCCTGCCCTTCTCGCCACGATTCGGGAACATCGCAGTAGCGAGTCAGATCGAGCCAGTGCCGGCCCCACCGCTCCCCGTAATGGGGCGACGCCAGATAGCGATCCGTCAGCCTTTCGTACGCATCGGGGGAAGTGTCCGCTGCAAATTCGCGAACCTCTTCCATCGTCGGCGGCAGTCCAAGCAAATCTAACTTCAGCCGGCGGAGACGAATCGCTGGTTCGGCCAGGGGAGAAGGCTGGAGACCATGCTGTGATTGAGAGGCTAGGATGAACGGATCGATCCGTTGTCGCGGCCAATCAGCGTTCGTGGTGCTGGAAAGCTGCTGAGGAATTAGCGGCTGGAACGCCCAGTGCTTGCGTCCTTCTTCCAAGTTGATGACTCGCCTGGCGACAGTCCCGCCTTCTGACTTTGGAAAGAACGCTCCCCGCCGTACCCATTCCTTCAGGTCGGCCACTTTTTCCGCGGGCAGCTTCCCTGCGGGAGGCATCTGCAATTCTTCCGACTCATACCCCACGCCGATGACGAGCCGGCTCTTGTCGGGCTCCCCCGGAATCACAGCCGCCCCACTATCTCCACCGGTCAGCAGCCCCTCGCGGCTGTCGAGATGCAGCCCCCCTTTGGTCTTTTCGGTCTTCGCGGAATGACATTCAAAGCAGTGCTCGGCCAGCACTGGGCGGATTCGCTTTTCGAAGAATTCCAAATCGGCCGCGGAAGGCTCTTCCGCGTGCGCATCGGTCGGCAGGACTGCTGTTTCTAGCAACAGCAGAATCACTCCTGCGGCAATTTGAATCTGGCTCGTTAAACGCATAAGCACCGGAAGCAACGTTGTATTTGACAAGCCCACTCTCCAAAAGCCGTTGCCAGTGACGAATTCCTTGATCAGCAAGAAAGTCTACCTTTCCAGTCGTTTGATGGCCACAACAACTCGGCACAGCATGGCGCAGATTAGACAAGTGGCTGAGTACAAATAGAGAACCGCCTGACCACTGGGGCCTTGCGCCATCGCAAAGAGCGCAAAAGAAGATAAAACAAAAAATCCGGTCAGGAGATTGTACCGAGTACCTACTGGGAATCCTGGGGCATTGTCGGACTCGTCCATAAATCAACCCTTCTTCGGTAGCTTCGTCGGATCGACTCACAACAGGCTATCGGCGGCCTTATCAATGGATAGGAGGATGTGAACTGATGTCAGGTGAGTTTGTTTCTTTGCGGCTTTGGAATCGAAACTCCATTACGTTAATTTTAACATGTCCAGGCACCAGTTTATCATGGTTTCAAGATTCTTGCCTCTGAAACTTCGCCTACAAACTCGATCCCACCAGGTACTTCTTTAGCTTCTGCTCGTCGATGGTCACACCCAACCCTGGTCCTTGTGGAACGGGCAGGCTGCCCCCTTCGATGACAAACGGCTGTGTGATGATGTCGTCTTCCAGTCCGTAATAGGTGCAGTCGTTGGCCAGCGGAAAATTGGGGCTCGAGGCCACGACATGCAGCATTGCGGCGGTCTTCAGGCCGAAGTCGTGGGCACAATGGAAGACACAAGTCACCCCCGAAGCCGCGGCCCAGTCGCCGATGAGCTTGCAGGCCCACAAGCCGCCGCATTGATAGGTATCGGGAAGCAGCACGTCGGCGGCTTGCTTGCAGAGAATCTCCTGAACGCTGGCCAGCGTCGTCACCGATTCGTTCAGCCCCATTGGCGTTTTGGTGAGCTTGCGAATCCGCGCCGAATCGTCAATCAAATGATCGGCCATCGGCTGCTCGAAGTATTCCAGTTCATAGGGCTCGAAGTCACGGGCTAGTTGCAGCGCGGCCTCCGGCGAATAGCCCGTGTTCGGATCGACCCGCAGTTTCAGCTTGTCGCCGACGGCCTCGCGAATCGCCCGGACCATTGCCAAATCCTCTTCGGCCCGGCGGCCCCCCTTCATCTTCAGCGTTCTAAATCCCGCGGCGACGTATCCACGAGCAAATTCCGCCGCCTTCTCCGGAGTTTGAATCCCCATGCAGCAGGCCAAATCGACGCGCTCCCGCACCATTCCTCCCAGCAGCCGATAGAGCGGCTGGCCGCAGAGCTTGCCGAGTGCATCCCAGCAGGCCATCTCCACGGCGCTTTGCAGATAGGGATCAGTGAACAGCTTGTCGGCATAGAGCGACTCGATCGCCGTCGCATCGCGGCCAATCATTTTCTCCCGCAAGTCGTTCCCTTCGCGCCCCGTATACGGCGTGCGGTTATGAAACGCCATCAGCTGCGGAGCTTCCCCCCAACCAACATGCCCCTTGTCCGTCTGCAGCCGCACCAGCAGCGCCCCGGTTCGCGAGGTTGCCACATACCGCGATTGATAGGGAGCCACCGGCGGCTTCTGGGGGACGTCGATGGTGAAAGTGTCAATTGCAGTGATTCGCATGAGAAATGTTCCTGACAACCAGATATACTGTGGGCCAGCCGATGACCAGAATACCATACTCCGCGAAGGGCCTTGGATGCAAAACCCCTACGAGTCCCCCCAAACCGTTTCCTCCGATTCCATCGGGGACTCGTCGGTCCTTCAGCCCCGCGCGACGTGGGCTCGCTTTGGCGTCCTCCTCTTCCTTTGCTCGCTCGCGTTCGTCCTCTATATCGACCGGGTCTGCATCGGTCAGGCGGCGGA
>CAYUJE010000211.1:0-11882 GCA_964444865.1 uncultured Pirellulaceae bacterium | reverse complement strand
AAGATTTCTTGCCTGCGAACCGCTGAATTCTCAAAGGGGGAACCGGAAAGGTGTCGGGCTTGATTTTGAACTGAGGGAAGAAACAGGGAATCGATGAGCAGGTCCACTTTTTCCCCCTTCGACGCTTATGAAGCCGGACCCCTTTTCGGCTTTTCGAAGGAAAGCTTGGGGCTCCCCAGGACTCGTGACTATTTTGGATTTCTCCCATCCACAAACCTCTTCCCCTTCCCCTCAAACCGTGGCAGCGTGCCAGCGGGGACGCATGAGACGTCGACTTTGAGGCCGAGGCGGAGGTGGAGGTCGCGGGCGACGCGGGCCGGGTCGGAGAGGCGGTCTTCGATTTCGACGTGCAGGGCGTCCATCTCGCCGTGGCGGATGACGGTGGCCCGATATTCAATCACTTCGGGAAAGCTCCGCACAATCTGGTCGATGGAACTGGGGAAGATGTTGACGCCGCGGACCACCAGCATGTCGTCCGCTCGGCCCAGCACGCCTCCTTCCAAGAGCACAAATCCGCAGTCGCCATTTTCGCCGTATTTCCAAGAAGGGCGGACAAGGTCGCCAGTTCGGTAACGGATGACGGGGCTTCCCGCGCGACCGAGACTCGTAAGCACCAATTCCGAGAGTTCCCCTTCTTGTGCCAAGCCCCCCGTGGCGAGCGAAAGAAATTCCGGAAGGAACTCCGCCTCGTTGATAAACAAGCCGCGGCCCGCAGAGTCGGCAAAGCCCCAGGGGCCGATTTCGGAAGCTCCAGCATGATCGATAACACGCGCATTCCAGACCGCTCCAATTCGCTTTTGCACGTCGGGGAACGAGCCGCCGGGTTCCCCGGAAACGATGATTCGCCGTACCTGCAGCGAGGAGGGGTCGATGCGATTTTCTGCCGCCACTTCCGCCATCCGCAGGGTATAGCTGGGCGTGCAAAAAAAGACCGTCGCCTTGCTGGTGCGAAGAAGTTCCAGGCGGGCCAGCGTTTTCATCCCCCCCGACGGTATGACCAGACAGCCGCGAGCGAGACAGGCTTCGAAGGCGCTCCAGAACCCGATAAACGGGCCGAAGGAGAAGGGGAACATCACTCGGTCCTGGGACGTAATACCCGCGGCATCCAGCACGTATTGCCAGGTGGCCAGCCACCATTCCCAATCTTCCGCAGTGTCGAGCACCGGCATCGGCCGGCCGTGCGTGCCGCTGGTTTGATGAAAGCGGACATAACGGTCGATCGGCCAGGTGAGATTAGCGGCGAATACTCCTGAAGATGGCGAACCTTTTAACTCCTCCTTGAACGTAAATGGCAGTCGGCTGAGCTGGTCCCAGGATTCCAGCGGCAGCTTTACCGCTGCCAGTTTTTCGGTATAAAACCGATTGTGAGGCAGGATGGTCCCCAACAACTCGTTCAGCCGTGCTAGCTGCCTCGTGCGCAGCTCCTGGCGGGACAACTGGCGGATTTGTTGACGCTGGTCGTCGATGTGCAAGTCCATCCGTTCATGATAAGCCACCGCACAAGGGTCCGGAGCGCCTGACAAGCCAACTCGCGACCCTGAGACCTCCTGAACCACTCCCACTTTTCCCGCGTAATCACCAGAATAGCAGACGGTTTTCTTCCGTTCGCCACGTTGAGTGCTGGCCAGAAACCTTTATACTGCTATGGCTTGCGCGAGCCGGAGGAAATGCCGGCTCGTTTTATTGGTAGGGGGACGGAGCAGCGCTCCGGCCTGTGACATGAGCACCGGAAATCGACCACTATGACCGCAAAGAAGCCCGCTACCCCAGGCGTCCCGATGATCGAGGCCATCGGCCTCTCCAAGTACTACGGCATTTTTGCCGCTGTTCGGAACGTCAGCTTTACCGTGAGTCAGGGGGAACTCGTTGCCTTCCTCGGCCCCAACGGGGCAGGCAAGAGCACCACCATGAAGCTCCTCACCGGCTATCTGGCTCCCTCCGAAGGGACCGCCAAGATCGCCGGGCACGATATGGGCTCCGACCGTCTAGCGGGGTCCTCGCGGCTGGGATATTTGCCGGAGAACGGTCCGCTTTATCCGGACATGACGCCCCACAGCCTGCTCAATTTCTTTGGCGATGCCCGTGGATTGAGTTCGGCCTACAAACGGGACCGGATTGATGCCGTCATCGATCTTTGTGCGCTCGATAGCGTCGTTCACAAGCCCATCGGCAAGTTGTCGAAAGGCTTTCGTCAGCGCGTCGGCATGGCCCAGGCCCTGCTGCACGAGCCAGATGTCATCATCATGGACGAGCCGACGGCCGGCCTTGATCCCAATCAAATTGCGGAAGTTCGCACCGCACTTCGAAAGATCGCCCAGGAAAAGACCATTCTTCTATCCACCCATATCTTGCAGGAAGTGCAGGCCATGGCCAGTCGCGTCATCCTGGTGAACGAAGGGCGGCTGGTCTACGACGGTTCGGTCGCCGGGCTCGACCAGCAAGGCCGCGGCCTCGAAGCAGCTTTCCATTCGCTGACTGCGGCCCCTGTTTAGTGTGATTCGTCTGATCATTCTCACGTCAATGATGACTTAGTGACCCTTATGTATAACGCTCTCGCTTCCCTGTCGGTCCTGTTGCTCTACAACTTGGGCTTCATCGCCGTTTTGCTGATTGCCCTGGTGCCGCTCGCCATGTTTCGCCCGGCGGCGTTCGCCATCATCAAGCGCAACCTGTCGGGTTACTTCAGCAATCCCACCGGCTATGCATTCTTGTGCGTGTTCCTGATGTTGACCTCCATTGCGTTGTTCTGGGGAGACGACTTCTTCGCGAACAACCTGGCCAATCTGGATCAGCTGAATATCTGGTTTCCGTACATCATGCTCTTCTTCATTCCGTCGATTACGATGAGCATCTGGGCGGATGAGAGGCGGCAAGGGACCGACGAACTGCTGCTCACTTTGCCCGCGGAAGACTTGGATATTGTGCTGGGCAAATACGTGGCTGCGGCGGGAACCCTCACTGTCGCGCTGCTCGTGTCCGAAGTTGCCACCTTTAGCTTTCTAGGCTTGCTCGCCGATGGAGAGGTGGATACGGGGCTGTTTTTTGTCTCCTACATGGGCTATTGGCTGATGGGCCTGGCGATGCTGGCCTTGGGCATGGTCGCCTCGTTCCTCACCACCAACCTGACGGTCGCCTTCATTTTGGGCGCCATTTTCAACGCCTCGCTGGTTTTCTTGATTGATGTCAGTGTCATCCTGCCTCCTCGGCTACAGCCGCACCTGTTTTCGCGGTGGAGCCTTAGCGAACGGTTCGACGACTTGGGGCGCGGCGTGCTCAGTCTTTCTTCCACCAGTTATTTTGTGTTGATCGTTTCCCTCGGTGTCTACCTGAGCGTTATTCTCGTCGGCCGCCGACACTGGATGGGAGGCCGGGACGGTCAGTCCATGCTTGGGCACTATTTGGTGCGCGCCTTGTCGCTGGTGCTGATTTTGATTGGGGCCAACGTCCTGTTTTCGAACCATGATCTCATTCGCAAGGACTTAACATCGGAGCAGGTCAGCTCGCTCGCTCCCGATACACGCAGGATTCTGGCCAATTTAGAGAACAAGCATCCGGTGCGAATCGAGGCTTTCATTAGTGCTCGCGTGCCGAATGAGTTTGTGAAAGTCAAATACAACCTGGTTTCCATGCTCAAAGAGCTCGAACGGAATTCAGGGGGCAAAGTCGTACTGCAATTGAACGACAATCTAGAGGAGTTCAGCAAGGAAGCAGCCCTGGCGGAAGATCGCTATGGCATTCGCCGCATGGCCGTCCGAACGGAGAGCCGCGGCGAATCCCGTCAGCAGGAGTTCATCCTGGGTGCGGCGTTCACTTGCGGCGTGGAAAAAGTAGTGGTTCCCTTTTTCAACAAGGGAATGCCGGTCGAGTATGAACTGGTACGCTCCATTGCCACGGTGGCGCAGCCCAAGCGAAAAAAGCTGGCCATTATCAATACGGACGTGAACCTCAGCGGCGGATTCTCCTTTGCCGGCGGCCAGATTCAGCAGCTTCCCAAGCAAGCCATCCTGGAAGAATTGGAGCGGGAGTTCACGACCGAAAGCGTTGATATTTCCAATCCGCTGACCGTCTATGACGACGAAGGAAATCTCAAGTACGACGCGATGCTTGTCGTGCAGCCATCTTCTCTTGCACCTCCGCAAATCAACAACCTGGTCGAGGCCATGAAGGCCGGCCAGCCGACGGTCATTTTGGAAGACCCGATGCCCCTCATGTTCCAAGTGGTGGGAACTTCTGAAGACAAACCCTCTCAAGGGGGCATGATGGGAATGGGTGGGCCACCGCAGCCCAAGGGAGATAGTTTTGCGATGGTTTGGCGGGCACTGGGTATTGAACCGTTGGCGGAAGTTCAGGTAGGTCAGCTTCCCGGAAAAGTCGTTTGCCAGGGATACATGCCCTATAAACGTTTTGGCGACATTCCCCCGTGGGGTCCTTTTGTATTCATCCGTCCCGGAGATGCCGGCTCATTCAACCAAAAAGAGCCCGCCGTTCGGAACTTCGAGGAAGTCTTCTTTCCCGTGACCGGCGGCATTCGGGAGGCGGGCAATATCAAGGATCTGAAGCTTAAATTCACCTCCCTGGTGGAATCCGACGACAACCGCCGGGAAACGGGCCTGGTGGATGTCGCGGACGCTCGCCAGTACTTTCGCACCCAAGAAATCGGGCCGATTTTTTCGAAGATGGAAGTTACTCCCAGGCATGCCTATTCCTTGGCTGCTTGGATTCGAGGCGAGGCGACCGAATCGGCGGATGATGCCAAAAAGGATGCGAAGAAAGGCAAGGAAGACCCAAAGAAAGACGGTAAATCCGACGACAAGGCCAAGAAGCCCGCCGCCAAAAGGCCCATGAGCGTCATCTATGTTGCCGACATCGACCTGATTAGCAACCAGTTGCTCAGTATGCGGACCGAAGGAGTCGAGCAGTTTCGTTGGGACAACGGTCCCTTCGTACTGAACCTGGTCGATGCTGTTGCCGGCGAGGACCGCTACCTCGATATTCGCCAGCGTAAGACGCGCTACGCCACCCTCCGCCGCATTGAGGCGGAAGCTCAAGTGGCCTACGACAAAGAAGAGGAAGCCCGCAAGGCGGCTCAAAAGGAGTATGACGAGGAAGTGGCCAAGGAAGACGAGGCCGTCAAGAAAATCGAAAAAGAAGCGGCAGACCTGGAAGCCGAGTACAAGAAGAAGCAAGACGCCGGTGAGCAGATTGACAGCGGCGAGTTCAAGAGCAGGCAGCAGTTATTGCAGTTCCGTCTAGTGACCGCCTTGGCTGCTTCGCAAGAAACCAAGCAGAACTTGAAATTGGAACTGGAAAAGACCAACGACAAGATTCGTCGGGACCGCTTGCAATCCGTGGCCCGCATTCAGAACTTGTATAAACTCTTCAGCCTGCTCATTCCGCCGCTTGTTCCCCTGCTAGTTGGCGGCCTGGTTTGGGTCCGGCGTTATATCCGGGAGCGAGAGGGAATTTCCAAGACCCGAATGAAGACTTGATCTACCTCTCCTTTGGGGAGAGGTTCGGGGTGAGGGTTTGGCTTGGACCGCAAGATTTTCTGATCGGATTACCTATGAACGAAAACACTAAAACTCTGATATTTGCTGGCATTGGCGTGGTGCTTGCCGGACTGGCATATGCGACGCTTCCCGCTCCCAGTACGAACACCGTCGAAGATCGCACAGGGAAGCCTCTCTTCGAGAACTTTACCGATCCGACCAAGGCGGCCAGTCTGGAGATTAGCCGGTACGATACGGACAAAAACAAAGTGGAGTCCTTGAAGGTCGAAAAGTCCGGTGGGATTTGGGCCCTCCCCTCCCACGGCGGCTATCCGGCTGATGCGCAGGACTCGCTCAAGGACGCAGCGGGAAGCCTGCTGGGGGTGAATGCGCTGGGGCTCGCCACGGAGTTCCCTGAAGAGCACCATCTGTTCGGCGTGCTTGATCCCACGCAAAAGGTCGACGACTCCAAGAAGAAGGACGTGGGCATGCTCGTCATCATTCGCGACGGGAAGGGAGACGACTTGGCACGCCTGATCATCGGCAAGGCGGTGAAAGATCCCCCCGGCCAGCGTTTTGTTCGCATTGCCGAAGGATCGACATTCACCGACAAAGTGTATGTAGCAAAAATCGATACCGAGAAGCTCCCCACCGAATTCAACAAATGGATTGAACGGGACCTGCTCAAGCTGAACCCGAATGACATCAAGCGGCTGACACTCATGGACTATTCCGTCCTCAAAGAAGATGGTGGATATCTCGCTGAAAAGCGCATGGAAGCCGCCGTTTCTTGGGATACGCTGTCGGCCGTTTGGAATCTGGACCGCTTTCAACTCTTTACTCGTGGCGTGCCGCGCGATGCTGCATTGGGAGACGGCGAAGAACTAAACAAGCAGAAGCTTGACGAAATGAAAACCGCACTGGACGACCTGAAGATCGAGGATGTGCGGCGGAAGCCGGCCGGTGCGGGAGACAATGACCCCAAGCTCATGCAACAAATGGTGAAGCTCGGCTTCATTCCAGCCAAGGATCGGCTTTACAGCACCAATGGAGAGATACACGTGGATCTCTTGGACGGCGTCCGTTACATCCTTCGCTTTGGTGATATCGCGGGAGTGCAAGCCGGCAGCGACGGAAAAAAGCTTAATCGCTTTCTGATGGTCAATGCGGAACTGACCGACGACGTTCTGCATCCCCCGATGCTCGAGCCCGAACCTGCCGGGCCGACGGTTCCCCCCGCCACTCCCCCCACGACTCCGCCGGCGGCCGAAGAGCCCGCCAAATCGAACGGCGGTGCATGCCAGGACGAAACGAAGGAGGAGCCGAAAGCAACAGAACCCGACAAGGAAAAAGCCAAGACGGATGACAAGGCGGGGAAGACAAAAGCCAAAGCCGGTGCTGAGCCCCCCGGCAAGCCTGTCAAACCAATTTCCAAGCCGGACCCCGCCCAGTTGGAGCTTGACCGCATTAAGAAGGCCAACCAGCGGAAGATGGACGAATACAATCTGAAAAAGAAGAAGGCGGAAGCGAAGGTCGTCGATCTCAACAATCGCTTCAAGGATTGGTACTACGTCATCTCCGAGGACACCTACAAAAAGGTCCATCTCGGCCGAACCGACATCATCCGCGAAGGGGCCTCTGCCAAGGAGACCGGCTTTGGAGTCGATTCCTTCCGCTTGCTGGAAAATCAAGGGATCAATCCTCCGCCTCCTCCGCCTCCCATGGGTGGCGGTGGACCGGGCGGACCTGGTGGATTCCCAGGCGGTGGTTTTCCGCCCGGGTTCCCGATGTAGCTTAGTTTAGTCGTCAGCATTGTCCGGCGAGCGGCCTGCGTAAGCTGGCCGGTCACTTGGTGATGGCGAAAAGTCCAGGAAGGTGTTGCAGACTCATCAGCCAGCTTACGCTGGCCGCTCGCCGAAAGTTGGTTTACAATCGGCGAAACATCCCGCCGTTTTCCGGAGACTCATCTCATGAGGATTTCGCTCCTATCACTAGCCTTAATTGCCGCATTCATCGCTCCTCTCTCGGCGGCTGAACCCGACGCCGATAGCGATGCCATCGCGGAAGGAAAGAAACTCTTCCTTCGCGAATGGGAAGCGGGAAAGCCGGCGAGTCCCGGCGGAGATGGCCTGGGACCGATGTTCAACGCCCGCTCTTGTGCCGCCTGCCACAAGCTCGGCGGCATCGGCGGAGCCGGGCCGAACGAGGATAGCAACGTCCGCCTGCTGACGGTGGTTCCCGTCGGTTATCATCCCAGCGAACTCGCCGAACACAAAGCGACTCTCAGCAAGGTCCATCCCAGCTTCGTTCCCGGCGGCAAACGGCTGCAAACGGCCTTCATCCTGCATCGCTTCGGCACCGACGACGCCTACGCCTCCTTCGAGAAGAAAGTGATGGAAGGGCATGCAACACTCTCGCCGGAAGATTGGGCCATTCGCGTCTCGCAGAGGAACACACCGCCGGTCTTCGGCGCAGGTCTCATCGACGCCATCACCGCCGACATGCTTCGCGAACTGGCTGCTACTCAGCAAAAGGACGGCCGCGTCACCGGCCGCGTTCCTCCCGGCCCTCGAGGTCCCAGCGGACCCGTGCTGGGGCACTTCGGCTGGCGCGGGCAAACGATGTCGCTGCGAGAATTTGTGCTCGGCGCGTGCGCCAATGAACTCGGCTTGGAAGTCCCCGGTCACCATCAGGCCGCCAACCCCCTCAATCCGGACGCCAAAGCCACCGGCCTCGATATGAATGAGGAACAGGCCAATCAACTCATCGCCTATGTCGCCGCGCTCCCCGCCCCGCGGCAGGAAATACCGGCAGGCGAAGAACAGGCCAAAGCGGTCGAGCGAGGATTTACCAACTTCAAGACCCTCGGCTGTGCCGATTGCCATGTGCAGGACGTTGGGCCCGCAAAGGGAATCTACAGCGACCTGCTGCTGCACGACATGGGGCCCGGCCTGGCCGATGCTGTCTCCGCCGTCTCTGCCAAGCAGCACCTGCTCCGCCGCGAAGGAGAAATCGACACCTATATCAACGCCGGCTCCGCTCTCAAGGTGCTGCAGCAGGAATGGCGTACGCCGCCGCTGTGGGGTGTGCGAGATAGCGGTCCCTATCTGCACGATGGCCGGGCTAAGACCTTGAAAGAAGCCATCCTGGCCCACGCCGGTGAATCAATTCTCTCCATCGAAAGATTCGCTGCCCTGCCAGCCAAGGAACAAGACGAACTGCTTGGCTTCCTCAACACGCTCGTTGCACCGTAGCCACAAGCGGCCCGCTCGTGGGCTCGGGTCTGAGTGAACGAGGTTTGCCGGGCACACATTGAACGCCGCACACCGTTTTTACAAAACTCAAGCGGACAGGCGAGGCCGCCTGTCGCTACGCTATGGCCGCTGCCAAGTCCTCCCTCGCTGCGGTCAAAAATAACGGCTGCATACTCGTCTTCATGGGAGTATGGCTTACCGGTTGGATGCTCGGCACTCTCGTCTTCGACGGCTTCCTGGCCTTTTCCGTGGTTTGCCAGTGCTGGGCATTTACCTTTGTCAGCACGCAGGGGACGGTGACCAGCGTCAACATCGAATCCAATTCGGACAGCGAGGGGGGCATCACCTACACGCCCGAGGTGAACTATTCCTACACCGTCGGTGGACAGAACCACCAGGGTAACCGAATTAGTTACTTCACCGTGAGCAGTTCGCATCATACCGCCCAGGAAGTCGTCGACCGCTTCCAGGTGGGCAAACCGGTTACCGTATATTACTCTCCCGCCAATCCAAACAACTCCGTCCTCCTTCGCGGCCTCGATGGGATGGTGCTGTTCCTGGCCATCTTTCTGCTTCCCTTCAACGTCATTGGAGCCGGTGTCTGGTATGCCTTCTTTTCCCACATTGGCCCCGGCAAACTTGTGCGACGATGGCTCCATTTCCGCTCCCGCGACGATGGCTTGACGGCTCAGCTCACCATCTATTCGGTCCCTCCCCTCATGGCCGGTCTCGTCGCCGCTTCCGCGGCCGCGTTCGCCATGACGTTCGTGATCGGCTTTGGTATGAACACGCTACCGGTATTCTGGCTGGCGACTTTTGGCTGGCTGGTCGTTCTCGCGGCCGGTATCTTCGCCTGGAACACGACGTTTCGCTGGGCCAAACGGCTCCGCATCGACTTGCTCGCCGGCCGGCTTCAATGGGAAGAAAGCAACCAGTCGCGAACCATCTCGACGACGGACATTCGGGAAATCATCGTCCAAGAAACCTCGTCCAAGGACGACGAAGGGGACGTGAAGAATAGCTATGCCACATCGTTGGTGTGCGATATTGGCGGGAAAATCGATCAATTCGAACTCTGCACCTGGTCGGGCGAAGATCTGGCTCAATGGGTAAGAGACTGGCTCCGCGCCAAGCTGCGAAAAGAATCGTAGCCGCAGGCCGTCCGCCCGTTGGCCGGCTCAAGGATCATAGCGGCCTGGCAGAAGTTTGCTCTAGCTAGGGCCTAATATGGCGGGTGCTAGTTCCCCTGCTGTATGATGGTGAAACTCCGCCTGATTCGTCTGGCCCCACTCCTTCCAAGGAATTGCCGATGTCCACCACAACCCCCGACCTAGCCAAGGAAACTCGCTCTTCCCAATCCCTCCCCGCTTGGATCGTCTCCGGAATCCTGGGACTCGCCCTGGGCGCGGGTGCGATGTATCTGGGGTTAAAGCTTAGCGAAGACCCAAATAGGTCCCAGCCAGTCGCGGGCGATGCCGCCACTCCCGCCGCCGCACCTGGCGGCGGTCCGATGATGGGGGGCGGAATGGGTATGGGTGGAATGGGCGGCGGTGGAATGGGAATGGGTGGTGGCATGGGAGGAGGAGGAGGAGGCGCTGGCAAGCGCAATCTCACTGCGCTGGTCGGCAAGCTGGAATTGCTTTCGCGCAGCGATGTGAAACTGCAGGTCGAATTGGACGCGGAACAAGCCAAAAAAATAGCGACCCAACTTCAGGAACTCGACAAGGCTGAAAAAATGACTGCCGAGGAGGCGCAGACGCACCTCGATTCTTTGGAGTCGCTCCTTACTGAGGAGCAAAAGAAAACGCTGGGCCTCATCAGCCTCCCCTTCGGGCGGTCGGGGCCCGGTGGTGGCGGTCGCGGTGCGGCTGGTCGGCCGGGCGCGGGGTCGCCACCGCCTCCCATGGCAGGTGCCCCGCCGGGGGGCGCTGTTCCTCCGATGATGATGGGGGGTGGCATGGGTGGCGGAAACCCCGACGAGAATCCGTTTTCACAAGAAACGAATCAAAAGCGTCTGCACGACTTACTCGCGCGTCTGGCCCCTTCATCTTCGTCGACAGAATCTCCCGCCGCGGCGGAAGGTGAAAAACCGCAACCTTCCAAAGGTGAGACAAAGTAAGTCTACTGTTAGCAACCGCGCGGCCGCCTGTCGCTACGCCAGTATTGGCTGCAAGCTCGGGCCGACATGCTCCGTCACAACCGCGCCGAAGAGCGTATGCGGGGCAAGGTCGTAGATGGCGACCGGGATGATTTGCCCAGTCAGCCGCGGGTTGCCGTCGAAGACGACGATCCGGTCGCAGGCTGTGCGGCCGGTGAGTTGGACGAGGTCTCCCTGGTCTTCGCCGTGCCGTTTGGCCCGTTCGCTGGGGCCTTCCACCAGCACTTCCACCCGCTGGCCGAGCAGCGGTTGGTTTTCTTGCTCGCTGATGCGGTTTTGCAGTTCCAGCAGTTCGTTATTGCGGCGGTTCTTCACTTCAAACGGCACATCATCGGGATACAGCTCGGCTCCCTTGGTCCCCGGCCGCTCGCTGTATTTGAAGATGAAGCTGTTCTTGAAGCGGCATTCGGCGACGAGGTCATAGGTCTTTTGAAAGTCCTCATCGGTCTCGCCGCAGAAGCCGACGATGAAATCGCTAGTGACGGCGGCGTGCGGCAGCCGGGCGCGGAGGCGGCCGTACATCTCGCGGTAATCTTCCACGGTGTAGCCTCGCTTCATTCGGGCGAGCACTTCGTTGCTGCCGCTCTGGGCCGGCACGTGCAGATACGGTGAGCATTTTCGCAGCGTGGCGACCGCGTCCAGGAGGTCGTCGGTCATGTCCTTGGGATAGTTCGTGACGAACTTGAGCCGCTCGATGCCGTCGATTTCGTGCAGCGCATAGAGCAGGTCCGACAGCCGCGTCGTTTTGCCGCCGCTCTTGTGTTTGTAGCTGTTGACGGTCTGGCCGATGAGCGTGATTTCCTTGCACCCCTGATCGGCCAGAATGCGTGCCTCGGCCAGAATCTGTTCGGGATCGCGCCCCTGCTCCGGGCCGCGGGTCATCGGGACGATGCAATAAGTGCAGAACTTGTCGCAGCCAATTTGAATGCGGAGGTAGGCCTGAAAGGGCGTCGGCCGCATGGCCGGATCGCGGAGCGGGTC
>CAYUJE010000210.1:0-11910 GCA_964444865.1 uncultured Pirellulaceae bacterium | reverse complement strand
AGCAGGCCGGTCCCAATTGCGAATGGGGGGCAGGCGATACGAGAGATTTTGGCGTGATAATGTCCGGGCGGGCTGGAATCCTACCCCACAGCCGCCACAAAATCCTCTCCCAAGCGAGCGAGGACTTCGCGGGTGACTTGTGCCGGGATGGTGTGGCGGGGTTGGCCGGGTTGCTTGAGATAGCGGCTGAGGAGGATGTCGCCCCCTTTGCGAACGAGCAACTCGTAGTAGCTGCGGCCGTCTTCTCCCTGTTGCGGCGGATTGCTGCGGCACTGGACAGTGCAACTGTCCGCGTCGAGCTCGACGGCGCTGATGGGCTCCATCAGGTAGTTGAGCTTGGTGGTGAGAGCGTCACTAAGCTTCTTGAGGTCGCTGACCGTGGAATTTGCCAGCTTGTCGGATGTAAAGGTGAATGACTCGAACGCGCAGCCGATGGCGTCGACCGCGACCAGTTGGGCTTCCAGCTTGCCAGCCGGAGTATCCACCTCCAGCCGTCCCAGACCGTTTTGGGCCTGAATGCGAGTCAGTTCTCGCTGGATGTCTTGTTTGGTCGTCATGTCCTCACCTACGCCTATTCCTGGGGCGTTTGCGGTCCACCCTTTCAGTATGATTCGCTCTATCTCTAATTCCACACCCGCAAGTTTTGTGCCTAAGTAGCCTGCACACTCTGTGTGCAGGCATGTCCGCTTACGGAGTGAACGGACTACTATCTCTTCGCCTTAACCTCCCCGGGATTGATAAATTCGTGGCCGTCGAAGGTTAATGTGACCGGGCTGTTTTCCAGGACTGTGCCGATATGCACAGGTCGCTTCCACAATTGATACAGATTGGTGAGCGTGTCCTTGGCGTACTTCAGTTCGAGTTCCACGCCGTTAAAGCGGTGCTCCAGGTACAACTCGCCACGGTTCTTGTGGTTGCCGTCCTTTACATAAATGATCGGTCGGCCAACGTTCGTGAGATTGAACAGAAGCCGCTTTTTTACCTCTTCAAACTGGCGGCTTTCGATCTCGTAGTAGCCGCTGTCGGTGTTGTAGCCGAAGGAAAAGAGCTTGTGCTCGCGGCAGAAGTCGAGGGTGAGGAACTCGTCGATGAAGGTCAGATCGTTATGGATGCGGCGGACTTCAAAGATTTTTTGCCGCCCCAGGCCCGTCTTTTTGTCCCAGTTCTTCTTGGTGAGGTGGTCGTCGCACTGCTCGTATTCCTCGCCATACGCTCCGCGGTTCCAGCGGTCCTCGATGTCGCGGTAAAGTTCGAGCCCTAGCTTGTACGGGTTCAGCCGCGTCCGTGAGCCGGCGAGCGTGCCGGAACAGTGATCGGCGTAGCAGATCAGGTCTTTTTCGATCATGGCGTGTTTGGTCATGATCGTGGAATGCCAGTAGGTGGCCCACCCTTCATTCATGATCTTGGTCTGGGCCTGCGGGGCGAAATAATACGCTTCGTCCCGGATAATCGAGAGGACGTCCCGCTGCCAGGACTTGAGCGGGGCGTTTTCCAGCACGAACAGCATCACATCCTGCATCGGTTCGGATGGGAAGTTTTCCTTCTTCTGCAGCTCTTTGGTTTTGCGAGCGACTTCCGCATCCATCGCGGCTTTGGGGTTCACGAAACTGTCCATGTACCCTTTGGACTGAAATCGCGTCGCGAGCGGAGCAGCGTCCTCCTCCTCGGTTGCTTCCTGAAATTGGTACTTGGTGGAATCGTCGCGGCGTTTGATGCGAGTCGAGTGAATGTCGATCAGGTCCTCGATGCAGAGGCAGTTGTCGATGAACGTCTCGACTTCTTCCACCCCGAACCGGTCCATATAGTCCCGAATACGATTGCCGTGGTTCGCCATCTCGTCAATCATTTTCCGATTGGTGTGGGCGAAGTAGGCGTTGTTCTTAAAAAAGTCGCAGTGGCCATAGACGTGAGCCATGACCAGTTTGTGGTCGGTAATGCCATTGCTGGCCAGCAAATAGGCATAACAAGGGTCGTTATTGATCACCAACTCGTAGATCTTCTGAAGGCCGTAGCTGTATCCCTTGCTGAGCTGCTCGTACTCCATCCCGAACCGCCAGTGGGGATACCGCGTGGGAAAGCCCCCGTAAGCCGCCACCGCGTTGAGCTGCTCCGCATCGACCACCTCGAAGACGGTGGTGAAGAAGTCCAGCCCGTAGGAGCGCGCATGGGCCTCCATCTGAGCCTGGATTTGTTCCATCTCAGGAGTGAGGGGTCGGAAGCGGTGGAGTAATGCGGTCATAATGACTAAGCACTAATGTCTAATGACTAATGTGCAGAAATTAGACATTAGTCATTAGGATTTAGGTCATTTGCCTTTTCCTAGAAAAGTTTTAATCGAGTCATAAATCGCCTCTTTATTCTCAATCTCGCTCGTCACCAGCACTTCGTGCTCTTCGCCGAAGGCTTCCTGGAGGACGCGGAGGAATTCGCCGCTGCCGTAGGGGCTTTCGACCTGACCGTAGCAGAAGAGATTGCATTTGGGGAGGATTTGTTCGCGCAGCATGGCAAGTGACAACTTGTTGTCTTCTCCCCAGTTGTCGCCATCGGAAAACTGGAAGCAGTAGACGTTCCACTCTGCCGGGTCGTAATGGTTCTTCAGCAGGTCCGCGCAAACCTTGTAGGCCGAACTGATACGTGTGCCCCCACTTTCGCGGGTGTGGTAGAAGGTTTGCTCGTCCACTTCCTTCGCGGCTGCGTCGTGGATGATGTAGCGGCGATCGATGCCGTCGTACTGGCTGCGGAGCCAGGTATCAATCCAGAATGATTCGGTCCGGACGATTTCCTTCTGCTCGTCGGTCATACTGCCGGAGACGTCCATCATGTAGAGAATGACCGCATTGGCGACCGGTTCGGGGACACTTTCCCAGGAGCGATAGCGGCGGTCCTCCTTGATCGGAACGATTTTTGGATCCGCAGGCCGATAGGTTCCTTCGCTGACCTGGCGGCGAAGGGCCTCCACATAGGTTCGGCGGAAGTGGCGAAGCGATTCCGGCCCGACTCGACGGACGCTGGTATAGCGGACCTTGTCCTGCGTGATGTTCGCTTTCCCTTTGGGCTCAATGCGAGGGAGCTCGAGTTCATCGCCGAGAAGTGTGGCCAATTCGTCCAGCGAAATATCGACCTCCAGCACATGCTGCCCGGGATCGCCGCCGGCCTTCCCCTGGCCGTCACCTTCGTCGTCTCCCGCGGCTACCGGCTGGCCTGGTTCACCCTGCCCCTGGCCGACGCCGCCACGTCCGTTCTGGCCATAGCGGAAGTGGGGCACGTCGAGTTGCGGCAGCGGGATGGAAACGAGGTCCTTCCCCTTGCGCCCGATCATTTCGCCGTGCGTCACATATTTCCGCAGGTTCTCTCGTATCTTCCCGCGAACGATTTGTTTGAACCGCGACGAGTCGCGGTCGATTTTCATGACCATAGCCGCTGCGCGGAATGTCTAAGCACTAATGTCTAATGACTAATGAAAGAACCATTAGTCATTAGTCATTAGGATTTAGTCATTTCCGCTTCACGTCTCCTCTCGCAAAAATGCTCGCCACATAATTCAACACGTCCGTCGCGCTCTCGTCGTCGTAGCCGAAGTCGCGAATGAGGCGGCTCTTGACCACGTCGATTTTGGCCTGCGTATCCTTGTCCACCACCTGGCTGACCAGGCTGGTGAGTTTGATCGTATCCTTCTGGTCCTCGAACAGCTTGAGCTGCAGGGCCTTATAGAGCCGCTCGTTGGACTTGTAGTCAAAGGTCTTACCGTCCATCATCAGGGCCGCGATGTAGTTCATAATCTCGCGGCGGAAGTCGTCCTTGCGGCTGTCGGGGATGTCGATTTTGTCCTCAATCGAACGCATCAGCCGTTCATCCGGCTCGTCGTACTGGCCGGTGAACTTGTTGCGGACCTTCTCCCGCTGGGTGTAAGCCTTCACGTTGTCGATATAGTTGCCGCAGAGCCGTTTCAGGGCGTCTTCGTCGGCCGCGATGGCCCGCTGAACTTCGTTCTTCACGATGTTCTCGTATTCCTCCTTCACCACGCCGAGCATCTCGCGGTATTTACCGCGAAGCTCTTCGTTGGTGATGAGGGAATGATGTTTGAGGCCGGCTTCCAACTCGTTCATTACCATGAACGGGTTGATACTCTTGGCCTCCATGTGGGCGACCAACGCGTTGGAGATTTTGTCCTGCACATAGCGGGGGGAAATCCCATGCATCCCTTCGGTAATCGCCTCGTCGCGCAGCTCCTTGATGTTCTCCTCGGTGAAACCCGGCAGCGTTTTGCCGTTGTAGAGTTTCAGCTTCTGCAGCAGCGTGAGGCTGGCGTTGTTCGGCGGCTCCAGGCGGGTGAGAACGGCCCACATTGCGGCCATTTCGATGGTATGGGGGGCGATGTGCTTCCCTTTCACCTTCTGCTGGTTGTAATCCTTTTCATAGATTTTGATCTCATCCGACAGCCGCGTGACGTACGGCACGTCGATCTTCACCGTGCGGTCCCGGAGGGCCTCCATGAATTCGTTGTTCTGCAGGCGGCGGTACTCCGGCTCATTGGTGTGGCCGAGAATGACCTCGTCGATGTCGGTCTGGGCGAATTTCTTCGGCTTGACCTTGTGCT
The DNA here is from genome assembly GCA_964444865.1 of uncultured Pirellulaceae bacterium. Classification (GTDB taxonomy): domain Bacteria; phylum Planctomycetota; class Planctomycetia; order Pirellulales; family Pirellulaceae; genus SXOA01. The sequence continues at coordinate 7,313 of CAYUJE010000210.1, read as the reverse complement.
CCTGGCTGGCACCGAGGAGATCATAAAGAAACGCTACGTCCAGCTTCAGCACTTCGATGAATTCGATGATGCCGCGGTTGGCGACGTTGAATTCGCCATCGAAGTTGAACGCCCGCGGATCGCTATCGCTGCCGTACTCGGCGATCTTGCGATAGTTGATGTCGCCGGTCAGTTCCGTGCTGTCCTGGTTTTTTTCGTCCTTCGGCTGGAAGGTGCCGATGCCGCAGCGGTCCTGCTCCGACAAAGTGATTCGTTTGACGCGAACGTCGCTGATCACTTTGGTCCAGTCGCCGCTGTACTTCTTCAGCCGCTCGGAATACATGAATCGGCAGTAGGGGCAGAGTTCGCCGACGATGCGGACTTTGAAGTCCTCTTCCCCTTTTCCGGCGTTCAGGCCGGCCAGGACTTCGTCGCGGAACCGTTCGGGAATCAAATGCAGCGGCTCTTCGTGCATCGGGCACCAGTGAATATCATTGGCATCCGACTCGGCAATCCAGCCGAGTGTGTAAAGTGCACCTTCATCACTGCCGGAATAGCGTTCCATTCCGCGCTTCATCAGCCGGGCGATGGTGCTTTTGCTGCTGCCGACGGGGCCGTGCAGAAGCAGCACGCGTTTTTCAATGCCGTACCCCTTGGCAGCGGACTTGAGAGCGTTGACGAACGATTCCAGCGTGTCGTCGAGTCCAAACACAGCATCGCGGCCTTCATTATCCGGGTCGTCGAAGAACTTGTAATGGACCCGCCTTTCGCCGCGGGACTCTTCGTACACATGCGTACCAGCCGACATGATCATGTCGTAGACACGCTCAAAGGCGTTGCGAGCAACCTCCGGCTGCTGGCGAACGAGGTCGAGGTAATCCTCGAACGTGCCGAGCCAGTTCTTCTTACGGAACTGCTCAAGGTCTTGCCGTTGGGCAACGAGCGATATGATGTTGCGTCCCGTCGTCATGGAATATCCTCCCCTGGGGGAAATGGAGGCGGTCCGGGCAGTACGGCTAGGTTCTCCGTTCGCACGATGCCGCTAGCGGTCTTGTGCGAACATGTCGGAGTCGTCTGTGCGGGTCACACCCCTTTCTGGCAACCGAACAAAAATTCGTTTCCGCATTGAGCGAATAGGCCGCTCAACACTCAACCCTACGTCTAAAACTTGCTCTGTCCCTTCTCTCCGCGCAGGGGCAGACGCTCACAATGCTGCGAAGGTTCGCCTGCGGCGTTTGCAATGACCAGACTGCGTCAGGTGGGTGCATCCATTTCCCAGGGCAACGAACTCTCTCACGGGGAAGAATGCAGACGCTGCTTCCGGCTGGCAGCAATCGCTCGGAGAGATTGGAAAAGAGCACTCGTTGGAGGCGAGAGGGTCGGCAGAACTGGCCTGATTCCCTGGGTGGGTTGGCCGTCCCTGCCTTTACACAACCTGCCTCTCCTATTCAACTTTATTTCGCAACTACAAATCGGGCAATAGGAATTGCAGAGCTTGCACGGGAATTGCTGCAAAATTGGCGGAAAGTTTGGTCGCAAGACTTTCAGCGAATTGCCCTGTTTTCAGCACGATTCCGATTCTAGGGGCAGGCTGCTTGCCGCTGAGACCTGCTTTGCGGAAGATGATGCGCCCACGGTGCCAGGAAGCTGGACATTTGTGGGACCCGAAGTGTTTTCTCCCGCGAGGAGTTGTGTGCGAAATTTTCGCAGAGGATTTTCATGCTTGTTTTTCCCTCCGAACGCTACCTGGCTGTCAAAGTCGTGATGATGCCGCGCGATACCAATGCCTACGGCACCATCTTTGGTGGCGTGCTGCTGAGCTACATCGACCAGGCGGGTGCCGTCGGCGCGATTCATGAAATTCTTCGCCAAGGCTGGCCCATGCCGATGCTCGTCACGGTCGCACTCAACGGCGTTGAATTCCACGAGCCAGTCGGCGTGGGGGAGGTCGTCAGCTTCTGGACGCAAGTGGTCCGCGTCGGCAGGACCTCGATCACCACCCATGTTTCCGTGGAATCCGAGCGTGGAGATGGCCCCAGGCGAGTGACCGAAGCGGAGGTAGTTTACGTGGCAATCGACCCGTTGAGCCCCGAGCGGAAAACAGTGCCGATCCAGTCGAGTTAGGAAGTTCGCCCTAGCACTCCGCCCTGCCTCGCCAACCTATCAGCGTCTTACTTCCTCTCCCCCAATTCTCCGAACCGAAATGTTGGGCCGAAGGTGGCATGGCGGGCACCTTCGCCAAGATGAGAGGGAAAGGCCATCGCTTTATGGGGAAAGGCATAACGCCGGCCAATGACCTCGATAGGAGCGGCATACTCGATTGTCAGCCCCGTGGGATTGATCAGCGAGACCGATGAGTCCGCAGGGGTTGAATAGTGGGCGACAATGGCATAGCGGCGATCGGGCAGCAACTCCGTGGGCTCCACGCTAACGCAACGGAAGGTGCCGTACAGTTCCGCCACCTGCCCCTCCGGAATGGTCGTTTGTACCAGTGGTTCTTTCTTGTTTTCTAGATCCCAAATGGCAACTTCGTGGGCCTCTTTGAGTCCGCTCTTGCGATGGTCATGGACTCCGAGTTCCATGACGGTCAGTCGCTCCTTCACTTTGAATTCCCATCCCTGGATCAAATCCTTCCCCCCGCCAGCGACCGATCCAGGGGTGACCGTCACAGCATCCACCTTGCCGGCCAGCAACGATAGGCCATCCCCCCGCTCCAGCTGGGAGACGAGCCACTTTCCCGCGTGGACAACCCGGGCGTCCGAACTTTTCAGCATTTCCTTCGCTGCCGCCAGGTCGTCTTTCGAAATGATGGCCAGCAGCGCACGGAGCGCCGCCTCACGGATCGGGCCCGGGGGAACCTTGCCATGAATTGTGATCAGAAGCGGAGCCCCAACGGCAAGCTTCTGTTCTTCCACAAAGGCCAGCGCCGGGATCAGCAGCGACGCGTGAGGGTCCTTGGCAAGTGCCAGAATTCTCTTGGCCCGCAGGGCTCGTTCCAGGTCCGAACTCTTGGTGGCAGCTTCCAATTGCCCAAGCGGCGGGAACGGCATGCCGGCCAGTTGCAGCGTGGCCCGCTCGCGGACTTCAAACTGATCGTTGCCAAGATCTTCGATGAGCTTCGCAATCTCGGCCTCAACCACGGGACTTACCAGGGACTCCAGGTACCTTTTCACTCCTGCCAACGTCGGCTCGACGCCCGCCGCTTGGAGTCGAGACTCCGGCGTGGCGATGGGCTTGGCCTCAACCGACACGGCCGCAAATGCGGCCAGAAGGGAGCAGAACCCTAGGGAAAGGGTCTTTGGCGACATCGAAAGATTCTTCGTTAGCAGTTGCCTCATCGCTTCACCTTCTTTCGGGAAAAGACCGGTTTGCGTCCACCTCAGAATACCCGAAAAACCTTTTTTTAAGAAATTCCAGGGTGGCCATTGACACCCATTTTGGCGGGTGTACCATCCATAAATCGAGCGTGTGGATCTGCCTGGTGCTCATTTCACTCGCTTCCCGCCCACCGACTCCCGCCTGGTTCGCTTTCTTACTCCTGCCGTGAAGATCAAGCTCCTTTGCCAGAACGCGCTGGCCTCTCCGCGCGAAATCACGATTGACCAGTTCCCCATTGAACTCGGCCGCGGTGCCGTAGCCGGTGTTCGCATCGATGACCGCTGGCTTAGCCGACGGCATTGCGAACTGGCGGTTGATGGCCCCGATGTCATTCTCCGCGACCTCCATTCGTCTCACGGAACCCATGTGAACGGTCGTCGCCTGACGACTGCGGTGGTTCTGGAAGATGGGGACAGACTCCAAATCGGACTCTCGCACTTCATCGTCGAATATCAGGAAGAGCGGACGAAGCTGCATGACTCCGCAGGCTTTGACGCGGCTGTGGTATCGTAGTCCGCTCACTCCGTGAGCGGATGTGCCGGCACACGGAGTCTGCTCGCTACGAGGGACGCTCAAACGTCCTCTCCGCTTCCACCTTGCATATCCGCAGCGTGAACCGTTGATACCAGCGTTCTTTCCCCATCTGCTGCGCCAGCCGATGTTCTGCCTGCTCGCGCCAGGCCTTGATGGCGGCGAGGCTCTCCCAGTACGAAACGGTGATGCCCATGCCTCCTGCTCCGCGGGCGCTTTCGATGCCGAGATACCCCGGCATCTGCGCGGCGAGCTCCGCCATCCGCTCGGCAGTCACGCCATAGCCATCTTCGTCCCCCGCGGTACGGACCGAGGTGAAGATGACGGCGTAGTAGGGACGTCCGTTATTCATTGAAATTATTCTCGCCCCCCTCTCTTCTTCTTGCCACCCATTTTCTTGCCATCACTTCCGATTCATTTGGCAAGAAAATGGGAAGACAGATTTGTTGCAATCGGTTCACGCCAGCACCGCCTCAATCACCTTTCCATGCACATCCGTCAGCCGCCGCTCGATGCCGTTGTGATAGAAGCTGAGCCGCTCGTGGTCGAGGCCGAGGAGTTGCAGGATGGTGGCGTGGAAATCGTAGACGGTGGCGACGTTTTCCACCGACTTGTAACCAAAATCGTCGGTCGCTCCGTAAGTGAACGGGGCCTTCACTCCTGCCCCCGCCATCCAGGCCGTGAAGCCGCTCGGGTTGTGGTCGCGTCCGCTGGCCCCTTTTTGGAAGGTGGGCATGCGGCCGAACTCGGTGCACCAGACGACCAGCGTATCCTTCAGCAGGCCCCGCTGCTTGAGGTCTTTCAGCAGGGCGGCTGCCGGCTGGTCGAGGATAGGACCGTGGATGTCGTACTGAGCTTTGAGTGTTTTGTGGCCGTCCCAGTTGCCGACACCTTCCCCCATCGCATACGCTCCGTTGAAGAGCTGCACGAACCGCACCCCGCGCTCAATCAGCCGGCGGGCCAAAATGCAGTTCCGAGCGAAGCCGGCTTTGAGCCTGTTCTGCGGGTCGTCGGCCCCGTACATCTTCAGAATGTGCTCGGGCTCCTGCGAAATGTCCGTCGCCTCCGGCACGCTGAGCTGCATCCGGGCGGCCAGTTCATAGCTGGAAATGCGGGCCGCCAGTTCCGTATCGCCGGGGAACTTGGCCAGGTGCTCCTCGTTAAGCTTCTTCAAAAAGTCGGCGGACGCTTTGTCCTTCTCCGCGGAAACTCGCTCGGGCCGCGCCAGGTTGCGAATCGGCTGGGCCGTGTTGAACGGGACACCCTGAAAGACCGCGGGCAAAAATCCCGGCCCCCAATTGTTGATGCTCGCCTGCGGCACGCCGCGGGGGTCCGGAATGGCGACGAACGCGGGGAGGTCCTGGTTCTCCGTCCCCAGGGCGTAATTGACCCAGGCCCCCATGCTCGGGAACCCCTCCAGCGTAAAGCCGGTGGACATGAACATCTCCCCCGGGCCGTGCGTGTTCGTCTTGCCAGTCAGCGAATGGAGGAAGCACATCTCATCCGCCAGGTCCCCCAATTGCGGCAGCAGGTCGCTTGTCATCTTGCCGCACTGGCCACGGGGGCGGAACGGATACGGGCTCTTCACCAGCGACCCCTGCTCCCCCTGAAACGTCACCAGCTTCTCACTCCCCGGCATCGGCTGGCCGTCCCGCTTGATCAACTCCGGCTTGTAATCCCACGTATCCACATGGCTGCAGGCCCCCGAGCAAAAAATCACCAACACATTCTTCGCCTTCGCCGCAAAATGCGGCTTCCTGGGCGCATTCGGCTGCCGCGGGTCAATCGCCGGCCGCTGTGGCGCTTTGGTTTCCTTCCCGAGCAGGCCATCATCCGCCAAGAGCTGGGCAAGAGCGATCGCGCCCAGACCGGTGGCGGCGTCGGAGAAGAAGGAGCGGCGTGTGGGAGCGTAAGGCGTCATGAGTTCACTACCTGATTCACGATTCAAGACTCTTCATTTCGCGGACTTACGGCGACGTGTATCACCGCAAGTATTTATGTCACAACTTGTTATGGCAAGCGGAGTCGCCCTAACCTTGATTCAACCTCTCATTCTTGATTCACCACATTCCATTTTCCATAAGGGTTTTTTCAGGTGCTCCATGCTGCTAACCGCTTGCTGTGCAGTCACTTACGTCAAATCGCCGTCCCCAAGCCATAAGGGTATCCCTAATCCTTAATTCATGAACCGCCTGCGAAGTTATAAGCTGTTTTTGAAGTGCGCCTATTAGGACTCCCTTTCCCTAACTCGTTGTCCAATAAGGACTTGCAAATTCCATTCACGCGAATCATGCTTTCCGGCCATAAGGCGCGATAAGCCCGCATTCCAGCCAACCCAATCCTGGTGTACTTCTCGCGCACCCTCGCCGCGCAACGGCCCAAATTGTCGCTTGAGTTTCTCATGAGTGCACCGTCAAACAAAATAGCTTTGGGTAGCCACAGTCGCCAAGTCGAGGGTTTGAATCCCTTTCGAAAGGTGTTCCCAGGTTTACCAATATCCCTAAGTCTCAAATCTCAAATCCGAAAATCTCAAATCCCAATTGCCCGCTCGGACCCTATGCCGCATGTGTACTTAAGTTTATGTACCTAGGTTGGCACATTCAAGCCCCAGCCGCCAGAATTCCGGAGATTTCTGGTCACAAAGCAGAACACTTGACGGTATACCGTATTCGATATAACAATGAAACCGTTTTCCCGGAGGCTTTAGGAAATGGATGCGGCAAAACGCAAGGCCCTGCAAGCAGCCGGTTGGAAGATCGGCAATGCGGCGGATTTTCTGGGGATGAGTGACGCTGAGCGGCAGCTGCTCGACGCGCGGGTCGAGCTCGCTCTGGCCGTTCGCAGGCAGCGAGAATCCCAAAACCTGACCCAAAAGGAATTGGGGGTCAAAATCAACACCAGCCAACCGCGCATCGCCAAGATCGAGCGGGCCGCCACGGACGTCTCACTGGATCAACTCGTGAAGGCCTTTACAGCGGCAGGGGGGAGCATCGTGGTTAAGGTCGCCAAGGGAAAATCGACGAAGGGAAAAAACAACAAGAAGTCGGCAAATGGAAAGATGATCTTGGCGGCAGCTACGACCGAGTTGGCCCCGGCCTCCTATCACGGTCTCCACCGTCGCCATGATTCGGTTCGGTAGCGCCGCTTCTTGGCACTCCTCATCTCCACTCAAGGACCGATGTCATAGCCAATTGCATCAAGTCTTTGGCCAGACTGTAGCGCCTGTCCGCCGTTGTCCTCCAGGTCGGGCCCGATGCTGTAGAGCAAAAAGGTGTTTCCCGACGGCGTATACCGCAGCGGTTCGCCGGAATAGGGATCGGGGAGCGGAGCAGGGAGATATTTGGGGGTCAATTCCGTCAGGGATCGGGGTCACGGCCAGCGCGCATAGCTGGGCAATGCAGGCAGGCTAGCGCGATTTGTTTTGG
>CAYUJE010000209.1:0-12010 GCA_964444865.1 uncultured Pirellulaceae bacterium | reverse complement strand
TCTTCACCGGCTGGTTCGATACCGGCAAGCAAGGCCAGGAATGGCCCGGCACGTTTGAAATTGTTCCCCACGACAAGCCGCGAACGTGGAAGTATGCGAAATCGGTACCGGCCGACGCTGGGAGCGGATACAGGCACTGGATTCGCGTCGGCCTCCGCGGCGAGCGGCCGCTAGGCAAGGAATGCGAACTGAAGTTCCTCTACGACCTGGAAGGGAAGGGTCCCATCGACGTTGTTCTCTACCGCGGAGGAAAACCGCTTCCAGGGGCAGCGGGTATGCAGCGGGTCAGCAAACTCCAGACCGGCGTTTGGACTGAGACGACGCTGAAGTACACTTTCCCATCAGTCGAAAAGGGGGCAGCAGTGGACGAAATTCGCTTTGGGATTCGCGGAGGGAGCACGCTGAAAATTGATGATGTGCTGCTGTATGAAACAAATAAGTAGCTCGCACACTTCGTGTGCGGGCATGGCTGCAAATCTGTCGTGCCGCAACTCGCGTTGAATATTTTCCCGGATCACCGGTTCACAAACAGATTCGTCGTAGACACAACATGAGCCTTCGTTCAAAACTCGAAACCCTGTCGCCCTCCAAGTTGATCTCTGAGCTATCTATACGCATTTATGAGCCGCCTCTTTCAGCCGTGCGGAAGCACCTTCGCGAAGTCGCTGAAGCGTTGCGGGTTCCGATTCTCGTTCTCGATTTCGATACAGAACTCAACATGAACGGCATGCTCGGCTTCCTTGAGAACTCGACTGGCTTGTACTTTGCCGAAACGATAGAAGCGTTCGACAAGATCGGTGCTTCTGAAACGGTCTCGATCCTGCATGCAATCGAGAAGACGCTCGAAAGGCATGGTGTGACGCCATCAGCGTTCCGATCAGACTTTGCGGGAACACAACAGTACCAGATCACGACGTTTCGAGAGTTGCACGGAGACTTGGGGACAATGCCGAGCGAAGTCGAGGAAGACGCAGAGCGGCTCTATGTGAATGCAAAGGCGGGCAGCGGCGAGCCAGTATGGTCGTTGCTCGAAGCATTCGTCGAAAAGAATCGCGCTGGGTTTCTCGTCGAAATCGAGCGTGTTGCAGGCGAGTAGCCTACTTTCCTACGCCAGCATCTTCTCCACCACCTTCCCATGCACGTCTGTCAGGCGGAAGTCGCGGCCTTGGAAGCGGAAGGTGAGTTTGAGGTGGTCGAGCCCCATCAGGTGCAGGAGGGTGGCTTGGAGGTCGTGGACGTGGACCTGGTCCTCGACGCCGTAGTAGCCGATCTCGTCGGTCTTGCCGAGGGAGAGGCCGGGCTTCACGCCGCCGCCGGCCAGCCACATGGTGAACGATTCGATGTGGTGGTCGCGGCCGGGGAGGTCGCGGACTTCCCCTTGGGGCGTGCGGCCGAATTCGCCCCCCCAGACGACGATGGTGTCCTTGAGCAGGCCGCGGCGTTTGAGGTCCTTCACCAGGGCGGCGGCTCCCTGGTCGGTTTCCTGGCAGATTTTGTCGAGGGATTCACCGAGCTCGGTCCCCTTGTTGCCGTGGTGGTCCCAGTCGGTGTGATAGAGCTGCACCATCCGCGTTCCCCGCTCGATGAGCCGGCGGGCGAGCAGGCAGTTCATCGCGAATGACGGCTTTCCTTTTTCCACGCCGTAGAGTTGCATGGTTTCCTGGCTTTCGCCGGAGAGGTCCATGAGTTCGGGAGCGCTGGCCTGCATGCGAAAGGCCATTTCGTAAGAGGCGATTCGCGTCGCGATTTCGTTGTCGCCTGTTTCCGTGAGCCGCAGTTTGTTCAGCGAATTGACCGCCCCGATGAACCGCTCCTGCTCCTCGCGGGCGATCCCCGGCGGGTTGTCGAGGTTCAAAATCGGCGCGCCGGTGCTGCGGAAGGGGACTCCCTGGTAGCTCGTCGGCAAAAAGCCGCTTCCCCAGTTCGGCGCTCCGCCGCGGGGACCGCGGGGGCCGGATTGCAGCACCACGAAGCCGGGCAAGTTCTTCGATTCGCTACCGATGCCGTAAGTGATCCACGCCCCCATGCTCGGCCGGCCGAAGAGGGGGGAGCCGGTGTTCATGAAGAACTTGGCAGGGCCGTGATTGAAGACATCGGTCTTCATCGCCCGCAGCGTGCAGATGTCGTCCGCCACAGTGGCGAGATGCGGCAGGCACTCGGAAATCACCTGGCCGCTCTCGCCATGTTTCGCAAATTTTCGCACGCAGCCCAGTAGCTTGGCGTCCTGCTTGATGAAGGCAAACCGTTTGTTGGCAACAAAGGACTCTGGAATCTGCTGGCCGCCGAGTTCTTGAAGTTTTTCCTTGGGTTCGAAAAGTTCGAACTGGCTGGGGCCCCCCGCCATGAACAGGTAAATAATGTTTTTGGCCTTGGGAGGAAAATGGGTGGGGCGGACGGCGAGCGGATCGCCTCCAGTGCCTCTTTCCGCAGCTTGGGTTTGCCCGCTCCCTTCCGCAAGCAGAGACGACAGTGCCATGCCGCCCAGGCCGATGCGGCAGTCCTGGAGGAAGTGACGGCGAGTGATATCTATTGGTCGCATAGTGTTCCTCCTACTCCCTCGTAATCATCTCATCCAAATTCAAGATCACTCGGCAGAGGCTGATGGCAGTGGCCAGTTCCGAGGCCTGGGTGCTGGTCAGCGTTTCCAGTCCCTTCGGCAGCAATTCCTTGGCGGCAGCGGGGTCTGTGGTGAATGTCTCGGTCTCTTGCTTGGCCAATTGGGCCAGCGCCTCTCGTTCGGCTGGTGTGGGAGCGCGGGAAAGGCACAGCCGGAAAGCATACTCGGCTCTGGCGGCGGGATCGGCGGGACCTTCGGCGACGATCCGCTGTCCCATGTTCTGCACACATTCGACAAACGCTTCGTCGTTGGCGAGCGTCAGCGCTTGCAGCGGCGTATTACTGCGGATGCGGCGAGTGCAGGTGACGTTGCCGTTGGGGGCATCGAAAATCGTCAGCATCGGGTACGGAGCGCTGCGCCAAAAGTGCGTGTACATTCCGCGGCGATAACGGTCGGCTCCGGTCGCCGCTTTCCAATTCTTGGGGTCCTGCGTGAAGTCGTAAACTCCGTCCGGCTGCGGTGGGAAAACGCTTGCGCCGCCGAGGACATTTGTAAGCAGCCCGGCAGCGGACAGCGCTACGTCGCGCACAATCTCGCTATCCAGCCGCAGGCGGGACTGGCGGGCGAGGAGTTTGTTCTGCGGGTCGCGCTCCGCCAGGTCCGTGCGCCAGTGCGATGACTGGCGATAGGCGGCACTCGTTACCACTCGCCGGTGCATCCGCTTCACATCCCATTCGCCGTCCACGAACTCCTTGGCGAGATAGTCGAGCAATTCAGGGTGCGTTGGCGGTGTTCCCTGGGTTCCAAAATCGTCCTCCGTTTCGACAATTCCCCTTCCAAAGAACTTCTGCCAATCGCGGTTCATCACCACCCGCGGCGTCAGCGGATTTTCGCCGGCCACGAGCCACCTGGCGAAGTCCAGGCGATTTCCTCGCGGCTTTGGTTTGCCTGGGGGTGAAGAAGATTCCAGGCTTACTTGCATCGCGGGCAACACCGCGGGAACTCCGCCATGAACCTTCGCCCCGTGATCGAGAAAATCGCCCCGCTTATGCACAAAGGTCTCGCGCTCTTTCTTTCGCTCGCGAAGGATCATCGTAGTGGGAATCTTGGGCTCTTCCTGCTTAAGTTTGAAAATCTCCGCCAAAATCGGAAACGCCTTGCGGGCCTCATCGATTTCGCGGAAATGGTCCTCGATCAGTTTCTTGTTGGCAGCATCCCGCTTCTCGAAGGCCATGTCGTAGGCAACCTGTACGGGACCAGGGAGCCGCCCCCGCTGCTGAGGTGTGAGCGTCTTTTCCCAGGCCTTTTGGGCCTCTTCGAGTTGCGGGCGCTGCTTCTCCATCTCGGCATCGAGTTCTTTGACTTTGGCTCGCATCTGAGCACGCTTCTCCAAGTCGCCGCGCGCCATTTGAAGATTGGAAGGAACTTCAATCGTCGGTTCGTCGCAATTGTTGAGCAGGGCGAAGAATTCGTAATACTCAATCTGCGAGATGGGATCGTACTTGTGACTGTGGCAGCGGGCGCAGCCGAGCGTCAGGCCGAGAAAGACCGACCCAGTGGTGGCGACGCGGTCGGCAACCGCTTCAACGCGGAATTGCTCCTGGTCCGTGCCACCCTCTTCGTTAATGAGCGTGTTGCGGTGGAACCCTGTCGCCGTTAGTTGTTCGGGCGTAGGTTTGTCGAGCATATCGCCCGCGATTTGCTCGATAGTGAATTGATCGAACGGCTGGTCGCGGTTGATGGCGTCGATGACCCATTCGCGATACTTCCAGATCTGCCGGCCAAAGTCCCGCGTGTAGCCGTTGCTGTCGGCATAGCGGGCGAGATCGAGCCAGTGGCGTCCCCAGCGTTCGCCATAATTCGGCGAGGCGAGTAAGCGGTCCACCACTTGTTCATAGGCATCGGGGGACTGGTCAGCTTCGAAGGATGCCACCTCCGTGGGCGTTGGCAGCAGGCCGATGAGATCGAGATAGGCGCGCCGCAGCAGAGTTGCCTTTTCCGCAAGGAGTGAGGGGGCAATTCCTTCTTTTTCCAGGCGGGCAAGCAAAAAGGTATCGATGGCTCCCTGCGGCCAGGCGGCGTTTTGTACCGCGGGTAGTGGTGCGCGGAAGGGGGGCTGGAAGGCCCAGTGCTTGTTCACCGGCGCGGGAATCGGCTGCTCATCCGCGGGAGCTTTCGCCCCTTCGTCGATCCACTGGGTAAGCAGGGTGATTTGAGCTTCCGTCAGGCCCGGTCCTTCCGGAGGCATTTTGGAAATCGTGTCGCTCTTCCCGGTGACTGCCTTGATCAGCAGGCTCTCAGCCGATTTGCCGGGAGTGATGGCGGCACCCGCATCACCGCCGCGCAGGGCGCTTACCGTGGTGTCGAGACGCAGGCCGTTTTCTTGCTTGTTCGGTCCATGGCATTTGCCACACTGCTGGGTGAGCAGGGGTTTGATGTCGCGGAGGTAATCGACTTCATCGGCGCGCAGTGAAACAGAGGTCGCCAGCACTCCCAATAATACAATTGCTAACTTCGTACTCGGCATCGAACCATATCCCGCGTGAAAGGGGTCGGGAAGAGTTTTCGCGGCAGTCGTCGTCAGCCCTCGGGAAATCGAGGGCCGCGAAAACCCTTCCCGACCCCGCCTGTTGCCAAACCATCAGTATCGATAGATGCGTCGGCTGGGGCAAGCGGTTTAGCCGAAAATAGCGATCGGTGGCCTTACTTTTTCGACTTCTTCGACGCGCCGTTGCCGCCGGAGCCGTTCGTGCTTGGTTTGGCTGGGCGAGCCTCTTTGTCCCCTCCGGACTTGCCTTCGTCCGATTTTCCCGTCGCAGAGGCAGCCGGTGCGGGCTTCTGCTTGATGATCCATTTCCGCTCGACAATGCTCCAGAGGCTGGAGGTGATGAAATAGATGCAAAGCCCGGCGGGAACTTTGAAGAACATGACCCCCATGAAGACGGTCATGTACTTCATCATCTTCTGCTGCATGGCAGTTTGTTCGTCAGTGGCCGGCGGGGTGAAGAGCTTTTGCTGCACGATGAACAGGCCGCAGGTGACAATGGGGAGCACATTGAGAAAGGGGCCGAGCCATGCGGTTTCGTCCGCCAAGAATGCCGGCATCCAGTCTTTCCAATAAAGCAGCTTGTCCGGACCGGCAAGGTTGCTGGCCCAATTGAGGCCGGGGATCAAATCCGCGTCCCGCAAAGCGATATCCACGGACAGGCAGCGATAGAGGCCCACAAAAATCGGCAGTTGCAAAAAGACCGGCAAACAACCGCCGAACGGATTGAAATTGTGCTTGGCATAGAGTTCCCTTAGGGCGGCGCTCTGCTTCTCCATGTCGTCCTTGTACTTCTCCTTGAGTTTTGCCATCTCGGGAGCGAGTTCCTGCATCTTGGCCGCACTCTTGGCCTGTTTCAGGCTGAGCGGCAACATGCAAGAGCGGACGAGGAGAGTCAGGAGAATGACCGCGATGCCATAGTTCCCGAACGTGAGATAATGTTGCAGGCCATGCAGGAGTCGCTGCAGCAGCCAGGCCGGCAACGATGCATACGACCAACCGCGCTCGATCAGTTTTTCGAGCTTGTATTGTTCAAGCAGTTCCTGTTCCTTGGGTCCAAGGAAGATTTGAAACTTTGCGCTCAGCAACTTGCCCGGCTCAAGGACTTTGGCGGGAGAGACAAGCACAAAGGTGTTGTCCATCGTCTTGATGTGCTTCTTGTCGATCCGTGAAATGTCCTGGGCAGGTGTGGCAAAGACTCGTGCAAATCTTACCGGCGCATCCCCTTCCAACTGGGGCATGAGCGCGGCGGCGAAGAACTGCGTGTCCCCACCGACGTAATCGAGTGACTGCTGGTCGTCGCCGATGAACAGGGTTTGCTCGGCGGGGTCCTCCTTGTCGAGAGCCGCTTTGGCGTCGCTATAAATTTTTGGGCAGCCGAGCAGGTGATGCTGTCCGTCGTGAATCTTCCAGGCAATATCCCGGGCTCCCGCGCCGGCCCACATGTCGTGGTGCAGCTTGTTGGAATACCACCAACCTTCAAGCGGCAGGCCCGTGGGACCGCTTAAACGATAGGCCAGTTCCGTGTTTTCTTTACCGACATTCTTGATCTCAATCTCCAGGTCGACATGATATTTCTTGCCGTCGGCAGATTCCGCTCTCGCAAGTTTGTAACGCTTGATGAGTTCCAGGGAACCGGTTTGGCCGATTCCCTTGAGGTCGGCGTCGTTCAAAGTCAGGCTAAACTCAGCGCTATCGGCAGATTGAGTTTTCTCGTTGAGAATCCAATTGCGGTTGATGATCGACGGAAGGCCGCGGATTTCCTGGTCTCCGGTCTCGACGGTCTTGGTGCCGAGCGATTCGAGCGTGAGCAAGAGAGAGAGAGGATCGTGCTCGGTAGGCGTGCCGTCCTTGTGAACATGCACTTCCGGGCGAATGACTTGTACGGGGCGCCTGGTGAGATTGGCGGCGAATGTGAGCGGCGTACCCTTGCCGCCGATGAGTCGAGTGACCTTGATTTCCAGGGTCTCGCCTGGCTTGGTCTTCTTGTCGAGATAGGACTCCACATCAGAAGCGTGTTCCGCTGGTGCACCACCAATCGCGGTGATGATGTCCTCAGCCATCAAACCCGCAGAAGTCTTTCCGGAGGCTTCCTTCGCCAGTGCCGCGGGGGTTCCCGCTCCCACCACGCGGACCCGAATTCCTTCCTTGGAATCGACGAGTCCCAGATGGCCTAAATATCCGCTGGGATCATCAATCGCGCGATAGGCTTCGCTGGCGAGTTCCGCTCGCTCCATCGCCGCCCCTTGGTTGTTCAAAATTACCAGCAGTCCATACCCACTGGCCTCGTCCACGGAGCCCAGTGCTATCAATTTGTTGGATGCGCCGGCAGCCGGCTTGGCAATTGCCGGCTTTTCGCCGCCGGCATCAACGGCCGGTTGTTCACCCTTGATTGGCTTTTTCTCAGCTTGGACCGGGGCGCCGGGCTTCGCTTCCTTGGTTTTCTTCGCTTTGTCCGCGTCTTTTTGAGCGACTCCCTTTTCATCCCCCTTCTTGGCCACCGGCTGAGGGGGCGGGAAGAGCATTCGGAGCCCCATCCAAGCGCCCAAAATGAGCACCACGGAGATCATAAAATAGGTGTAACGACGATCCACGTGGGAACTCTGCGACTAAAAGAATTGAAGAGCGGATGCGAGGAGGGTGGGTGGGCTGCCGCTGACAAGTCCTGTGCGGCACTTGGAAAGCTATTCGCCCTTTAACGTCCTTCCTTGAGCCGTTCCGCGAGGAAAGGGTCAAGTTCGGGGATAGATAAGATTTTCTCCATTGTCCGCTCCAGCGGATAGGGGACGCGGCGGAATTCCACAAACTGTTCCGTCAAAACGACATAGCACGAGCGAGGGTCCGTATCCCTTGGCTGGCCGACGGAACCGACGTTAATCATCGCCTTGCCGGTAGGAAGGACATATTTTCCCCCAATTTCATCCGGACTGAGAAACCGCCCCTCTTCGGTGAACACCCCGGGTACGTGCGTATGCCCCTGGAAACAATACCGTTCGATCAGAGCGAATATCCGTTCCAGCTTGCGGGCATTATAGATATCTTCGGGAAATACGTATTCATTAAGCGGATTGCGAACGGAACCGTGGACGAAGGTGAATGGCCCCACGGAAAACGTGCGGGGAAGTTCGCTGAGAAATTCCCAACGCTTTTGCGTTTTGGCGGCATCTCCATTAGGCATTTCGAGCTGCTCGCGGGTCCAAAAAATGGCCCTTTCGGCACCGCTGCTGAATCCTTCGGGATCGTAGAGGGCACCCTGGTCGTGATTCCCCAAGATGCTGCGATTGAACTGCATCACCTTATCGACGCATTCGCGGGGATTCGGCCCGTAACCGACGATGTCTCCCAGGCAGAAGATTTCGTCCACCCCTTGCGCACGCACATCCGCCAGCACTGCTTCGAGAGCTTCCAGATTGCCGTGAATGTCACTGAGGATCGCGCGTTTCAAATTACTTTCCGTTTGTGGTAACCGGCTTCAACCGATTCATAACCCGCTGAAGCGGGTTACTACCAACTATCTACCGGATAACAGCCGGTCCCCCAACATGTCCGCAAGTTCCGCGGTCGCGTGAATTTTCCTGCGGGTTTCTTCCACGGGATATTCCAACCGTTTGAAATAGACGACTCCGTCATCGATCCAAGCGTAACAGGCCCGGGGATCGCCATCACGCGGCTGGCCAACAGAGCCGACGTTAACCATTACTTTTTGCTCGCCCAACGGATATCTATAACCGCATTCTTCCGGGGTGATGAAGCGGTAATCTTCCGTAAATATCCCCGGCAGGTGCGTATGACCCTGAAAACAGTATTTCTGAATGCGGCTGAAGAGGGCATCCATCTTCCGCTGGTTATAAATATCTTCGGGAAAGACGTATTCGTTGGTGGGCTCACGCGGCGAACCATGCACGAAGAGATAATCTCCCTCGTTGAATGTCCGCGGCAGTGCGCCGACAAAATCCCAGCGTCCATTCCGCTTGGCAGGGCCACCGGGGCCACGATCAAGCTGGTCGCGTGTCCAATAAACCGCCTGCAGGGCGACTGGATTAAATCCATCAGGATCGATGATGGCGGCCTGGTCGTGATTTCCCTGAATGGTCACCTTGCACTTATTCATCACCTCGTCGAGACACTCACATGGATTCGGCCCGTAGCCGATGATGTCCCCGAGGCAGAAGATCTCTTTAAGCCCCTGCTTCTGCAAGTCCGCCAGCACGACACGGAGCGCCTCAAGATTGGCGTGAATATCACTAATCAAAGCACGCTTCACGCCAAGTCGCCTTCTGGGCTACGATAAGAGAACATGTGGGGCAACTCGTGATGACATAGCCGTGCGCCCACGAAGAGTATCTTTCAAACACTGAAGTCTAGAACTGGCCTGTAGTTTGGTCAAGTCGAAGGCGGATTTCAAGGCCGCTAACCTGCGGTTATTGGCACTGAATTGTAGGAAATCTGGCGTGTTGATTTTGGCCTTTGATAGTTCGTCCTCTTTTGGCTCGGTGGCCGTGCTGGAAGGTCCGCAGGTACTGGCGAGCGAGAAGCTGGATCCTGCCAGGCGGTCAGCTCAGACGCTGGCACCGGCCATTGAGATGTGTTTGAAAGCAGCGGGCCGGAATTCGCGGGATTTACAGCTCATTGCTACCACACTCGGACCCGGCTCCTTCACGGGGCTGCGCGTGGGAGTGACGATGGCCAAGACTCTAGCCTATGCCCTTAGGTGCGATTTAGTGGGCCTCAATACTCTCGATGTGCTGGCGGCACAGGTAGCTCAGTCGGAGATCCGCGGCCAAACGGGAATTATCCATGCCGTGCTGGAGGCCCAGCGGAAAGAACTCTTTGTCGGTCGCTATCAAATCACTGAAAATGGCGTTGAACTGCCTCACCGGTTTGCGGACGGAAAGGCAATTCTTTCCGGTGATTCTTGGCTACAATCATTGCATTCCGGCGACGTCGTAACGGGCAGTGGGCTAGCTCGCTGGAAAGATAAACTGCCGCCGGGTGTTGTTGTGGCCCCGACGGAGATTCATGAGCCGGACGCAGTAACCATCGGCCAACTGGCACTTCAGGAACACGCACGCGGCCGTCGCGACGATTTGTGGACCTTCGCTCCGCTTTATATTCGCCCCAGTTACGCCGACGAAAAGAAACAACCGAATTGACTGCCCATTCTCACAATCTCCCTTTCTCTCTGTCTCTCGATCCTCCCCCACTTCCACCCATGCTCACTCCCTACCTTGGCCGCATTTCCGCTGGAGAAAACCTGTCGATGGAGGAAATGGCCGTGGTCATGTCCGAAGTCATGGCAGGAAGCTGTCAGGAGCAGGAGATTGCCCTGCTGCTTACCGCGCTCAAGGCCAAAGGAGAGACAGCAGACGAAATCGCCGGTGCGGCGGAGGTGATGCGACGGCACATGACGCCGATTCGCTCGACGCGAAAGGGAATTGTGGACACCTGTGGGACCGGTGGGGTCGGTTCCAATATCTTCAACGTCAGCACCGCGGCAGCCTTGGTGACCGCGGCGGCGGGAGTGCCAGTGGCCAAGCATGGAAACCGGAGCGCCACGAGCAAAAGCGGCTCGGCGGATGTGCTGCAGGCGCTCGGCGTAAATATTTCCGCTTCGGTGGAAACCGTGGAACGCTGCCTGGAAGAACTGGGAATCTGCTTCTGCTTTGCCCCTTCGCTACATCCAGCGATGAAGCATGTCTCGGCCGTGCGCAAGCAACTTGGCACGGCGACGATTTTCAATTTGCTTGGACCGCTTTGCAATCCTGCCGGTGCCAGTTACCAGGTTCTTGGCGTTGGCAAGCCCGAACTCCGCGACCGGATGGCAGCCGTGTTGTTGCGGCTGGGAACCGAGCGGGCGGTGGTTGTCGGCGGTTCGGATGGCATGGGAGAGGTGACGATCACAGGTCCCACGGAAGTTCGCGAAGTCGTCGGTGGCACGGTCCGCAACTTCACCTGGCAGCCCGCGGATTTCGGCCTCGCTGTCAGCGGCAAAGAATCTCTCGTCGTGGACGGACCCGAGGCCAGCGCCGCCATCATTCGAGACGTACTGTCTGGCAAACCGGGTCCACCGCGAGACATCGTCCTCATTAACGCCGCCGCGGCACTGTGGGTGGCGGGGCGTCATGAGTCGCCTCTTGCTTGCGTTCAGCAAGCCGCCGAAGCGATTGATTCTCAGCAAGCTGCACGGCTACTGACGAAACTCATTGCCGTGACTAAGTGACTGAAAGTGCCAAGAAACAACCACGGCTTGAGCAGGCAACCGAAGTTCCCCACCCAAGCCGTAGGCTGTACCGGTCAGGCGGAGACCGGCAGTTCACGATGAGACAATTAGCGAAGGAGTCTACGCACCTTCTACACTTGGCTTGGCAACGGGGGCAGATGATCCGGAGAAGGCCATCGCGGAGCCACTGGGGGATACGCCGTAGGTGTCGAGCACTTGGCTCGGCGGATAGGCATACATGCCGTGTTCCGAAATATCCAGGCCGGCGAGTTCCTCTTCGGCGTGGACCCGTAGCAGCCCCATCGCCTTCAGGGCAAAGAACAGAATCAGAGAGGTCCCCAAGGCCCAAGCCGCGATACTGAGTGTTCCGATTATCTGCGTGGTCAGAGTCAGCGGAGCATCAGGCGAGAAAGCCGCCAGCGAGGGATCACCGAACAGGCCCGTTGCAATGCCGGCCCACATTCCGCCAATGCCGTGCACGGGGAAGGCACCTACGGGGTCATCGATTTTCAGCTTGTCGAGCAAAAGTACGCCGAGGCAGGCCAAGACGCCGCCAATGGCACCGATGGCAAGTGCACTGGGGAAGCTCACGCAGTGGCAGTTAGCGGTAATCGCCACCAAGCCAGCCAAGCCACCATTTAGGGCAAAGGTGAGATCTGGTTTCTTGAACAGAATCCAGGAGAGGAAC
>CAYUJE010000208.1:0-12059 GCA_964444865.1 uncultured Pirellulaceae bacterium | reverse complement strand
TGCCGCAAATGTATCGCGGCAGCTAGTCGGCAGCAAGCACAATTTCAGCGAGCGGAATTACTCGTCCTTTTTGGCTTCGGGCTTGTCGGCGTCCTTCTTGTCACCCTCTTTTCCCGCCTCGTCCTTCTTCTCCTCAGCCGGCTTTTCTCCCTTGTCCCCTTGCTCGCCCTTGGCACCTTTGACGGGGGCCTTGGGTTCCTTCACGAGCTTAGTGGGCTTTTTCTTGACGCCGCTCGTGAGCGGTTTTTCAGCGGTGATGGCAATCGTGTTATTGGCAACGCCTTCGCCCGGTCGGTCTTTATAGAACCATCCTTGAACAGTGACTTTATCTCCCGGAGCCACAAAGGAAAAATCGTTGATGTCCACGCTGATTTTGCACTCTTCCGCCAGGTTGAATTTGACCAGGCTACCGCTGGCGCTCACCGTCACGTCTCCGCCTCGGCCCACTTTCGTGATGGCTCCCCTGACCAGACAAACTGTGTCGTCCGCCTTGGCTTTGGCTGCTTTCTTTTCTTTGGGATCGAGGGCACCCCCTCCCAGGTCGCCATCGGCTTGAATTCCCGGCAATCGGCCTTCGCCAGGGGTAAAGACCGCCAGACTGGTGACGGGCTCCAGCACCATTCCCCGCTTGTTGACGGCGGCTCGGAACTCCACAAACATTCCCGACTGCAGGAATGACTTTTCCGCGGAGCCAGAGAAAGTCACATCCTGCTGCTTGATGTTGCGATCGACGGAGACAATCCAAACCTCTTTCTCCGTGACGGCAATTTGCAGTGCGCCGGGGCCGACCCCTTTGATCGTTCCCGACAGGTTCAGCGGTTCCCTCTCCATGTCTTGGCTCGACGCGGGAACGGAAAGAAAAAATCCGGCAACCAGTGCCAAAGCAAGGGGGGCCAAGGTTCGCATGGAAGGCCTCAAAGAGTGGGGCAGGGGGGTGGGAAAGCCGCCGCCAGGGCAGCCGATTTGCATAGAGACAGATTAACACTTCCCCCCGCGGAATGCCAGCTAAACTAGCCGAAACTGCCAGATCCTGCAAAACTATCCGGTGATCACCCGCGTAGAATACCTGCTCATTTCCCGCTGTTTAAAAGCACCCTTCATGCGTATTGCCCACATCATTACCCGCATGATTGTCGGCGGAGCGCAGGAAAACACGCTACTGAACTGCCTGGACCTGATTCAGAGATATGGGGACGAGGTGCTGCTTATCACCGGTCCCGCACTCGGGCCCGAAGGGGATTTGCTGCGGCAGGGGAAGGGAGGGGACGCAAATCCCGCTGACAAGAACACAGTGCCGCTGGCGTATGTGCCGGAATTGCGGCGGTCGATTCATCCCTGGCGAGACGTCGCCAGCTATCGGGGAATCAAAAAGATCCTGCGAGAGTTCAAGCCCGATGTCGTCCATACCCACAGCGCAAAAGGGGGCTTTCTCGGCCGTCTGGCGGCATGGTCGCTGCGAGTGCCGGCGATTGTGCATACTGTGCATGGAGCGCCGTTTCATCCGTTTCAAAATGTCTTGCCGCGAACACTTTTTCGTTGGTGCGAGTGGTATGCCGCCCGCCGCTGCCACGCCATTATCAGCGTCGCCGATGCCATGACGGATTTGATGGTGAATGCCGGCGTCGCCCCGCGGGAGAAATTCACCACCATCTACAGCGGCATGGACGTGGAGCCGTTTCTGCACGCCAACCAGTCGCGGCAACGAATGCGAGATGAACTGGGCTATAAGCCGGAAGATGTGGTCATCGGCAAGATCGCCCGGCTCTTCCACCTCAAGGGGCACGACGATGTGATCGCAGCCGGCAAAGAAGCGATTGCCAGGAATCCTCACGTCCGCTTCCTGTTCATTGGCGACGGCATCTTGCGCGAGTCCTTGCAGCAGCAAATTGACGCGGCTGGCCTGCATGACCATTTCCAGTTCACGGGGCTCGTTCCACCCGCCAAGATTCCGGAACTCCTCGGCGCTGTGGATATCCTGGTTCATGCCAGCCTGCGGGAAGGGCTCGCCCGCGCCCTCCCCCAGGCACTCATCGCCGGCAAGCCGGTGGTCAGTTACGACGTGGACGGCGCGCGGGAGGTCTGCATCAACAATCAAACGGGCTGTCTCATCCCCCCTCGCGACATTCAGAAACTCTCCGCCGCACTCGAGAAGCTTGCCGGCAATGCTCCGCTCCGCGAACGATTCGGCTCTACCGGCCGCAGCCGATTCGCCGACCAGTTTCGGCATGAGACCATGACGCGGCTGGTGCGGGAGGTGTACAAGGGAGCGCGGCATGGAGAAATGGAGAGACGGAGAGAAGAAGAGACGGAGAGACGGAGGGAATGAGAGAATTCCAATTCTCCCCGTCTCTCTGTCTCTCCTTCTTCCCTTTCCTGCCTTCCCCATCCCGTTTACACTGTCATTTGTAACACTCCTTCAACTTTGAGCACCATTCATCGTGACCCGCGCCCGCGACTTTCTTGGTTCCTACCGTCTCGCCCGACTGATTCGGGTAGGGAATACGACGGCAGTCTGGGAAGCCATTAAAACCGGCGACCCCACGAGGTACGCCCTGAAGATTCTCCGCGAAGATCTGCGGAATGACCGGTCGGAAATTGCCGCCCTTCGGCACGAGTATGCCGTTGGCCAGAAGCTCAAGCACAAGAACGTCATCCATATCTACGAATTCAATACGGAAGGGAGCGTTCCGTATCTAGTCCTCGAATTGTTCGAATGCCCCAACCTCAAGCTGCTGTTGCGGCAGGGGGTGGCCGAACTCGCCTATCTGGTCCCCGGCATTATAGAGCAATCCGCGGAGGCCCTGTTTTACCTGCATGAACAAGGCTGGGTTCATCGCGACGTAAAGCCAGATAACTTCCTCGTCAATGATGATGGCCAGGTGAAGCTGATCGACTTTGCAATTTCCGAAAAATATACCAAGGGATTCATGTCGCTCTTCAGCTTTGGCTCCAAGGTGCAAGGGACGCGGAGCTACATGTCCCCCGAGCAGATTCGCGGCAAGGCGCTCGATCCGCGAGCCGATATGTACAGCTTTGGCTGCATGCTGTTTGAATTGGTGGCCGGCAAATTGCCTTTTACCGGAACCACCGCGGACGAACTCCTCACCAAGCACATTAGCGCGCCGATTCCGCCGCTGGGTGTATTCAACGAAAACGTAACGCCGGAGTTTGCGAACCTGGTCAAAAAGATGATGCAGAAACGGAAGGAGGATCGCCCTTCAACGATGTGGGAATTCCTCAAGGAATTCAAGACGCTCCGCGTCTACAAAATCATGCCCAAGCCCCCCGAAGGAAAAATCGTTTTGCCCCGCGAAACCGCGACCTCGGTGGACGATTTGAAAAAAGGTGGCCCCAAGGCAGGGTAGTCGTGGACTATTCGCCGAAAGGCTGCGGCTCAAGCACGAGAATCAACCAACCCAAGAACATCGACCCGCGTCCTGTGTGTGCGGGCTACTATTATGTCCTCTTCCACTGCAGCCCCTGGGCTGGATTTTGAACATCCGATTCTGGAACTCGAAAGCCGCCGCCGCGCGCTGGAACAGATCGCGGAGCGAACGCCGGCCCAGGAAGAAGAGTTGCGTCTGCTGAAGCGCGAGCTGGCCGAAACGACGCGGCAGATTTATTCCACGCTGACGCCGTGGCAAACGGTGCAGGTGGCTCGCCACAAGGACCGCCCTTACACGTCCGACTATCTCTCGCTGGTCTTCGAGGATTTTTCGGAGCTCCACGGCGACCGCCGCTTTGGCGATGACCGGGCCATGCTCGCCGGCTTCGCCAAGCTCGACGAACACAAGGTGATGGTCGTCGGCCACCAGAAAGGCCGCACCTACAAGGAGCGCCAAGCCTGCTACTTCGGCTGTGCTCATCCTGAAGGCTACCGCAAAGCGATTCTGAAAATGAAGCTGGCGGAGAAGTATGGTCTGCCGGTCATCTGCCTGATTGATACTCCCGGCGCATACCCCGGCATCGGAGCCGAGGAGCGGGGGCAGTCGCAGGCCATTGCCGAAAACATGTACGAGATGTCCCGCCTCAAGACGCCGGTCATTTGCATCGTCATCGGGGAAGGGGGGTCCGGCGGGGCCCTCGGCATTGGCGTCGGCGACCGCGTCGCCGTGCTGCAATACTCCTATTACTCCGTCATCAGCCCCGAAGGGTGCGCGGGGATCCTTTGGAAAAGTGCCCAGCACGCGGAAAAGGCCGCCACCGCCCTAAAATTCACCTCCGCCGACCTGCTGCGGCTGGGAGTCGTAGACCACATCATCGAAGAGCCCCTCGGCGGCGCTCACCGCGACCATCACCAAACCGCTTCCCGCGTGAAGCAATATCTGCTTCGCTCCCTCCGCGAGCTGCTCAACCAGGAACGAGAATCGCTACCGCAGACGCGGTATGAGAAATTTCGGCGGATGGGGGTTTTCTTGGAAGACGCGACTGCGGTAGCAGGGGCAAGTGGCGGGGCAGGGGAGGGGAGCAGCGGAATGAATGGAGATGGGCAGCGTTGATGCCACTACAGGTATTCGATCTTGAGCGAACTCCACATGCGCTGCATCGCTTGCCGCCAAAAGTCCGGCATCGCTTGTCGTCGTAACGTCGATCTGCCTGCGCCTAAGACCGTGAGTGATCGCGTGATCTACGTGCTCATCCAAATGGAATCGGAGCACAACTTACGCTCCCGCGACTTTTTGACGATGCCGTTCCAAAAGATTCGGTCCGTTAGTTGTCCGGAGGGCATCGACAAACGCCCGATCCTCGTTCATCTCCTGGAGGATTTCGGCCCGGTGGTCGAAGTAGTAGGAGAGGGCGGCGTGAACCTGGCCCAGAGTGAGATGCGGCAGCCCCTGAGCGATTTCTTCAGGCGCGCGGCCGTGGATTTCCGCCTGAACGTAAATGTCCTGTACGCGAACGCGGGTTCCGGCGATGAAAGCCCGTGACTGGCCGGCGCGGTTGGGACGAAGTTCGATATGCGTGGCAATAGATTGAACCATCGCATTAGTATACGGCAGCCGGGCGGTGTTAATCATTCAATAATGACCAATTCGTGATTCGCATCATGACCTAGCCCGAATTTTCATGCGCTAACATCCGGGCGATTACGATTGCTGAAGTCTGTGGTGCAACAAATCCCTACTTCGCCTTCGTCCAGAACTCCTTCTCATCCACCGCTTCGGCTTGAAACAGTTCATCGGGGATTTCCGTGTCGAACTCCAGGTAGTAGCGGATGTACGTGTCGCTGCGGGTGTTGTCCTCCAGCGATACGGAGTTGCCGATCAGGCGGACGGCAGTGGGATACCAGAGCCCTTGCGGAGTGCGGGCAGCCGACAGGACTTCCGAAGCACCGGCCGTTTCATCCGGCTTGGAGACCAGGAATTGTTCCTTGCGAACCATCAAGTTGCCGCGCTGAGGGTCGAGCCAGTAGCGCTGGGGACTGGTGGACTTGGGAGAAACATTGCCGGTTTTGATGATATCCACGAGCGTCATCGGCTGTTTGTCGAGTTCGACCTGACGCGTTTCGGCCCGGAAGCCGAACTGTGCGCCTCGATTCAGGTGCTCGTAGCCATAGAACTCAGGGATCTCCAGCATGTGCATCCGCGACAGCGGATCTTTGCGGTCTGTGGGGTCGACGCTCGTTCCTTTCAGGGAAGCAATCAAGGGAAAGTTAGGGTCGGCCGGATCCTGTTGACGGGGGTTGGCATACTGAGGCTCATAGGTCCAGATTTTTTTGCCGTCCCAAATCTCGCGGGGGTAGCTCTTCATGGTTCGCACCTGGGCCAGCCACCATTTCTTCCCTTCGGCAACGTCCTTCTCATCGTGGTCCGCGAAGTTTCCCTGGCACCGGTCGACACGCCACAGGTCTCCCTTACGCCAGATGCGATAGACTTCGTCCCACTTTCTCGCCCGGTTGAGCTTTGGGGCTTCCACCACCACGGCATGGTAATTGTCAAAGCGGCGGCGGGCCGTTGAGGTGGCAACCAGCACCCGCTGGAAGGCGACCGGGGGAGAAGCATCGACTAGCTTGGCACTCTCCGGTGCGCCCAGGGCCGTGATAGTGAGTGGCCCCTGGTCAGGATACGAGACTTGAAAATCAAACAGCGGCTTATCATCAACCTTGATTAGCCACGAGATGGGCAGATTGGATTTTGGATCAACCCGCAACAGACTTTCGCTCCGGGCTGCTTCTTGTCCCTTGCGGCCCACAACAAAGCGATGCTCAACAAGATCTCGCTCTCCCACGCGCAGGGACTTCGTGGTGTGTTCGAGCACCTGTTGTTCGCCTGACTTCATCGCCTGCTGCAAGTCACCCCCCAGAAGCGACACAAAACTTTGCCGGGCGGCATCGAGCCCGGGGGAGGGGACATTCTCCAGTGGCACGCGATGCACGGCTCCGGGGGGGGCCGGTTCGCCATACACATCCATTGTTCCGTGGACTTGATCCACAAACACGAAGGACTCGCCCGTGCGGCAGCCGAGAATGCCGTTTTTGGCGGAGAACCACATTTCGGCCGGTTTGCCATCCGGCCCGGTTCCCTTGGCATGCAGCCATTTTTTGCCGGCGACCGCTTCGGCAATCTGGGCCAGTGCCTGGGATGATCCGAGCGAGAACAAGATGATGCCAAGCAGCACGGCGGCGGACAGAGCCGCCAGCGCGGTCGCGCCGAAAACCCACCGCTTGGGCTTGGAATTCCGGCCAGTCAATTGCACGGAAGGTGACTCCATCTTGGTGCGGAGCCCGTCCAGTCGCTCTCGCATGCGGGCTTCCACATCGGGTGGAGGCTCGTTATTGAGCGTGTCGGCCAAGAACTGGGCCGTGGGATCAAAATCGGTTTCCTGGGTCATGATTGGTTCTCCAAAGCGGGTGAGGGGTTCAGGGGAGCCAGCAGAACTCTCAAGCGACTCAGCCCGCGCGTCACATGGACCCGAGCCGTTGCTTCCGCGCATCCGAGCGCCTGGGCGATTTCTTCATAGGGGCAATACAAAAGAAATCGCATGGTGACTGCCGTCGCTTGCTGTTCAGGCAAACGGGCAATGGCCACTTTCACTTGCTCCCGCCGTTCGCTGCTGAGAATCAAGGCCGCCGCGTCCGGCGTGACGCCTTCTGCATCCGGGTCAATCTGCGATTGCTCGTGATTGCCCCGCCGCGTCTTTCGTCGCAGCACGTCGCAGGCGACGTTTGTGCAAATCCGCAGGACCAGTGCCTGCGGATTGGGGTGCGAGCGAATCCGCGGCAGCCGTTGCCAGATTTGCGTTATTGCCTCCTGGAAGGCGTCGTCCGCATCCTCGGCGTTCTGCGTGATCCGCCACACCGAGCGCATCATTTGCTGCTCAATCGGCCGAATGATCCGCTCGTAATCGCTGTGCAGGGAACTCAACGCGTGGTCTCGCTCGTGAAATGGCTGTTGATGGCAATCAGCATGACTGCTTTCACCAAGTAACCGCCCGAGGGGGGGCTGTTTGCTTACCTCAAAATCGCCTGGCAACCGAGATAGGAGGACTTATCCCGCCAGTTACGCACTTGTTACGCGATTTTGAGCTGGACTGAGCATAGACTACAGCCTTGATGAGCTCGTTGGACCCAGACAGACCATTCTCATTTCTTTAGTTCCTTAGGAGTGTTTTCCATGGCGAGATTCTTGTTCTGTGCGTTGATTCTGGCCTCTGGCTTCGCGGTTGCCGAGGAAGTCAAGCTTTCCCCTCGACACGTTTCGGTCACCGGAACGTCCGTGGCGAAGGTGCAGCCGGATATTGTCGTCTGGCATGTCAACATTCGCCGTGCGAATAAGGACCTGGCGAAGGCTCAGGCCGAAAGTGACGAGACGGTGAAGAAAATTCTGGAGCTGCGTAAGGAACTCAAGATTAAGCCGGAGGATGCCCAGACGGGCTACATGTCGGTACAGAAGATTTTTGACCGGGATCCGGCCGGCAACCAAACGTCCTTCCGGCATTTTCTGGTGGAACGCTCCATCACGCTCCGCCAGCACGACACCACTCGCTTCGACGCCGTCCTGGCCGGGCTCATTGGAACAGCCGACGTGGAAGTGAGCTATTCGCTGGAATCGTCCGAGTACCTCGCGCTGCGGACCAAGACCCGGCTGGAGGCGGTGAAGGCGGCGAAAAAAAAGGCGAACGAGATGACCGAACTGCTGGGAGGCAAACTGGGCCGCGTCCTTCGCATTGCCGAGCCGCAAGAGAACTGGGGAACCTCGTCCGGAATCTACAACAACAACTACGCCTCGTCCGCCCCTCGGGCCGCCGAACCGGACCAGGCTCCGGGGACGTTTGCGCCGGGAGCGATTGAGGTTAGAGTCAGTATCGAAGTGGCGTTTGAAATCGAGTGATGGGACCGGCCCATCCTAGGCGGCAAGCAGGCTTGCTCGATGGGAGTCTTATGTCCGTTCAACCCCCGAGCCGCGAACCGCAAGAGGCAAGATCATTCCCCTCGCGGCGATTGACCTTATTGCTGGGGGTTGGGATTTTCACGGCCCTGGCTGCCGCCAGTGTCTGGTGGCTTGGCGAGCGTTTTATCCGCCAGAGCGAGTCGCTGGGTACGGTCGAGGATCGTGTCGGCCTCAACGCTCCTTTTATCACGAGCCCGGACCCGGTCGTCGACAAAATGATCGAGATGGCGAATCTGCAGCCGGGCGAAGTCGCTTTGGATCTCGGCTGCGGCGACGGCAGAATTGTGATCACGGCGGCTCGGAAGACCGGCTGTCGCGGGATCGGCTACGACATCGATCCCCAGCGGGTAGCCGAGGCTCGTGAGAATGTCAAACTCCACGGCGTGGAACATCTGGT
Organism: uncultured Pirellulaceae bacterium; assembly: GCA_964444865.1. Lineage (GTDB taxonomy): Bacteria > Planctomycetota > Planctomycetia > Pirellulales > Pirellulaceae > SXOA01. The sequence continues at coordinate 3,272 of CAYUJE010000208.1, read as the reverse complement.
CGAAATTCACGAGCTGGATATTTTCAAAGCCGATTTGGGCGAAGCCGACGCCGTCTTGATGTACGTGCTTCCCTGGATGACTCGAAAACTGCTGCCGCAACTTCGCCGAATGAAGCCCGGCGCACGAATCGTTTCTCACCAATTCATGCTGGGTGAAGAGCCGGAACTCAAGCCCGCGGAAACGATTCCTTTGCAATTGAAAGGCGAATCCAGCAGCCATTACGTGCATCGCTGGACGACGCCACTGCGGGCTGTCCCCAACGTCCGATAATGTTTCTTATGTTCGGTTGCGCTGGCTGTTTTTGCCGGGAAATACGCAAATCGGACTTTGGCTCGATTGTTAGCGATTGGGATCATAAATCCCCTGCTCGTAACTGCTTCGCTGCACGCCGCGGCGTTCGTCCGCTTCGGTGGTCCAGTTGGCGGGCGAGGCTTCCTGAGGGAATTGCCTGGGCTGAAATTGGTTGGGGGGCTCGGCTTGGCCTTCCAAATATTTGCCCGAAAATTCGCCCGGGCGCGGGACGACATTTTTGTGGAGGTTTTCCTGGTAAGGCTGCAGCCGGCTTTGCACCTCGGGAGGAAGAACCGGCTGAACCTTTCTCAGCAGGACCGAGATGTAGTAGCCGGAGCGGGAGCTATAGATTTGCTGCCGGGACTGGTCGCTGACGATGGTAACGGCCAGGAGGGTGATAACGGTGCAGAGCAAAACCCCTTTGGCCAGGCCGAGGAGCGCCCCGATCTGGCGGTCGAACTCCTTGAGCTTGACTTTCTCGATCGCTTCCGAAACGAGGTTGAACCCTACCCACACGACGATGGAAGTCCCCAGAAATAGAAGCAGCATGGCGAGGCCGATGTCCAGCGGCGGAACCAGTTCCACCTGTTTGCTAAGGAAGTTGGCAAGCGGCTGGCGAAAGGCGAGTGCGGCGATGTAGCTGAGAATGATGGAGGCGAGCGATGCCACCTGCCAGGCCAGCCCCTTCCAAGCCCCCCACAAAACGGCGGCGGCCAGAATGACAATCATGAACAGGTCGTAGCCTTGCATCCGTGCTTCTCCTGTGTGGGGTAGGCTTCCAGCCTGCCCAGTTTCCTTGTGGCCGGCTGGAAGCCTGCCACACTGTGAGCGGCAAAGTATAGTCTGCCGATAGTCCGTCGCGAAGAGCGATTTGCTCTTGAGAAAGAGCAGGGGAGGCGATAGAGTCCGCAGCCACCAAGCTTAGCCACCGCGTCCACGCGGTGTTGCTGTTGCCTGGTCCCATGAGCCGCGTAGACGCGGCGGCTAAGCATAGGAGATGTACATGGCCGACTTCAAATCACACATTACTACCAGCACGGTTCTCGGGGTCGGGTACGGAGTCGCCGGCTACTTCTACGGGCATCTGCCGGTAGAGAACTGCGTGCTAGCGGGTGGTTTGTGCAGTGTCTCCGGAATGCTGCCGGATCTCGATAGCGATACCGGCCGGCCTGTGCAAGAGATGACCTCCTTCGCCGCGGCTTGCATCCCGATGTTGATGCTCGACCGTTTTGCGACCTGGCACTGGTCCAACGAAACAATCGTCATGGCGGCGGCGCTGCTCTATGTGGCTGTTCGCTTTGGAGTGGCGGAGTTGTTCAAACGCTACACGGTGCATCGTGGGATGTGGCACAGCATCCCGGCTTGCCTCACCTGTGGACTGCTGACGTTTCTGATTGTCTCGCACCAGGATCTTTCCCTGCGAATTTTCAAAGCCAATGCTGTGATGCTTGGATTCCTTTCGCACCTGGTGCTGGACGAAATCTGGAGCGTGAGCCTTCGGAGCGGCCGGCTGAATATTAAACGCTCGATGGGAACCGCGCTCAAATTCTGGGGTAAGGATAGCTGGGCCAATTTCTCGGTCTATGGGAAGCTCGCCGTGTGTGCCGTGCTGGCAGTTGGCGACCCGATGCTCATGCAGCGGTATGGCTACGAAACGAAATTCGGGACCCATACGGCCCAGCAGGTCATCGACTCGGCGCTGCGCTTCGCCGGGGTTGAAGCTCCCGTCGAGCCTGAGGAAAGGTCGCTGGAGAGATAAGTGGGGTAGGCTTCCAGCCTGCCCAGAAAAGTCGGTGAGTTGTTAGGGCAGGCTGGAAGCCTACCCCACTTAAAGCTTTTTTCGACTCTCCAGTATCAACGTCACCGGCCCATCGTTGACGAGTTCGACCTCCATCATGGCTCGAAAACGCCCGGTGGCGATGGGAATCCCTTTGCTTCCGGCGGCACCGATGAAGGTGTTGTAGAGTATTTCGGCCAACTCCGGCGGAGCCGCGCCGATGAAGCTGGGGCGACGACCCTTGCGGCAGTCCCCCAGTAGCGTGAACTGACTGACAACCAGCAGTGAGCCGCCGATTTCCTCCAGCGAGAGATTCATCTTGCCGTCGGCATCGTCAAAGATGCGCAGCGCAATGGTTTTGTCTGCCAATTGACGGGCGTCTTCGTCGGTATCATCGGGTTCGACGCCGAGGAGCACCAGAATGCCGCGACCAATCTGGCCGATGGCTTCACCGCCGACGGTCACGCTCGCCCGGCTGACGCGTTGGAGGACGGCTCTCATCTCTCGCTCCGAATCCGTTGCACCTCGGCCAAGATCTCGTCAATGATGGCGTAGTTCGCAGCGATGCGGCAGGCTTGAACAAAGAACGCAAAAGCGAGTATCAGAAGTCCAACCATCGCGGCAATGTAATGGATGTTGACCATGCTCGCCGGGGGGAACATGGCATTGAACCAATCCTTCTCCGTTTCGAACGCTCGCCGCCAGGGAATTGAGGGATCGGAAAGCCCTCCCAAGGCAACAATGAAGATGACCGTGAAGATGCCGAGTAGCGCGTAGGGAAAAGTCCGCCGCTTCAGCAAGTCGCTCCGCCGCACGAACTCCGGCGAAAGCTGATAGGTTTCCGCCACTTCCCGACACCAGCGACTGGTGCCAATGAAGTAGGTCACGCTGATGCTGCAAACCAGGATGGCGAGCAGGGACGAAGCGACGCCGAGGTAGAAGTGCAGCGTTAAATTGCGGCGGGGAGCGGCGAAGGCTTCTCCGGCGGCAGTGAATTCCTGGACGACCTTTTGTTTCTCTGCCGCAGGAACTTCGCGGACTCGCAAGCTGCCGTTTTCCCTCGCAGCCGCGACATAACGCTGGGCGGTGGCATTGAAGTCTCCAATCCCCAGCCCGAGCAGAAAGTTGGCCGAGAGAGTGAGCAGAGCGAGGATTGCGAGAACGGAGAAGATGCGGGACAAGGGAGGGTTCTGGGATGGAGGT
>CAYUJE010000207.1:0-12072 GCA_964444865.1 uncultured Pirellulaceae bacterium | reverse complement strand
AAGGGTCCCAGCGGGGCTGACGAAGATTCTGCGGCAACCAGGGACAGGGCTGCTCTGATTGACCCGGTTTCGCCGATTCCTGGGCGTTGACAGGCAGAACGAGAAAACGAGGGCTAGAGTTCACTAAAGGGAACAGCCGAAGTTTCCCGTCCTTTTCGCCGGACTGTGGGAGGAGACGCCTATGCCGATTGACCATTTACTGGAAAAAATCTGGAAGGCAACCGTGCATTACTGGGGGATTGTGGCGGACACCCCGACGCACTTTGAACATACCCACTGGATGATCTTTACGTCTATTTGCGTCGTGATCGGCTGTCTCTGCATGCGGGGATTTGGTTCGCGGAAGGACTATTAGCGAACCAGGAATACCAGACGCTAGAAGAGCTTCTCGTCCCCATCGCGGCCAATCAATTCGCGTACCCGCTTGCGGTCGGCTGCGGCGGCAGAGGAATGGCCCAGTTTCTCGTGAATGAGTGCCCGATGGTAATAGAAGACAGCAAACTGCTCATTCTCCTGCCGCCGCTCGATTTCGTATTTGCGAATGTCTGGCTCGGCCCGTTTTCTTAAGTCCGCATCCTTCGGGTTCACACCCAACTCTCGATCCACCTCGTTCACCGCGGGGTCCAGATCTTTCAGGGCTAAGTCGTACTTTCCCATCTGGTAATAGATGAAGCCGCGGGTATCGAGAAATTCGGCATTTCTGCCAAACTTCAAGGCTTCGTTGATTTCCTGAAGGGCGGAATCGAGATCGATTTTTCCAATGGCCTTGGCATAAGCCACAACATTGAGGGCAACCGCACGGGATGGAATTCCACTCGTCTTGCTAAGGTTATTGATCCGCTGAGCATCTGCCACGGCTTCGGAATGACGCCCCATCAGGTGATAAACTTTCTGCCGCAGCTCCAAGAGTTTCAATTCCTCCCCAAACTTTTCCATCAGCACGTTGTAGTCTTGCACGGCCCCTTCGTACTCGCCGATTTGGCTCCTCCAGGCTGCCCGTTGCAATAGGAACGACGGTTCTTCGGGACTCCACCTCAGAGCGTCCTCTAACTTGGCCAGCGCCTTCTGCCGGTTGTCGGCAACTTGCGACAGATCGCGTTGAATTTCGCCATAGTCGGCATTGCGCCAGTATTCCCGTGCCGCTGCCAGATGCCAGCGGCCGATTTCGCGGGGGCCTTCCAGCACCGCGTTAATCCCCAAGAACAGTCCGGCGACAAGCATCAGCGAAGTCCAAGGAAACCATTTCACGGGTCGCTGGATGGGACGAGGAGAACGTGAAGTTGGAAGCGGTATTTGTGGATCGGCGGGCATGGTTCAATTGTAGGGCTCCATCTGGCCCGTTCAAGGTTCATGGTTCCACGTTTCCAGACCCAATTTGTCGATTATGCGGCCGAGCGTTTGACGAACGGCCTTTTGTGGCCTATTTTTCCCTGGATTCGAATTCTGGCCGCTGGGCACTTAATTTCCGGATGTGAAGCATGGCAAGCTCGATACTCCCCGAAACCGGGACCGAGAACTTTCAGGATCGCCGCAACTATACCGCCCAGGCCGGCGCACCCGGCAGCGAGCGGCGGCAGTTCACGAATACCTACGACGAACTCTCCCCCGATGCCCGCGAACTGGCCCAGGCCATCGACGCTTACAAGCTGATGCATCGCCGGCGGTTCATCACGTACGAAGAAATGCTCGGCGTGGTGAAGGGGTTGGGGTATGGGAAGTAAAGAGGAATTTGGAAATCTCAAATCTCAAATCTCAAACAAATTGGAGTTTCGAATTGGGCTAAGAAACTGAGACCGTTTGCTCCTTCCAAATTTGAATTTCAGAATTCTCAATTGTTTGAGATTTGAGATTTCTCCATTCACTCTTTTCCGCGGTTGAATGTCTTCAGCAACTTCCGCCCTTTGTAAATGCTGTACGTTTCCCGCGGGCCTAGAGCCTTTCTGGCATTGCGGCTGGGAAAAAAAGCGATCCCTTCGAAATCGGCAATGGCGATGCCGGGAATTTCTTCGCGGGATGCCTGGACGATGAGAGCCTTCTCGCCGAAAAAGTAGCCCATCTGCAAACTTTGAATGTCGCGATAGCCGGCGTCGTGCAGCCGACGTTCTAAACGAACAACTTCCATCTGTTCCGACTTGCTCAGCCGAGCGACCTCGTATTCGCGGATGTCCTCGTGCTGGGCATGCCAGCCAGCGAAGGCGGCGTAGATGTCGTCAGGTGAAAGGTCGGCCAGGTCCGCAGTGAAGGCGTGGGCCAGAGGTCCTGCAATGCCGATGTTGCTGTAGGTTCGAGCTGCGTCCTCCAAGGTGAGTTCATAAGTGAAGCGGAACAGAAAACACTCTACCGGTTGCGGGAAGCCGGGCCAGAACTGGGTACGCTGGTCAAACAATTCGCATTTGGTGGGGGGGAGGCCGAATTGCGTCGGTTCGGCGAGCCAGACGGTGAGTTCGGATTCGGCACGGGCGACGGGGGTCCGAAGCTCGGCTGGAACTCTTTCCGTGAGCCCCAGTTCTTTCGCGTAGGCTAGCACTCGCAGGCGGGCGACTGGTTCAGCAGCCAGCTTGAGCAGTTCTTCTTTTCCATGCTCTTCGCCCAAACGGGCCAGCGCTGCCGCGGCTTCGGTGCGGAGGCGGCGATGGCCGAGGTCGAGGGCTTGATGAAGCTTACCGATGGCCTCCTGGTTGCCGATGAGGGCCAAGGCATCGCAGAGCGACACCGCCAGCGAGACACTTTGCGAAACCTGCCGGCCAATTTCCGCCATCGACTGCTCTTCGCTGGGAGCTTGCTCCGTCAGCTTTCCCAGCGTCCCCACAAGCTGGCCGAGCAATTCGATGAGCTGGCCACTGATGGGTGCCGCGGGATGCTGCGATACGAGCTTCTGCCGCATGACGAAATTCGCCAGGTCGAGAACCCCGGCAGCCAGCAGCGGATGGGCAATTGCCGCGAGCAGGCGTGGAAACAGGGCATCGGTGGAAAGCTTGGGATTCTGAAACAGGGGCGTGAGGGACAGCAGGATGTCCTCTTCTTCCCGCGGTGGGTCATTTACCAGCAAGTCCGCAAGCATCTGCAATTCTGCTCGCTCTCCCCCCAGCGCCAACCATGCCAGAATCTGCGCCCGAGCGCGGGAGGGGGGGCCGAGGTGACTATAGAGATTGACCAGTGCTTCCCGCAGTTCCGGACTTGATTTGCCGGCCAGTGTTCTTCGCTGAGCGGCCAGCTTTGCCAGAGCAGCTCGCAGCAGTTCGTCCGCCGGTTCCTCCAATGGCACGTTCTGGCCAAGGAACGCGTTTGCAAACGCCGCCTGGTCCTGCACCTCAGCTTCCGCCAGCCAGCCGGAACGCTTCAGACATCGCGCCCGCTCCGCGGGAGGGAGTTCATTAACGCGGCTGAAGTCCGCGAGCAGAGTTTTGAGCCGGTCATCCATGCGAAGTTGTAAACCTACGAGTCAAAAAAGAAAAAAGCGTCCCGCCAACGTTTGGCAGGACGCTTCTTATTATTCAGGGACGGCCAGGGAAGGCCATCCTACATAGTTCACGCTGAAGCGGGTTACTACGAACTATGCCAGCGGTTCGAGCTGATAGCCGTTGTGATATTCCGGCTTGACGATGTGGGCCACTTCGGGGGCGTTCTTGGCCTCCAGTTTGGCAGCATCCCACTCGATCTTTTTGCCGGTGACACCCTTCTCCTTATCGATCTCCTGTCCCGGTTCGCCGGAGGCGGCCCACACGGCCAAGTTGCCGAGCAGAATCGTTTCGGTCAGCGGACCGGCATAGGTCGGGAAGTTCGCGGTGGCGGGAACGCCCCCCTTGATTGCCCGGACCCACTCTTCAAAGTGACCGGGAGACTTCTCGATCTCCACGGAAGGCAGATCCTTGCCGCTGAGCAACTCGATGGTCTTCTCGGCGTAGTCGCCTGGGGCATACAGAGAATCCTTGTCCCCAATGACGAGGCAGCCGCTGGAGTCCAGCTTCTTCCCCTTCAGCAGGGCGGGATCAACCTTCTTGCCGCCGTCGTACCACTTGAACAGCAGCGGAGCGCGGCCGTTCCGCTCGGGGAATTCAAAAGTGATTTCCGACCAGCTTGGATAGGTTTCCTTGTTGTGGCCGGAGGTGACCGCCTGAATCGACGTCGGATCGCCCAGGCTCAGCGCCATGTACGGCATGTTGACCGTGTGGCAAGCCATGTCACCCAAAGCGCCGGTGCCGAAGGCCCACCAACCACGCCACTTGAAGGGATGATAGACCGGGCTATAGGGCCGCTTCTCGGATGGGCCGAGGAACAGATCCCAGTGGATGTGTTCCGGTGTCGGCGGCATTTCCGTGGGGCGGTCGATTCCCTGCGGCCAAACCGGGCGGTTCGTCCAGACGTGAACTTCCTTCACCGTGCCGCACGCTCCTCCCTTAATCACCGTCGCGGCAGTGCGCAGGGAAGTGTTTGCCGTTCCCTGGTTGCCCATCGAGGTGGCGACCTTGTGCTTCGCCGCCAGGTGGCTCAGGAGCCGAGCTTCGTAGATCGACTTGGTCATGGGCTTCTGCGTGAAGCAGGCCTTGCCGCGGATGATGGCGGCCGTGGAGGCGACGCAGTGAGTATGGTCGGGGGTGCTGACCGTGACAGCGTCGATGCTCTTTTCCATCTCGTCGAACATCTTGCGGAAGTCGTTGTACTTCTTCGCGTCTTCGAAGCGGACAGCCGCCTTGTTGAGGCTCTGGTCGTCGATGTCGCAGATGGCGACCATCTTGCCGTTGTTGCCGGCATCGCCGGAGTCGCTGGCACCCTTGCCGTTCACACCGATGCTGGCAAATCGAATTTCTTCCAGGGCGCTGCGGCTTTCACGCGGGGCAATTCCCCCCGCCACCCAAAAACCTGCTCCCACGGCAGCCGTCGTCTGCATGAAACGACGGCGAGATTGTCTGCGGCTCATGTCGGTCTCCTCAAAAAGTGTGAACGTAATTAGCCTGGCGGCAGCGCGGACAAAGCCCGTCGGCAGGCGGAAAGGCAGAAAAATTGCCCGCCGCAATTCCCTGCGACTAGCGGAAGCTCCTCTTCCAGGCGTATTCAGGGTATCTTAGAGGGCAGCGGAATTCAAACGGGGTAAGGAAAAGGGGTCGGGAAGGGTTTTCGCACGAGTAACGTCGCGCTGGGAAAATCCGTTGCCGCGAAAACTCTTCCCGACCCCGTTAGCGCTGCACCACGAGGACCCATGGCGCAGTAAGTGGCCGACTCAAGGGGGTCGGGAGAAGTTTTCGCCAGCGACATTCTCGGCAGGAAGTCGTTCAATCCGCGAAAACCCCTCCCGACCCCGATCAGGAAAGATGGTATGACAATAAATAACCGCCATCTCCTCGCCATCGTCTCCTTCTTCACCCTCGCGGCCTTCCTCCCCGCCGGCGAGCCAGTAGCCGACACTTCCTCCAGCAAAGCCCTCCTCCGCAAGTCCTTTCTCGGCCAGACTCCCCCAGAAATCGTCAGCGAAAAGTCCCACTGGCTTGGCCCGCCCCCGTACACCAAGCTGGAGCAGCTTCACGGCAACGTGGTCTGGCTGCAATTCAATTTCTGAGAGAACTGCGCGTCGTTCCGACGTCACCTGGTCAGGTGGGAAGAAGAATACAACAAACGGGGCCTCGTCGTGATCGAGATTTCCGGCGGCCAGCTCGCCACCTACGAGGAGTCGCAGGAGGACTGGAACGCCTGGAAACTCAAACACTCCGCCCTCTGGGACAAGGACAACCGCAATCACAACAACTACGGCATCGCCAGTTGGCCCACCGCCTACCTCATCGGCTCCGATGGCAAGGTCTTCTGGGAAGGAAACCCAGCTGTCAGTCTGCGACGGGAAAAGGACCTAACGAATTTCAAAAAGTTGTTGGAAGAAAAACTGCCCTCGCAGTAACCGTGTGCGAAGGCGCACGAGAATTCCACCCAAAGCGTTAGAATTGTCTCTGTTACCGATCACTTACTTGAGAACATTCCTGACTCCTAGACTTGTTGTGAAGTAAACTGGAATTCTGCGAAAGCAATCGATCGGACACGCCCCTTAGACTGGCATAGGAACGAAGTTGGCTGCAATACGGAACCTCCCCCAAGGCGAAGATGTGAGCACGGACGGTGCGCCGTGGCAATACATCCCAGCTGCTGACTTCAAAACTCCTGCTCAGCCTGCCGCGGATAAAGTCAAGTTGGGCCTTGCTTCGCTGTTCAATCGCATTTGGCCCGGGAATTCACCGTCGGAAGAAAATCTGGATGTCGAAAGGTCGCCTCTCACCGAGGCGATGCTGGATGAGATTTTGCCGGTAGTTTCCTGGAAGGAGGCAGCGGCGAATCTACGGACCACCCTTGAGGCCAGGTTCCCGGAAAGTCCTCTCAGACAATTTACTCAGGCAGTGATCGGCCCGCCCGGCAGTGGCGTGCGAGAAGTTGTGCGCTGCTATTCCGAAACGATGGGAGGCAAAATTGTCTCCCCTCCCGAACCGGAATGTTTATTCCAGCCCGAATCCAATTTCTGGCAGGAATTCAGCCGCGATGACAAATCGGTTCTGGTGATCCCGGAACTCGAGCGATTCTATTTGAGACACGCCGATGGCCTGGAACTCATGCGGCAGTTGATGGAACGACTGTGGCATTCCCACCGCCCGGTGATTGTCGGTTGTGATAGTTGGGCCTGGGCGTATCTCTGCAAAGTTCTGCGGATCGACGCAGTTTTTCGATCGCCGTTGGTCCTCAAGGCCTTGGATGGGGACGCCCTCTGGTCCTGGTTGCGGCCGGTACCACGGGGTCGCTTTGTGGTTCGGGCAGACTGGAACGACGAAATCATCTTTCCGATTGAAACTGGAGCCCACATCGTGAAGGAGGAGAAAGAGGGCTCTTCCAAAAATGGCAAGCCACCCTACCAAGGGGCTCCCTACTTTCAGGCGATCGCCGCTTTGTCGCGAGGGATCCCGAGCGTCGCTTCGGCCTTGTGGAGAAAATGTCTCTGCGACGGCGAGGACAAGCAAACTCAGGACGGGAGTGCGGCGGGGAGCAGCTACCTGGGAGTTTCCATTCGAGTGCGGGCACTGGAACGCCTCTCGCTTCCCTCGCTGGATGCAAGTGCTTCTACCCGCGAGGCCGTCGTCCTGCATACGTTGTTGCTTCACGCAGGGCTGTCGGTATCCATTCTGCTGCGGCTCGTTCCCTGTCCCCCTGCGGAGGTAATGGAAACGCTGTCTGTATTGTGCGATGCCGGCCTCGTCAGCAATGTTGACGGGTCCTGGAGCGTTCCGCCGCTCGCCTATCCCCAGGTGCGAGCTTTTCTCAAAGCAGAAACGTTGCTCATTGACGCATTCTAGGAGAATTCCATGCTTGCATCCCTCCAAACCAGCGAGTCTCTGTTCCGGGACTGGGAGGACATCCCCTTTCACTGGATTGCTCTGACGCTGCTTGCTGCCTGGCTGGCCATTGTTGCGGTACGAGCACTTTCCCGGTGGGTGACCCAAAAATTGCCGGACCGTTACCGGTTCCGTATTCTGCCATGGGTTCCGGTGCTGAGAATCCTCATTGTTTTCATCGCAGTTTTTGAACTCATTCCGCTCATCATTCAACCTGCCGCCGGCAATCTGCTGGCAGTCTTTGGCGCTGCGGGAGTTGCGATCGGATTTGCCTTTAAAGACTACGCCAGCAGTTTGATCGCCGGGTTGGTCGTGGTGTATGAACAGCCTTTACCGTGTGGGAGATTGGGTTACGATTGGCAGTGATTACGGAGAGGTGCGAGCAGTGGGCATGCGGGCCGTCGAGCTTGTTACTCCAGGAGATACCGTAGTGACGATTCCCCATTCGAAAATCTGGGATAGCGCCATCAAGAATGCCAACAGCGGCAATCGAGATATGCAATGTGTGGCTCAGTTTTTCGTATCCCCATCCCATGATGGCGAGAGAGTACGACAAAAACTTCTGGATGTAGCGGTGACGAGCGCCTACCTGCACTTTGACCGGCCCATCGTGGTCGCGGCATCGCAACTTCCTTGGGGAACGCAGTATTTGATTCGCGCTTACCCCATCGAATGTCGGGAGCAATTCTCCTTGATCACCGACCTGACCCTGCGCGGCAATGGTGCGCTCTTGAGACTTGGAGTCACACTGGTGGCGGCACCGCCGATTTCAGACCAAGCAAACGGTCAGCCTGCGTGAATCAAATTTGCTCCACTGGAAGTGACCGTTCTCAAAAACAGCAAAAACTTCCAGGAACTGGATGGAATTCGAAGCAATATCGGACGACGGGATCCATTCCTTAGGGTCAACCCCAGCCGTAAATCGCGGGTACGAGTAAGCGGGCGAGAAGTGTTTCATGGCCCGTTCCTGGTCCCGCCTATTCCTCCATCTCCGGCTCCTCTTCCGGCTCTTCACCTTGCGCCTCACTCACCGCTTGCATCCGCCGAGCGATGACGTCTTCGTCGAGTCGCAGGACTTCGATTTTGGGGGCGTCGTCGGAGCCGAAGAGGCTCTTGTCCTTGCGGACTTTGTCTTTGAGATGAAAACGGATGATGAAGGCCCCGATTTCCAGCCCTTGGCCGCGATAGACCGGGGGCCAGAGTTGCTCCGCACAGCGGTCCAGGTGTTGGGCCAGCAAGCGGCTGGCGCGGCCGGAGTAGCCGCCGAGAGCCATTTCCAGAATTCCTTGGGAAGGTCGATTCACGTAAAAGACAAAGGCGGCGTCTTGCTTCTTCGCGTCCCAGGGGCAGGATTCCCACTGGCCGCTGCTGGTTTCGAAATAAATGCCCGGCTTGTCGGCAGGTTGGCCATTGGCCAGTTGCCAGCCGCCGCAGCAGGAGGTGAGATGGGCCGGGTCGTTGTCCCGGTAACGGATAAAGATTGGCACGCTTCGCTTCGTGGGGCTGGCGACTTTGTCTTGCGATTCAAACGCGGTGCAGCCAAAGACATTAGCAAAGATTCGTTCGACCACGGGGTTGCTCTTCACGCTGCCGATGCCGACGAGCGCCTTGTCGTCTTCCTCCTGGTTCCAAAATGCTTCATGAATTTTTTCCGCCAGCGCGGTGTATTCCGGGATATTCTTGCCGGGACTCCAAACCAGCGTCTGCTTCAGCACTTCTGGCAGCAGCGGATTGACGGCAGCGACTTCCGCGGACGCGTTGCCGTTTTGGTGCATCAAGACCGCGGGGGAGATGTCGCCATTTCCCACGCTGCCAATGGGTTCGCTGTTGGCGGCGGGGGCATCGGGCGAAGGGGGAACTTCCGCATCCGCGGCGGCTTTAGGAGCCCACAGGCGAAAATCGGTGATGCCGCTGAGCAGCTCGCCGAACATGACGGAGTCGGAAGCGACAATCCAGGCGTCGTCGAGCGTGTCGTCCGGCCCGTTCTTCCGCACTCCCATGCAAACTTCCACCCACTGCCGCCGGGCAATCAGTTCCCAGAAGTTTTCGGGCTCGAGGGCAAAAAGAATCCCCGGCAAGTCTTTCGGCTTTGCCAGCCGCTTCGCCAGCAGGTAGTCGCAAAGTTTGCCAATAGCCTCCAGCGGAATATACTTCACTTCGCTCTTGAGCAAAGCCGCCACTTGATGGCGGTCGAGGTTGCTGAACTCGCAGATTTGTTTGATGGTCCCCGGTCGTTTACGGGGATCCGGAGTGTGACCGACCAACTTTGCCAAGCGAAAGGAATATCGCATCGAATTTTCTCCGCACTCTCTGGCGCTTTGCCGGAGGTTTTCTCTGACTGATTATGGGGATTTATTTTCCATAATCGGCCATTGAAAGCGCCTAATGAGGAAATGCCGCCTTTATTGACCCTCGCTCAGTATACGCGGAGCGATGCTAAATGGCAATCAACACCAACTCGTTACGGCGGAAACTTTCACATTAACGACCAGGACCGCCATTGCGGTAAGCATTCACTGCTTGCTGTTGGCCGCAGCGCGGCGCATGATAGGCTCTGATTCGGGGCCCTGATTTTGCATCCATCCGTTTTCTGTTGGAGGGAAATATGCCGTCGTATCTTCGCACCTTGACCTTATTCGTTATCGCCTCGGTGTTCTGCGTTGCCTTGACCAGCGCTTCCGCCCAGGAAGCTCCGGCAATTGCCAAGCACACCCGCTGGGTCACGTCCCTGGCGTTTTCCAGTGACGGGGCCATCCTCGCTTCAGTCGGCGGCGAAAGCCTGCAATATCGCCCCGGCGATGTAAAACTTTGGGATCCCAAGACCGGGGCGCTCATTGCCAGCCTGGAAGGTGGCCACCCCACGAACGTCTGGTCGGTCGCTATTTCCACCGACGGCAAAACCCTGATCACCAGCGGCTATGACGGCAAAGTGGTCGTGTGGGATGTTGCCGAAAAGAAAGCCAAGGCCACTCTCGACAAACATAAGAGCTGGTGCCGCAGTGTGGCGATCACCGCCGACGGCAAATACTTCGCTACCGCCGGCGAAGACGGCAACGTCGTGATTTGGGAAACCGAAGGGACCAAGGAATTCAAAACTATCAAGGCCCACGAAGCAGCTGTGTATGACCTCGAATTCTCTCCGGATGGCACCACTCTCGCTACTTGCTCCACCGACAAGCTCGGCAAGCTTTGGAATGTCGCCGACGGCGCGGAAAAGGGAAAGCTGGAAGGGCACGGCGATGCAGTTTGGGCCATCACTTGGTCCAAGGACGGCAGCAAGCTCGCCACCTGCGGAGCCGACCGCAAAATCCGCGTCTTCGACGCCGCCGGCAAAGAGCAGTTCGCGATGGAAGGTCACAAGGACTGGGTCAGCAATGTTGCGTTCTCCCCCGACGGCGCGTGGCTCGCCACCAGCAGCCATGACCGGACTGTCAAGCTCTGGAACCTGGCCGAAAAGAAAGAAGCCCACAGCTTCGGTCCCTACAAAAGCACCGTCTGGGCCGTCGCCTTCTCCCCCGACGGCACCCTCCTCGCCACCGGCAGCCACAGCGACTCCATCAGAATCTGGAACGTCGCCACCAAGATGGAAGTCTTCCCCGCCCCAGCCGCGCCGGCCACGGCGGAAGTGAAGAAGGAAGAGCCGAAGAAGGAAGAGAAAAAGTGAGCGGGTTTGAAAAGAGTTGCGCTGAACGACAAAAAACCGAATTTCCCCCCGTGCCAAAACGCGTATAATATACAAGAAGGCGTTGCGAGCCTGGACTGGAATAGGTCCGCTTTTGTAGACATGGCCATTTCCCGCAAGAAGATCCTTGAGAAAATTGCGGGAAAATGCCGCGGAATTGATTATCATCTGGATGAACATATCCCAGCACTAATCTCGCGAGCTGACGAGGGCTTGGTGGAATACTGGCGCAAGGAAGTGTCCCGTCTCATCGACGACATGGAGCGTTGGGGGCAACGCCTGGCAAAAGACCAAGCCATTTTGGCGGATGCTAACGAATATTGACGACGACTCGAAACAATCCTCGGTGATCGGTTGCGAGAGCTATCGAACTAAGCGAGAACTCAATTATGACGACCGAACACTACGAACTATTGCGTGATCGATTCCGCAGAGTATTCGAAGCGAAGTGGGATCGAGGGGAGTTGGTAAATTTCGAGGAGTTGCGAGAAAAATTTGCCTTGCACATGGCTGACATTGCCACGAATCTACAGAGGTTGGCCCAAGCGTATGAGTGCTCAGAACCTTGTGACACGAAGTGCCTCACAAATCGCACGGAGTTGTTTTTTGTCGATTGCGTTCCCCACCTAATGGCCGCGGCTCAAATCTACGATGAGATTCCGCAATTATTCGAGGAACAGAAAGGCGTTCACGACTGGAGCAGTTTTGCAGACGACCAAGTAACCGGCTAGAGCCAATTGTTTCGCCAAAGCTGGCTTTTGGAAATCCGTCGATGCAAGTTTCAAAAATCCTTCGCGAGGCTGTCACGGATGCAAAGGTAAATCCACTCGGACCCAGCGTTCCCAATGAAGCTCTCCGCCCCAAACTTGCCGCGCTGAGTCCTAAAACTCTCTTCGCCCACCACACTGACACGCACGAGGAGCGTGCCGTGACCGTTCAGGGAGCCGCTCACACTCCGGTCTCCCGAGCGCTTCTCCACCGGCACCGGCTCGCCGGTGACCAGGGATTCGTCTACGTCCGATTCACCCG
>CAYUJE010000206.1:0-12142 GCA_964444865.1 uncultured Pirellulaceae bacterium | reverse complement strand
CGGAAACGGGGACAGGTACACTTATGGCAATCTAGGAAAACTTCCGGGGGCGATGGGGTTGGCGCAAAGTTGATTCAAGCCCCAATTCTTTGGCCATCCGATGGACCCAGTCCGTGCTGCCGTACGGTTTGCCGCGCTGCACACTGTGACGGAGGGCGGCTAATTCCACCTCCGATTGCGGAGCGGCGACGTGAGCTGGCCAGTCGGCTGGACAGGGGAGCGGCCAGGGAGCGAGCACCGCGCGATCCTCTTGACTGCCGTGTTCGCGCCGCCAGAGGCTCGACCAACGCCAGGCTAGGGGGTCCGTGACCAGGTTCGCCCGGAGGGGATTCCGTTCCACGTATCGCGCGACGTGAAAAAAATGCTCGTCCGATTCGACCGGAAAGGATTTGTATCTCGCCTGGTAGACGTGCCCATAACCGACGCGGCGGCGATACTTCTGCCAACGGGTGGCATGGGTGACGGTCAGACGCTGCATGAAGGCGGCCAGTTCGCCCTCGTTTTCGGGCCAGACCAGGAAATGCCAGTGATTGGGCATTACGCAGTAGGCACAAATCCGCAAAGGGCATTTGGCCAGCGATTCCTGCAGGATTTGCTCAAAAGCCACGTAATCCGCCGGCTTGGAAAACAACTCCATCCGGCCCACGCCTCGGTTGAGGACATGAAAGATCATTCCACCAGGGGCAAATCGAGCCGTTCGAGGCATGGGGGCCACCGCAAATGAAAATGCGCAGCCTTTAGCAAAAAAGAGGGGTGGCTGAGGGGACTTGAACCCCCAACCCTCAGATCCACAATCTGATGCTCTAACCGATTGAGCTACAGCCACCGTGAGGGAAATGCGGCAAATTCCGCACCCTGAAGAGACTGTTGAATTTAGCCGGGGTTCGCGGTGGTGGCAAGTGTGTTGAAAGCGGATGGATTGCATTACCCGCTATCGACTTTCCGCTTTCCGACCTCCGCTTTGGTTCCCCGGGACGACCTACCCCAGCCTCAAGACCTTGTCCATCCGGTGGCTGATGTCGAGGAGAACTTTTTCGTCGCCGCCGCCGACTTCCGCGGTGGCCCAGCCGTCGTAGCCGATTTCGGCCAGGGCCTTGAGGACTTCCGGCCAATCCTCGTCCCCTTCGCCGATGGGGCACCAGGAGTTTTTGTGGCTGTAGCCTTTGAAATCGAACTTGACCATCCGTTTGCCGAGTTTGCGAATCCAGGTGGCGCTCGGCACCATGTACTTGAGCATGTTGCTGCAATCGAAGTAGGCGGCGGCGGAGGAGCTTTTGAGGTCATCAACGAATTGGACGAGCTGCTCGGGCTTGGTGATGAAGTTGTTCCAGACGGTTTCGATGGCGATTTTGACGTTGTATTTTTCCGCGAGCGGCAGGGCCTTCTTGATTTCGGCCTGGGAGCGCTCGTAGCACTGTTCATAGGTCACGCCGTCCTTGACCACGCCAGGGACGAGTAGCACCGTGTCGCAGCCGAAGAAATGGGCGTCTTCTATCGCCCCTTTCAGGGCAGCTAGCCCCTTGGCCCGGACCGCTTCGTCAGGGCTGGAGAGAGTATCACGCCAGTGAACCGAATCGATAACGCCGTGAATCTTGATCCCCGTTTTGGCCGCAGCCGCCTTGGCCTCCTCCTTGTTCAAACCGCTGGGGCTATCGACCTCGACCCCTTCAAAGCCGCATTTGCCGGCGAGCAGGAGCTTTTCCTCAACAGTTTTCCCTTCGCCAATCATGCCGTATTTCACCGCCTTGCGAAGCTTGGGCTTTTTCGCATCCTTTTCGTCGTCGGCAATGGCGTGAGTGGCGAGGGCAGTCATGGCGACAGCGGAGGCGGTAGTGAGATTGAATTCGCGGCGGGAGAGGGACATGAGGAGACTCCGGAGAGATTGACGGGCGTTGTTGATAATTGTAAACGATGGGAGAGGGGTGGGGTCAGTGGGGCGGGGGCGGGGTTTGAGTGCCTGATTGACTGTTTTGTGAGTATGGGGGAGAACTACCCCCGATAACGACGTTCGCTTTGGGTAGGAAATCTTGCTGTCCCCTGTTCACTGACTCCTGACCATGGATGCCTCCACTTCTTCACCTGACGATGCTCCGCGGTTGACCGCGGGTCAGGGGCTTCTGTCGCCAGGGTTCTTAGGGCTGCTAGCGACGCAGTTTCTAACGGCGGTCAACGACAATATTTTTCGCTGGCTGGTCATTGGAATTGGAAAGGACCATGTCGAGGCGGCGATAAAAAGCGGTAACGCGCCGAGCTGGCTGACGGCGAGCAACGTGCTGATGACGGGGACCGCCTGCTTTGTGCTGCCCTATTTGTTTCTGGCCGCGCCGGCCGGTTATTTGGGAGATCGTTATCGCAAAAAGCATGTAATCGTGGCGTGCAAGATTGGCGAAATCGTCGCCATGGTCTTGGCGTATTTCGCTATTCTGCAAGGGAACCAATCGGCGGTCTTGGCTTTGTCGCTGCTGTTTGCGGTGCTGACGCTGATGGGGGCCCAGTCCGCGCTCTTTGCGCCTTCCCGCTCGGGCAGCATTCCGGAAACGCTGCGCCCCGAGAAGTTGTCGTTGGCCAATGGATTGTTCGGGCTGATGACGGTGATTGCCACGGTCGTGGGAATGGTGGTCGGCTCCTGGCTGGCGGACAAAACGGGCGACAAAGGAATGGGTGCTCCGTGGAAGAGCGGCAGTGTGCTGATTGGCGTGGCGATTATCGGCACGTTCACGAGCCTCTTCATTGTTTCGCTGCCGGCAGGAGATCCCAACCGCAGATTCCCGTGGGACTTTCCGCTGCAAACCTGGCGAGACCTGCGAACGCTCGCCTCCAACCGGGCCATGTTTCGCGTGGCCCTTGGCATTCTCTTTTTCTATTCCGTCGGCTCGCTCGCACAGCTCAATATCGATCAACTCGCCCAGGAGGCTCACGGCCCGCTGACGCAGAGCAACGAAACGGACAAGATTCCGCTGCTCATTTCGCTGATTCTCGGCGTCTGCATCGGGAATGTGCTGGCGGGGCTCTGTTCCGGCGACCATGTGGAATTGGGCTTGGTGCCGCTGGGGGCGCTCGGCATCGCCGTCACGGCTGGGCTGTTGTTCACGGTCCCGGCCACGCTGTTTGATTCCAATATCAAAGATCAAAGCGGCCTGGTCTGGGCCTGTTCGCTGCTCATCCTGCTCGGTCTGAGCGCCGGGCTGTTCAGCGTTCCCCTGGAAGCGGCCATGCAACACTGGTCGCCGCGCGAATCTCGCGGCAGCATCCTTTCGGCCAACAACTTCATGACCTTCACCGGCATTCTCCTTTCTTCGCTCCTCTACGCGGGACTGCGGATGCCAGCCTTTACGGATGCCGCGGGCCATGCCGCACCGCTGCTGAATCCCCAGCAAATCTTTTTGCTGGCAGGACTTTGCACCATTCCGGTCTTCCTCTACATCGTGATCATTATCCCGCAGGCGACGATTCGCTTCTTCGTGATTCTGCTCAGCCTCAGCTTCTATCGCATTCGTGTGTACGGGCGGGAAAACTTACCGGCAAAGGGAGGGGCCCTGCTTGTCCCCAATCACATCAGTTGGATCGATGCTCTGCTGCTGCTCCGGGCCAGTTCCCGCCCCATTCGCATGGTGGCTTTGTCGACAAATTTGGAGAATCGCTGGGTGGCCTGGCTCTCCAGGATGTTCGGTACCATTCTGATCAACCCGACCAAGCCCAAATTGGTGATCAAGGCTTTTCGGGAGGCCCGCGATGCCCTCAACAACGGCGAACTGGTTTGCATCTTTCCCGAAGGGGGGATGACCCGCACCGGCCAGGTGCAAGCCTTTAAGCCGGGAATGATGAAGATCCTGGATGGGGCTAGTGCCCCGGTAGTGCCTGTTTACCTGGAGGGACTGTGGGGGAGCATTTTCAGCTTTGAAGGCGAAAAATTCTTCTGGAAATGGCCGAAGCGCATCCCTTATCCTATGACTATCCATTTCGGTCCTGCCATTGAAAATCCCGACGACGTGCATCAGCTCCGCCAGGCCGTTCTGGACCAAGGGGCCGCTGCCGCCGACAAGAGCGCGCACGAAAATATGGAAACTGTTACCCGCCTATTCATCCGCCAATGCAAATCCCGCAAGCGGCAGCCGAAAATTGCTGATTCAACCGGTGCGGAATTGACCGGCGGCGACGTGCTGCTCCGCTCGCTCATTCTGCGGCGATTGCTGCGGAGACTTACGCTGGCGAAGGATGAGCAGTATGTCGGCGTGCTAGTGCCTCCAACCGCGCCGGGGTTCCTGGTGAATATGGCGCTCGCGCTCGACAAGCGAATCTCCGTCAATTTGAACTACACCGTCTCGTCCGACGTGATGAACGCCTGCATCGAAATGGCCGGCATCAAGCACGTCATCACCAGCCGCAAGTTCATGGAGAAGATGGACTTCAAACTGAATGCGGAAATCGTCTACCTGGAGGACTTCAAGGACAAGCCGACCGCGATGGACAAAGCGGTGGCCTTTGCCCAGGCAAACTTCTGCCCGGCCCGAATGCTGGAAGCGTCGCTCGGCCTGGGGAGCGTCAAGCCGGACGACGTGCTGACGATTATTTTCACCTCCGGTTCCACGGGAACACCCAAGGGAGTAATGCTCACCTATGCCAACATCGGCAGCAACGTGGACGCCATTAACCAGGTGCTCCACCTTCGCAAGACCGATTGTCTGGTCGGCATCCTGCCGTTTTTTCATTCTTTTGGCTATACCGTGGCACTGTGGGGAGTCGGCACGCTCGACATCAGCGGGGCTTATCACTACAGCCCGCTCGACGCCCGCCAAGTCGCCAAACTCATTTCCAAGCACAAGGGAACCTTGTTCCTTTCCACGCCGACTTTCCTGCGCACTTATCTGCGGCGGTGTGAGCCGGAAGATTTGAAATCGCTCGAGGTAGTCGTATGCGGAGCCGAGAAGCTGCCTATGGATTTGGCCAAGACGTTCGAGGAGAAATTCGGCGTCCGCCCGGTCGAAGGATATGGCACTACGGAGCTATCACCCGTCGCTTCTGTGAACATCCCGCCGGCTCGCAGCATCGACAATTTCCAAAAGGACAGCCTGGATGGGAGTGTCGGCCGCCCGCTGCCGGGGATTATTGCCAAGGCGACCAATCTGGAGACCGGAGCCGAGTGCAAAGTGAAAGAGCCTGGCATGCTTTGGATCAAGGGCCCCAATGTCATGAAGGGCTATCTGCATCAGCCGGAACTGACCGCTGAAGTGATCAAAGACGGCTGGTACAAAACGGGAGACATCGCGTTCATTGATGAAGAGGGCTTCATCCATATCACTGGCCGCGAAAGCCGTTTCAGCAAAATCGGCGGCGAGATGGTGCCGCACATCAAAGTGGAAGACGAGCTGAGCAAGCTCGCCGGCTGTGCGGAAGAAGGGGGGCCGCAACTCGCCGTCACTTCCGTCGCCGACGAGAAAAAGGGGGAGCGGCTGATTGTCATTCACACCAAAATGACCAAGACCCCCGACGAACTCCGCAAAGGGCTCACCGACGCCGGCCTTCCCAATCTGTTCATACCCGGCTCAGACAGCTTTTTCGAAGTCCCCTCGCTGCCGGTGCTCGGGACCGGCAAAGTGGACCTGAAGGGGCTCAAAGACATGGCCAAGGAGTTGGCGAAGTAGGGAGCGGGTCTATTGGCGAGCGGCCTGCGTAAGCTGGCCGGTCACGCTGCGTCGGCAAGGCGGCCTCAATCCCAGTGCGGTCTCACCGGCCCGCTTACGCAGGCCGCTCGCCAGTGGGAATTGCGAGGTAAAATAGCGCTATGTTCGCCACTCTCCTCCTCGTTGCCGCGAACCTGCTCGCCGCGGAGCCACCGGTGACGGCGCTGGCTTTCGCGCCCGAAGGCAGATCGCTCCTCGCCGCTTCGCAAAATGGCGTGGCTGTCTATTCGTGGCCAGAACTCAAGCTGCTCAAGCGAACCAAGGGGCCGTTTTCGCATCTGCATGATTTGGCGTTCGCGCCCGATGGCACTCGGCTGGCGATTGCTGGTGGTGAACCGCAGGAGGGGGGCGGGGTGGAGATTGTGGAGTGGCCAGGCATGAAGCCGGTGCGGCAAATTGAAGCGGGAAAGGATGTCGTCTACAGCGTCGCTTGGAGCAGTGACGGCAAATCTCTAGCAATGGCCTGCGCCGACAAGACCGTCCGGCTGCACGACTTAGAAAGCGGGGCGACCAAGGAGATGAATGACCATTCTGCCGCCGTACTCGCCGTGCAGTTTGTACTGTTAGCCAAGGATTCAGCGACGAAGGAACTGCTCCTCTCCGCCGGTCGGGACCAATCGATTCGCGTGTTTGATGCCGCCACCGCGCGCTCGATTCGCGCGTTCGACAATCACACTGCCGCGGTGAATGACCTCGGGCTCCGCCCCGCACGGAAGGACGAATTGCCGGTTGTGGCCTCGGCCGGTCAGGATAAAACGGTTCGCTTCTGGCAGCCGAGCATCGGCCGCATGGTGCGGTTTGCTGGCGTTCCTGCTCCACCCCTCTGTGTTCGCTGGCTGCCGAGCGGCGATGAAGTGGGAGTGGCTTGCACGGATGGGAATGTGCGAATCATTGACTGGCAAACGCTGAGAGTTGTGTTCGAAAAGGAAGTTTGCGAGGGGTGGCTGACCGCCCTAGCCGTTTCTCCCACGGGCTCGCATGTGGTTGTCGGGGACGAGCGGGGAGAGTTGCACGCCATTCGCCTGGATGGGATAAAGCGGGAATGAAACTCCGCCTCCATGCTTACGACTTGCCGCTGCGGCACACCTTCACCATCTCCCGTGAATCCATCACCAGCCAGCCGACGCTGATCGTCGAGTTGGCACACGATGGCCATCACGGCTATGGCGAGGCTACCTCCAATCAGTACTACGGCTTCACCATCGAGAGCATGGCCCAAGCGCTTGCGGCCGCCGAAAGCGAGATCATTGCTGCGACGGATGCCCTAATCCGAGACCCCTCCAGTTTTTGGGACCTACTCGCACCGCGACTCCAGGGCAATCCGTTTGCCCAATGTGCCTTGGATCAAGCGGCCTATGACCTGTGGGGCAAGCTTCTTGGAAGAAAGGTTTATGACGCGTGGGGGCTCAAGGCGGAGAAGATTCCGGCGTCGAATTACACGCTCGGCATCGATAAAATCGAAGTGATGGTTGCCAAGCTGGCGGAGTTTCCCGATTGGCCGATCTACAAAATCAAACTCGGCACCGACCGCGATATCGAAATCGTCCGCGAGCTGCGAAAGCACACAGCCGCCACGTTCCGCGTCGATGCCAACTGCGGCTGGACGGCGGACCAGACGATTGCCAACGCCCCGCTCCTCAAGGACTTGGGGGTCGAATTCATCGAACAGCCGCTGCCCGCGGACAAATGGGATGATTACCGCCGCTTGCGGAGCGAATCCGCCCTGCCCATCATTGCCGACGAAAGCTGCATTGTGGAAAGTGACGTAGCGAGGTGCGCCGGCTTGTTCCACGGCATCAACATCAAGCTGGTGAAGTGCGGCGGTCTGACCCCCGCTCGTCGGATGATTGCCCAAGCCCGCCAACTCGGCCTGCAAGTCATGGTTGGCTGTATGACCGAATCCACCGTCGGCATTTCCGCCATCGCCCAACTACTACCGCTGCTCGACTACGTCGACATGGACGGCGCGGTGCTATTGGGGAAGGACATCGCCGACGGCGCGAAAGTCATCCGCGGAATCTGTCATTACTCGGCCGAAAACGGCAGCGGAGTGAAGTTGATCGATGAGGGGCGGAATCCACTTGTGTAGAATCTTTTGGCGTACACAGTGCTGAATGGCCAGGAGGTGATCAAACGCCGGGATTAATCTAGTTGCATGGATCCTTAGTCGCTGGTGAGATTGCCGAACTACTCGCTTTGACCAGTTGGGCCTGCGACCCTTTGGAATTTGCCAACCAGATAACCTGGATTCCCTGAGGAAGTAGCGCCCTTGGGCGAAGACCGGCTGCCGGTAGAATCAAGGCATGATGTTCCCGGCCTCCGAATTCTGTTTCGCTCCACTCCTGCTCGCCCAGTTCAGTGGCTTTCTCGGCACTCGCGGCTCCCTGATGCTCGATGTGGTATTTCTGGCGATGTTCGCCGTACTGCCGCTCTTGGCCCTGAGCATCTATCTGGTCAAGCAGAAAAAGTATGCCCAGCACAAATGGATCAATCTCATCCTGGGGATTGTCCTGCTGATTGCCGTGCTGGCCTTTGAAATTGACATGCGGTTCTTCACCGAGTGGGAAGACCTGGCCAAGGATTCCCCCTACTTCGATGAGCAGCACAAATGGACCAGCATCGCGGGGCTGTCGCTGATCATCCACCTCTGCTTCGCGGTTCCGACGCCCCTGGTGTGGATTTATGTCATTGTGCAGGCGCTGCGGAAATTCCCCTCGCCTCCGCTGCCTAGTGAGCACAGCCACGCTCATTCAAAATGGGCCTGGCTCGCTTCCGGGGGAATGCTGATGACCGCTATCACCGGCGGCATCTTTTATTATCTGGCCTTTGTGGCTTCCAGGGTCGCATGAGTCCTGGTCATTGTCGCGCGATTCGTCGCCCGCCGCTAAACAGGGATGCAGTTAAACAAGCCAGGCCCACTACCAGGGATACTAGAGCTACCATGAAATAGCGAAAATTCTCGTTTCGCACTTCGGTGATGACCGCCCAGGGAGGAACGCCATCGATGGTCAGTCCTTTGTGTGCCATCTCCTGGAACTCGGTTAACACTTCATCAGGTGAAAGATGCTCCACTCCATGGCTCATGTCTTCAATGACCGCTTGCTTCAAACTCTCTCCTCCATCCCTGCGCACGAAGTAAAGGAAGAACTGAAAGCTTCCTACGCCGACCGCGATGACTGTGATCAGTAGGCCAAAGGAAAACAGAATTCCACGCACCGCATTCCAGCCAGCGGGCTGGCTTGTTCGATCGGCAGAGGAAACCGGTACGGCATCGACCTCAAGCGACCGCAACATGCGAAATGTGGGAACAGCCAACTGCTGGCCGCATTCGCAGTCCACCTTGGCACCCGCCTGGCCAGCATCGACCCGCACTTTTTTTCCGCAGGAACAGGGGAGAAGGTAAACTGCTTTCATAGTGGGTGTTTTACGGCGGCTGGAGATATTCGGTTCGGACTTGAGGGGGGCAATTTGTGGCGGGCCCGGAATCAGACTCCGCAAATTGGACGAGTTTTCATCGCGAATCCAGCCCTTCGAGCTTATGCTGGCGCCGCTGACCCCCGGTTGGCCCACCAGGGAAGACTGATTCCTCCATCCACCAGTAGGCAGGCACCGGTCATGTAGTCGTTGGCCGGATCGGTCAGGAACAGGATGCTGCGGGCGACTTCCTCGGGGGTTCCGAGCCGACCAAGCGGGATTTTGGCTCCCGCGGTTTGTAAAGTATCTTCGCTGGCAAACTTCCGCTCACCGGGAGTGTCGGTCCAGCCGGGCTGGATAATGTTGATGCGGACGCGATATTCCGCGACTTCAATGGCCGCGGTTCGGGCCATGTGCTCCAGCGCTGCCTTGGACATGTTGTAGGCCATGGCCCGCGGAGCCGGGATGAAGGCATGCGGCGAGCTAACGAGGCAGATATTGCCGCCCCCCCCTTGCTTGATCATTTGCTGGGTGGCGGCCCGCATCAGATAGAACGCTCCCCACATCGTCACATCCACCGTGCGGCGGAAACCGACCATGTCAGCTTCGAAGAAGCGATCCCGGTCGCTATAGGCGGCATTGCTGACCGCGATGTCCAGTTTTCCAAATTTTTCCGCGGTTTCGGCCACCATCTTTTCTACGGCCGACTGGTCGGCAACATCCGCCGGCAACAGAATGGCATCCGAGCCCGCTCTGCGAATCTCGTCCACCACTTCCTGCGCTTTTTCGTGGTTGGAGCGGTAGTTGACGCCGACCTTGGCCCCCGCCTGTCCCAAGGCAATGGCGGTCGCCCGACCAATTCCCAAACTGGCCCCGGTTACCAATGCCACACAGCCGCGAAGATCAATGCCAGCCATAGTTTACGTAAACCGCAAAGGAGGAAAAAACTCGCACAAATTTGGCCAGAAGCGGCAACGACGGGCACTCGGCCAGCCATTATTTCCGTGCTTCATGCTAGCCGTCCCGCCAAACTGCCGCAAGCATCCGGACGCCGCCTCGCAGCAGCACCTGGAGGCACGAAGAACTTCCTTTCGCCTGGCACCCTCGCCTCAGGAGTATTCGTCATTTTTACCACAATTAGACCCTAGACCCTGCCCGTCGCGTAGTTACAATTAGACTAACCGCTACCTAGCTGCGACGCACGTCCCTCCCCCCCTACCTTTGGACATGTCGCTGAGGCTGAAGCGGTTGACGATTGGAATTGAGAAACGAGAGAAGGCTTCCTGGTTGGTCTGGGAAGAGTGATTTTTGCGCCCTGCGGAGCAGGGTGGTTTATTCCAAACGTCTTGTCGGTCCACTCCAGGACGGTACCGGCAAATCTTCCTTCACCCTTACTATGTTCCTTTCGTTGCTACTGCGTTGGCGTGCGAAAGCTTGTGAGTGTGACAGTCTGGAAGACTGCTCGCATGAGGTAAGTGTTAACGTGCCACGGCAAACCAGCTCCACACGTAATTTCTTACCAATTTGTCAGTTCCTCCGGACAAATCGTGCAATGGTGTTAGAATTGTTTCGCCTGAAAAAATGCCAGCACCACAGCCGAATGTTCTCCGTACCTAGATCCATGCCCGACCATGCCAGCCGTCCGAACCAACTCCTGAATTGCCACCGGCAGTTGCCTGAGGTTGATCGCGGGCTCGCTCTGGCCTTTACCGTATTTTCGCAACCCCTATCCGCCTAACTGGTGTAGGAGTACTCCCCTTGTACGACCCGCTCCTCGAAGAATTTGACGAAGAAGCCGTTGCCCGCGCACCCGATGAGGAAGAGGGCTTTGCCGCCCAAGCCGTCGCCGAGCTAGATCTCGAAGATGGAGACGACCTCGACACGTCGGATGCCGCCGATGCCGACGGCCCGGTCAAGCTGGAGGAAGACATCCTCAGCTCGCTGGGTGACGAAGCGGAATCGTGGTCGGATGACCCGGTCCGCATGTACCTGACGCAGATGGGCGAAATCCCGCTCCTGACCCGAGCCCAGGAAATCTTCCTGGCCAAAAAGATCGAAGTCACCCGCCGCCGTTTCCGCACCAAGCTGCTGGAATGCGACTATGTGATCCAGCAAGCTTTCAAAATCCTCAAGCGCGTCCACGAAGGGGAGCTCCCCTTTGACCGCACCGTGCAAGTTTCCGTCACCGACAAGCTGGAGAAAGACCAGATCCTCGGCCGGCTGCCGCACAACTTGCGGACGCTGGAGATTCTGCTCAAAAGAAACCGCAAGGACTATCTCACCGCCCTCGGCAAGTCCAATCCCCGCAAGAAACGGGAAGCAGCCTGGAAACGCCTCTCCCGCCGCCGCCGCCGGGCGGTTCGCCTGGTGGAGGAACTCGGTTTGCGAACCCAGCGGATCGAGCAGATGATTCGCCAACTCGAGGACTTCTCGGGCCGGCTGACCGAACTGCGCGGCAAGATTGAAGCGCACGCCAAAGACAAGGGTGCCGCCACTGAGCGGAAGCCCTGGGTCAGCGAATTTCGTAATATCCTGATTGCCACGCAGGAAACGCCGAACAGTCTCCGCAAACGTGTGGAAACCCTCAAAGCAGTCTATACCGAATACCAGCGGGCCAAACGGGAACTTTCCGAAGGCAACCTGCGGCTCGTCGTTTCCATCGCCAAAAAATACCGCAACCGCGGCCTGTCGTTCCTGGATTTGATTCAGGAAGGAAACGCCGGTCTGATGCGGGCGGTGGACAAGTTCGAATACCGTCGCGGCTACAAGTTCAGCACCTACGCCACCTGGTGGATTCGCCAGGCCATCACCCGGGCCGTTGCCGACCAGAGCCGCACCATCCGCATTCCGGTCCACATGGTCGAAACCATGTCCCGCGTACGGAATGTCTCTCGGCAACTGCTGCAGGAACTCGGCCGCGAACCGACGCTCGAAGAGACCGCTCGCCGGGCCAAGACCACGGTGGACGAAGCCCGCCGCGTTCTTGCCATGAGCCGCTACCCAATCAGCTTGGACCGACCCGTCGGCAACAGCGAAGACAGCCACTT